>SUWK01000016.1 GCA_015061525.1 Lentisphaerota bacterium
CGGCTTTGCTCGCATGGAAATGCTCGCAAAGTACATTCGCATGCGGACTGCGCGCTCGGCGGCAACCGCCTCGCACCCGTGTGTTGAACATGCCACAGAGGGCATCAACCAATATCGGGAACAGAGCAAAAAAGTAAAAAAATATTTCACGCAGATTGCTTTTCAGAATGATGCGTGTTATATTAATTTGAGTTATTTTTCCTGAAACAAAAACAACCGTAGGAGTAAAAAATGTCGTGGTTAGATTGGCTCATCGTATTCATTCCATTTATTGTAGTGATTTATGTCGGATGTAAAAGTCAGAGATACGCGACCAGTGTAGCGGACTTCATTTCAGCCAGCCGGGTGGCAGGACGTTATGTGGTATGCGTGGCAAGCGGCGAAGCAGGTATGGGGCTGATCTCGGTGGTGGCATTGGTGGAAATGTACTACCAATGCGGATTTTCCATTTCATTCTGGAGTCAGATAACGATCCCCCTGACACTGATTTTTGCTCTTACCGGTTACTGCGCCTACCGTTTCCGCGAAACCAAAGCGATGACGATCGGTCAGTTTCTGGAAATGCGCTACAGCCGGTCATTCCGCATATTTGCGGCAATACTCCAATGTTTGAGCGGTATTCTCAACTACGCCATTTTCCCTGCAGTCGGCGGCAGATTTTTCGTCTATTTCCTTGATCTGCCTCACTACTTTGAATTTTGCGGACTTACGCTTTCCACCTACGCCTGTATCATGGCACTTTTCCTCGGTATCGCTTTGATAATCGCCACTATGGGCGGTCAGATAACGATCATGGTCACCGACTGTATCCAGGGTATCATCAGTTATCCGATGTACGTTATCATCGTGGCATTTATTCTGATTTACTTCAGTTGGGACAACGAAATTGCCCCAACCCTGCTCAACCGGGTGGATGATGAGAGTTTCCTCAATCCCTTTGATATGGAAAAGATGAAGACATTCAACCTCTTCTACGTCTTCGTCGGTATTTTCTCATCGATCCTCAACCGTCTCGGCATGGGCGGAACCAACGGCTATGCCGGTGCAGCCAAAACCCCGCATGAATCCAAAATGGGCGGTCTGCTGGGTACCTGGCGCGGCGGTTTTTCCACCATGATGTACATACTGCTCGCCGTGTCTGCGATCACTTTCCTCAACCATTATCACTTCTCGGATAAAGCAAAAAATGTCCGTACCTACATTGCCGGAAAAGCTGCTGACGATGTTATGCGCGATGCCAAATATGACAACATCCGCGAAAACCTCAAAGAGGAGTTCAAAAATATCCCCGCTCTTACGAAGGAAAAGTTTGAAACAGAGAAAAACTCCCAGTCAAACAATCAGGAAACCCCATATTACAAGGCGGTGGTAAAGCAGATCAAAACAGTGGAAGAAAACAGTTCCGTTCCCCAGAACTTCAAAACCTACTATCAGCAGATGCTGGTTCCGGTGGCGATGCGTGAACTTTTCCCCATCGGCATCACCGGTATTTTCTGTGCGTTGATGGTCTTTTTGCTCATCTCTACAGATACCACTTATATGCACAGTTGGGGTACGATCCTCGTTCAGGATCTGCTCATGCCGATCACCGGAAAAACTTTCAGCCCCAAAACCCACTTATGGCTGATGCGTGCCGGTATCATACTGGTCTGTCTGTTTGCCTACTTCTTCTCACTCTATTTTGCCCAGATAGATTACATCATGATGTTCTTCCAGATCACCGGTGCCATCTGGCTGGGCGGCGGCGGCGTAGTCTGTCTGATGGGACTTTACAGCCGCTGGGGAACCACTGCCGGAGCTTTCGCCGGATTGGGCGGCGGTTCTTTCCTCGCTGTAGCCGGATTCATCCTCCAGAACAACTGGACCGAACGCATCTATCCATTCCTCGTAAAAATCGGTATAGCCGGTGGTCTGGATACATTTCTCAGAGCGGTTTCCCGTCCTTTCCATCCCTATATCGATTGGACGGCCACTCCGGAAAAGTTCCCGCTCACCTCAATGGAGATCCTCTTTTTCGCTATGTTGACCAGTGTATTGCTGTATATCATCGTATCACTGATAACTTACCGCAAGCCGTTCAATCTTGAACGGATGCTGCACCGCGGCAAATACTCTCTGGATAATAAACCGGTGGAGAAAATTTCTTTCACCTGGAAAAATATGTATCAGAAATTCATCGGTATCACTCCGGAATATACCAGGGGCGACAAAATTCTGGCATGGAGCGTGTTCTGCTACAGTTTCATCTACCACTTCCTGCTGCTCTTTTTGCTCACTGCACTCTGGAACATCGTTTCACCGTGGGCAAATACCGATTGGAGCAAATACTTCTTTGTGATCCAATTGGTTGTACCCGGCATTATTGCAGTGGTTTCCACCATCTGGTTCAGCATTTGCGGTACCAGGGATCTCATCCAGCTGTTCCGGGACTTGGGTCAGAAAAAGGATAATGATCTTGACAATGGTGAAGTTTCCGGAAGCATGTCACTGGCGGATAAAGCTGCACTGGAAGCAATCGACAAAGCTGAAAATGCTGAAATAAACGAAGCATGATCTGCTGTAAATAAAACTTGTACCGCCTGTTTCTTTATCCGCAGCAGGCGGTAGATTTTAAGAAAGTATGGCACAAATGAAAAAGTTTTTTCTCGGGCTGCTGGCATTGCCGCTGCTGATTGCGGCACAGGAAATCCCCTCTTCGATCACCGTTACCTGCGGAAAAACCGTACTGCGTCTGGATGCCGCAAAAAGGTGGAACATCAACTCTATTCAAGTTGACGGCGAACAGCTCGCCATCGACCACCCCGGCGCACACTACGGCATGACCTATATGCCCGCCGGTGCCAAAGGTTTCATCGGTTCCGGACACACAGAAACCGGCAAAGTTGAAACCGTCAAAAACATCCGCTTCTTCATTGACGGCAAAACGGCTGTTCCCCAAGTGCAAATGAGTGCAAAAAACTCATTTTACATGGAAAAAGTTTCTGAAATCGGCGATTTTGAAGTGACTTATTCATTTAATCTGACCGGCGGCATTCTTTTTGAACGCACCATGTTGAAAACACTGCGTCCGGCATCGGTCACGAACGTCTATTGTTTCATGCATCCGTGGTCAACTGTCTTCACCCGTCTTTACGGTATTACACCTGACGGCGACTCTGTTGACATCGGATTATCTTCCGACGGGAAATTTCCGACATCGGGGTATCTGCCTAAAATCGCTATGCTCAATCCGGCGACAGAAACCGCCATTGCCACCATCATTACCCCGGTCAGGCACAACGGCAGCCGCATGAAACGCTTGATGTGGGATCGTAAAGTCTATCACAAAGACTATTTTGTTCCGTTCAGCGAAACCGTCTTACCGGCGGATTACACAGCGGAATTTACCGCCAAAACGGTATTTTTCAAAGCCTCCCCGGCCCACTTCGTGCCTGAAGCACAGAGAATATTTCTTTTGCACTGAACTGACAAAAGAAAATAATATCTTTGGATATTGAACAGAAAAAAGCCGCACTTTCTTTATCGGGAAGTGCGGCTGAAATTTATCTGCTTACCAACAGATCATTCAAAAACTTCGTCGAGACTGTATTTACCCTCACAGCCGACCGTTTGATAAATCCATTTACCGTCAGTGAAGTCCGGGAACGCCACCGGCATACTGCCCAGAGATATGGACTGTTCACTCAAGCAGGTGATACTCATCCATGCCGCGCAGTCATACACGTCGATCGGCGGAGTGGTGCGGTTACGGACAGCATCGCAGAACGCCCGGAGGATCAGGGTATCAATACCGCCGTGGCCGCCGCTCGGATTATCACGGAACTCTTTCCAGATCGGGTGATCGTATTTTTCATACATCTCCTCTTTAGGAGTCCACTCATGCACCGTATAGGGGTTGCCGGCAACGTCGATTTTCTCATACGTCGGACTGATGCCTTCGATAAAGACCGATTTTGTATCTTCAAGGAAAAGTCCTTTGGTTCCCTGAATCCGGAAGTCCCGGGAGTACGGACGCGGCAGAGAAACACCATGCGTCATGGTGATCGTTTCACCGTTGGCACATTTGATAACAGTGGTGACGATATCACCCTCATTGTAAACCACAGAACCGCGTCCGGCACGTTCAGCTTCTTTGGTAAAGCCGCGCGCTTTGCTGGCGGTGGATGTCAAAGTCATAAAGCGGTTGCCACGGTTGATACGTAAAATTTTCGCGACCGGTCCGATTCCGTGGGTGGGATAAAGATCACCGTTGCGCCGGTAGTTGTGCGCTTCACGTTCTTCACGGTTGCCCAAATGCGCCATTTCGGCAATATCATGCTCATAACCGCAGGAGCAGTGGATCAATTCACCGAAAAGGCCTTTGCGGGCAAGGTTGAGTGAGAGCAATTCATCTCGACCGTAGCAGCAGTTTTCCAGCATCATGCAGGAAACACCCGTGGATTCTGCCGCGCGCACCAGATGCCACAATTCATCAATAGAGGAGGCTCCGCCGACTTCGATACCGGCATATTTACCCAGACTCATCGCTTCTTCAGCGATCTTCAAATGGCTGTTCCATGAAGTCGGGATCAGCACGGCATCCACATCATCACTGGCTATCAGTTCCCGGTAATCAGTATACGCTTTCGCTTTGGGATAATTATGATCCGCCATGATCTGGAAAAATTTATCAATGCGTTCCTGTTTGACATCACATATCGCCGATACGATCACCTCATCCTGTGGAAAGGTGAACAGTGTCGCCAACAGCGTCTCACCCCGTGCCCCCAAACCGATCATACCGAGTTTTACAGTTTTCTTCATAACCAACCTCTTTATTTTATTGTTCTGCTTCCCGGAGAAATCTCCGGTGAAATTCCTTATCAAAATACTTATCTTCCGCCCCCGGACGCAATTCGTCAGCCGTATAGTTGGATTCTATCCTGTCAACCACTACCCGTCGTTTTTCACTATCTGCAGTAAACCTGATCCGCCAGGTACGGCATCCCAATATCCACGTGCCGTTGTCTGCCGGTTTCACCCGTTTTCTGGATGAATCCAGCGGCTCATTGGCAAGCTGAACTCCGGCAAAATTCACCATATCCAAACCGGACAGATTCCGGATAAACTCAGCCTGATGCAAAAATTGCGGCGTGTACTCCAAGTTCCAAATCAGCTCTTCAGCCGCCGGAACCTGATCCCGCCAACCGGCAGCAGAGTGCGGGAAAGCATCAACTTCCGGAATATACGGTTTCACATCCAGTACCGGTGTACCGTCAAGCATATCTATATGCCGCAACAGCAAACGGTTTCCCTCGATCCCGGCAAGCTCCACACAACTCATCCCGATCGGATTTGCCCGGTGCGGGGAACGGGTGGCAAACACACTCCGGCTCGGGCCCCCGGCGGGAAACGGCGGACGTACCTTGGCTTTCCACGGTTTGCCGCAATTCAAATGAAAACAGAATATTACCCAAATCCTCTCAAATCCGGCAAGATCAGTTATCGCATCTCCGGCATAAGGTGAATACAACTCTATTTCACCGTCACTGCCGGAAAAAACTCCCTGCCGCGGCTCTTCATAACGGTATTTGCTCCGGGAGTGTACCACCCCGATCGCTTTGAAGTTAAAATTCCCTGCTGTCATAACAGAAAACCGCTTGTTCCGAATTACCGAAAAGCCCCGGCTTAAACCGGGGCTTTCACATACAGATAATTTACTGATTTTTCGGGAACACCGGCAGACCCTTCATGCCGCCCATGTTCATCGGTTCGCCGTTCTCCCTGACGAAGAGCGCGGAGCCGTCCGGCTTGATCATCCGGCAAGTCATGAATACCAGCAGATTGTTCTTTTTGCTGACCGTATATTTGGACTGGAAGAATCTGCCGATAAAAGGAATATCCCCGAGGATCGGCAATTTGTCATGCATGATTGTGGACATATCGTTGCTGATACTGCCGATGAGTACGGTTTCGCCGTCTTTCAACTGAACTTTGGTGTCAATATAACGGGTGTTAATAACCGCTTTCTTCTGGAATTCACCATCATCATCGTCACTGTTGAGGTTACGGCTGTCAACAGTCAGCCATGAATCAAACTGCTTGATGTCAAAGTGGACTTTGGCACTGATCATCTGACTTTCAACATCAGCTTCCGGACGGATACTGAAAGTGATACCCAGAGTCTGCTCATCATCCAGAGTCGGCTGCGGCTGAATAACTGTTACACGGGCACGCTCGGTGTTTTCATTGTCAGTGTCTTCATATTCACCGGGATAATGATGTTTTTCGCCCATGTTCACCGTTGCAGTCGTACCAGAAAGAGTCGTGACCCGCGGGGAGTAAAGAATGTCGGATGAATCCGCCCAATCCAACGCATAAACCGTTGCCATCAACGCATTTTTACGGTCACCCATCAGCAAGTTCAGCGTGGCATCCGGATCTTCCATAACCTGATTGCCGCCGAACGCATCGGTAACTTTACCCATTCCGCCATTTACAGACGTACCGCCCATGCGGTCATCTGCATCATCGTTATTGTAGTGACGCAGCAAAGCATTGCCGCCGGCGGTGAAGCTGAGTTTGCGTCCCTGACGGGCATACTGCCAGTTGAAACCAAGCTCATCAAGGTCGTTCTGGGAAACTTCCAGAAACTTGAACATGACCTGAACCATCGGAAGACCGGTATCGCTGTGATTGGCAAGCCAATTCTCAATACGCTTCTGGTTCTCAGGTGTGTTGCAGGAAATAACTTCATTGCTGGCGGAAACCAAACGGAAATATGAACCGGGAGCAAAAGTGACTTTAGCACCGGCTTTCAAGTTTTCCATCAATGATGCTTCAGTTTCATCCGGGTTGGGAGCAAAGGAGAAGATCTGGACATTCATTTTTTCCAACTGCAGACCTTTGGCAACGATAATCACTGCATTGTCATCAAGTTTGAAATCCAAATCGCCGCGTTCTTTCAACGCCGCCAGAATGTCATAAAGGAACGTTTCCCCCGGGGAATATCCGGCAAGTTTCGGGGCTTTAGCCGGATCATCATGCTTGACGTCGCGGATAACAAAGTTGATCACGCGTTCATTGGGTTTGCGGCTTTCGTTGGCCTGCGCCCGCAAGTCATCCATCGCCTCGGCAAACGTCTGCATATTGTCATACAGCACGTAGTTGGGGATCTTGATCGCACGAAGGCGTTTTTCCAACTCGTTCTCAACTTTTTTATCAACCGGAATACCGATCTGGTTTTCACCGGTTCCGGCAGGAGCTTCTGCAACCACAGGGATCGCACCTGACCACTCTGCCTGACCGATCAGGTGACGCGAAGTCGCGCTGGCACGACCGGCGGCAGCTTTCTGCAGCCGTTTATTGATACCAAGCAAATTCTGCATGGCGGCATTATTGTACGGATCGATCAGCAGCACCTGCTCAAATTTACGGCGTGCTTTCATCAATTCATCACGCTTGAGCAAAACGATACCCTGCTCGATCAACAGCTCGATCTGATACTCCTGTGCGGCGTAGTTGGGATCCAGCTTGCTCATATCAACACTTTCACGGGTAATCGCAGCTTCCCGGCGTTTCTGATAAAATTTGATCCGGTCTTCAAGTTCATCTTTGCGCTCCGGACAAAACTGTTTTGCTTCTTCGATGATCTTGATCGCCTCTTCAAAATCCATACTGGTGGCAAGATCATCGGCTTTTTCCATCGCGGCTTCCGCCATGAGGTAATAGCACTCGCCGATCTGTTTAATGCAAAAATCAACTTTGTTCTTGAAAAATTCACCTCCGGCGGCAGGCTTCAACAATGCCACCACTTTGCGGTATTCGGCAATCGCCTCTCTGTACTTGCCGGAATCCATCAGAGCATTCGCCTGCCGGACCATTCCGGTACTGCGGGAAAACAACTCCCGGCGACCGATATTTTCCATAATTTCAGCATGACCGGTTTTATCATTCGGAGTTTTTTCAATGCTGTCGGCTCCTTCTGCCATCAGCATTGCTCCGCAAACCACACCGGTGGCGAGCCACAACGCTTTCTTATCTGTCATCACTATATCCTCCGTTAATTTCTCTTATGCCAAACATATCCGGGTCAGCGAACCATCAGCGGGATACCACCGTTACCGACCTCATCACCCATCGGCAGAGGCAGACCGTCATTGTTGACCAGACGGGCAGTAACGAAAATCAACATGTTGCGCCGTTCTGAAATCTCTGACTGGGACTGGAAAATCCTGCCGATGAAAGGAATATCTGCCAAAATCGGAATTTTGTCCAGACGTTTCTGGCTCTTGCTGTCTGACAAACCGCCGATAACCAGCGTTTCTCCATGGTTGACATCAACTGTAACCTGAACAGAACGGGTCGCGATGACCGGACGCCACACCACATAACGGTAATCTTTAACTTCGTTTTCGTCAGCGAAGTCGCCGTCAGCATTATTATCACGTTCAACACGCACCAGTACATCATATGCATCTTTACCGGTATAGGCTTTGATATCCGGATAAAGATTCAAACGGATGACTTTTTTACCTTCCTGAATCACCGGAGTAACAGTAAATGTCGTACCGATACTGGAAGACTGATCTGCAAAAGTCGGGGACGGCGGAGTGATGGTCACCCGGATATCGCCGTTGTCACCGACCTCTTCGGTCTCAACTTCCATCTCTTCCCACTCTTCAGGGAAGAAATACGCTTTGCTCATTCTGACCTTTGCAGTCTGACCATTGGCGACCAGCACGCGCGGAGCGGAGATCTGCTCGGTACGGTCACTGCGGTCAAGCGCGTTGATCGTCAGCGTGAGATTGAAAGTCTCATCCAGACCGAACGGGGTCCAGGAACCGAACAGGTCAGGGAAAATATTCAGATTTTTGATAAATCCGGAGTCAACGCCGCTCAACGCACCATCCAGCAGTTTCAATGTACCGCTGCCGTCACTTTCGGTATTGCTGCCGGGAGCAACCGCCCAGTAACGTCCAGCCTGGTCGCGGTTTCCGACTTCCGAACTCAGCGCCCAGTTGAATCCCAGCTCTTCCATATCTGATTCATAAAGCTCAATGGATTTGATCTCAACTTCGATCAACGGATCCTCGACATTCCACCGTTTGAGCAAATCAGCCAATTTGCGATGGTTTTCAGCAGTGTTGCTCATCACGAGTTTACCGCGGAAGTAACTTATGGAACTCTTATCCGGAAAAGTAAGACCGTAAACTGTAAAGAAATTTTTCAAAGAAGCAGCATCCAATTTGCTTTCATCCACAACAGCCGGAGCAGCCGGAGCAGCCGGAGCAGCGCCGCCGGCATCCTCGCCGGCATCTTCACCGGAATCCTCACCGGCATCTTCACCGGAATCCTCACCGGCATCTTCGCCGGCATCTTCGCCCATATCTTCACCGGCATCAGCAGATGCCTCACCTTTCTGACCGGCGATCTTCTCTTTTACGGTATTGTGGATGACATATTCACGGGATTCCATATTCTGGTCTTCTGCACCGAAAAACACCTTGCCGTCACGGATAACATAGGTCAAATCGGTAAGGAAGCAGACATAATCCAACAGCTGACGGAGCGTCACATTGCGAAGTTCCAAAGTGACGAACACACCATTTTCCTCTTTGGCAGCGGGCTTTTTCTCCTCTTCAGAGTCATCCCCCCAGTCATCATCGTCACTTTCATCCTCTGATTCCCCGTCTTCACTATCTGAGTTTTCTCCGGCAGCAGCATCGGCAGCGTCCCCTGCCTGCTCGTCCTTTTTCTCCGCCTTGCGGTTGGGAAGAATAAAGGTGATCTGCACTCCCTCTTTTTCCGGGTCAAGGCTCTTGTTGTTACGCATGAACTGCACCACAGCCTCCAACTCGGTCTTATTGAAACTCACCATCGGGAACACAATGGAGTCCAGTCTTTTCTGAACAGCATAATCATTGCCTTCTTTCACGATAGACTCGCCGACTTCCAGATTCTGTTCAGCGATCGCCCGGACAGGGAACACCGGCTCGACCCACTGCCATGCCTCATAAGCATACTGTGCCTCTGAATCGGCTTTGTGACGCATTCTGCCGGCTTGATAAAATTTCTTATAAATCTGGGATGCAAGATAGCTGGCATCGGCATTGTAAGGATCAAGCACATATACCTCTTCCACCTTCTGCCATGCTTTATCATAACGACGATCGCGGAAAAACACTTTTGCTTCAGCCAGCTTGCGTTTCACCTGCAGATCACGCGCATCGATTCCCGGATCACTCTTGATCGCAGACGCACTCTCTCTGCGTTTGGCAGCACTGATCTTGCCGCGGGCAGAAACCACGACCGCCAAAGCATCGTCTTTGATCTCATCGGTGATCAATGCCGCCTCGTTGGCAAGAGCGATCGCATCATCATAGGCACCGGCATCCAACTTCTGACGCGCTTCCGTAAGTTTGATATTTCCGTAGGTCAACTTCATGGCGCGCAGCTCACCGCTGAATTCGGTCAACCGTTTGCGAACCTTCCAGCCATCGACACGTGATGCCTCTTCTTCCAGCATACTGATGACATTATCTTTAAGGATTTTGATCGCTTCGGCATACTTTTTATCCTGGAAAAGTTTTCTGGCACGGGCAGCCTCTTTGTCCTGATCAGCATACATCCGGTCTGTTGCCTTTTCGTGAAGTTTACTGACCTCCCCGGATGCAGACAACGGCAATGCCGCGCAAATGCCGAATGCCGCCGCCAGACAAATCAAAAGCGGACTTGATGCAAAAGTTCTTTTTTCTTTCATGTTTCTTTTCCCTTCCATATAATCTATAGAATATAAATCCCTTATTTTTGTTCCATATTTTCCAAAAGTTCATTCACCTTTTCTGTTTTTTCTTTATGTACCGGCCGACGGTTTTCCGGAACCTTGCCCTGCACCGTGACCTCAAGCACCGGATCTTTCTTTCCTTTCACCGGCAGCTGCCACAACTGAACACACATCTTCTCTTTATCAATACCGCAAACCTGATATTTACGAAGCTGCCACCGGCGTTCATCCACCGGCAGAGCAATATCTTCATTATCCGATTCAACTGCAAACAAACCCAGCACCACCACGTCACGCACGCGCACAACACACTCCCGCAACGCCGGATGTCCGGTGTCGATCAAAACTGCACACAATTCATTGGCACTGACACTCTTGCCAAGTTCCAACTCTATAACTTCCTCACCCGGTCCGGCCGCAGTAAGTTCCCGAACCGCAGCGACCCATTCCCCGGAGTTGTCCGCTCCGGACTTTTTAACATCTTCAAGCCGGTATCTGCGATTGGCAACCGTAAATACCGAACCGATCATCAATTCATCCGCTGCCCGTTTGCCCGGGCGGTAAAAATCCGGATAACTGATCTTTACCACCCACGAACTGCGGTCATCGGCAACCGGAACTGTCACCGACTCCAGCATCAGCGGAAATTCCGCCATCCGAATCTCTTTCAACGCCAAACGCCACCACAACGGCGGACGGTGTTTCGGATCTGCCGGACTGCAAAACTTCTCTATTTCAAAGATATTGGAGTACCCGTCCCCATCTGTATCCTGCAATGCATCCGAAGCATCATTGATGTTCAAACCGAACTTCTCTTCAACCTCGTCAGCTATACCGTCATTGTCACTGTCAATCTTCTGCGGCACCGCCGGTACTTCCACTGCACCGCGTTCAATGCCGTTATCATCATCCCCGGCACCATTTTCATCACCGCCGACACCGGCCTCACTGTCTGCATTTTCAGCACTGTCTGCATTTTCAGCATTTTCAGCACTGTCAGCACTGCCGTTATCACTCACAGCTTCTGTATTTTCTGCGGCTTTATCCTTTTCCGGATCAACAGCATTTTCATTCCCGGCAAGCGGCGCTTCAGCGGCACTTTTACCCTCTGCCGCCTGAACACACGGCAACAGCACCGGGGATATCCCCAATGCCGCAGCCACACTCAACACCACCGTTACGGAAACTTTACCCATCAGCCATAATCCTTGAATTATCTGCCATTTCGGGGATTGCCATCCGTAGTGATACGCAGTCCTTCATCCTGTTCACCCTCGGTCTTCTGAACTTTCTTTTTCGGACGACGGTTGGCAGGAACCTTACCTTCTTTGGTAATGATGATCGGCTCTTTGGCAGCAGCACTCTGCACCTCGCTCTTGCCTTCATCACTCTTCTTACCGTTTTTGGCAGTGCTTTTCTCCTGCGGAGTAACATCTTCCAGCTGAACGGTGAATTTTTTTTCATCCACAGACACAACTTTGTACAGCCTGACATGCTTACGACGCTCTTTAGCTGTCGCACCGCCGCCGCTGTTGTTATCGCCATCTTTAACAGAGAAAAGTCCCATTCTGAAAGTATCACCGATACGGAGCGGCCGGTTTTTCTGCTTGCCGAGATTACCGGTATCCACAAGGATCGGACGCATATCATTGGAATATGCAGTCTGATTCACCACAAACGTCAGTTTGTCCGGCTTTTTATCCGTAACCTCAACCAACGTCGCACGCGATTCATCAATACGGTCGACGGTTTCTTTATTGTCAAGGTTACCGGCAACACGTTTCTTTTCTGTAACGATTCGCTTGACATCAGTCAGACGGTAATTTTTATTGTCGATCATAATAGTCTGACCGACTGACAAATATCTGCTGACAGTACGGTTGCGCCGCTGGTCAAAATAGTTGAACTGCAGCTGCCATGCACTCATATCATCGCTCCCGTTATCCAACAGAGCCATGAATTTTTCCTGAAGCGGGATCTTACTGATGCTCTTGACCTGCAAACGCCACCACAACTCCGGATGACTCAACGGATCATTGGGCACTGTGCCGTTTTCAAGTTCAAATGCGTTGGCAAATCCATCCCCGTCGTTATCGTAGAAAATATCGTTTTCATCATTGGAACTCATGCCGTATTTTTCTTCCAATTCGTCAAGGATGCCGTCATTATCCTTGTCTTTTTCCTCTTCACGTCTGCGCTCTTCTGCGATCTTTGCCAAACGCTCATTTTCAATGCGGTACAATTCATTGGCGATCTCTTCCATCGCGCGGGCCTCTTCGGCATTTTCCTGACGGAGCGTATCTGCTTCCGCTTCAAGAAATTTGCACTCTTCAGCAAAATGAGCCTTCTCTTCATCGATCGCATGGAAACGCATCTCTTCGGCAATGACATCGATCCCGAGCGGAGTAGCAAGTTTGTGACCGCACTCCGGACACTTTCTCAATGCTTCGTCAGCAATATAAAACGATGACAGCGGGATCAGCACCTGTTTCCCGCCGCTTTTGGAACAAAACGGACATGCAGTCATCTTATACGCAGAAACCATATCACTTACCGGCTCCGATTTATCAGCAATTTCCGGAGTTTTCCAGATAAAGTTACTGTTGTTCCAACGTTTATCAGTGTCAAATTTATCATCTTTCGGATCTTCGTTCTGAAAATCAGGACTGCGCGGCGGCAGTTTCAGGTCGCTCTCTTTGACCTCCTGAGTCGAGCTGATAACTGACTGCACCAGAAACATCAGTCCGATAAAAATCACAAAAAGTCCCAACAAAATGACTTTTTCGTAATGCCGTTTGATGAAATCCACTATTCAATCCTCCGAAAAATCGTCATTGATTCTGTTCCAAAACCACATAGTCCACATCAAGGTAGACCTCACACTCATCGTTATGCTCGCCAACCAGCACCGTCGCATAACCATAACGCTCGTTGAGCGGCAGTTTACGCTCGTAGTCATCGTAAAATTTCTGTTTGTCTTCCGCATTCATCTCTTTTGAGGATTCGGACTGCACAAACTGACCATTCTCAAACCGGGGCATTTCCTCTTCTTTCGGAAGTTTTTCTTCATGCAGCCGACGGTGGACATTGTAATATCTTTCGCGGGCAACTTCAGGTGCTACCGCATACAACGGCTTGAATTCAACTTTATCCGCAGATGTTTCACTCTGCTGCTCTTCCATTTGCCGACGTCTGGCACGGCGACGGACGACCCGAGTCTGAGGAACAGAACTCTGCTGTTCACCGCTGCCGGAAACGATTTCCGGATTCATCACCCTGCCGGCTCCGTTTTCAGAAGCATACAACGCAACTCCGCGCACTATATACATACGCTTACCGAAACCGTTTTTCTCATCACCTTTCCACGCATTGTCAAAATCAGTCATGACCTTACGCAGAACATTCATCTCACAAGTAAACACCAGTGTATAGTGATAGATCTTGTAGTTACCATCGGACTCAAAAGACTCCAACAGATTGATATTGCTGCTGCTGCCGCCGGAACTTTCCCCTTCTTCCTTTCTGGTACGCAAAACAACTTTCTTCAACGTTGCGACCTTATTTCTGTACAGACGTTTGACGATGTCTCCAAAAACATCCCAATGGAAAAACACCGCAGGATAATCTGCAACCTGCCAGGAATATGCAGACGAAGAATCTCTGCTGCTGTTCCCATCCGCACTTCTGCCGTTGCCGCCACCAATGAAATCCAATGCTCCTGCTGCAAAAAATTCCGGTCTGTCTGCGGCAATCGGCTTGATCTTGATCTCAATGATATTATCGACCTGCTCTTTCAATTTGGAAAGCTTGCCGTCCACACGACGGGGTAAACCAAACGCCGCAAGCAGGATCGGCAACCTGTTCGAGTCGTCAATAACCTCAAAAGTCAACCCCTGAGCAGCTTCAACAAACTTCTCCAACGCAGCGTTCCACTTACCCTGCGGAAAAAGTTTGGTACTGCTCTCACTGAATCCGTGCAGCGTATCCAGTGAAAAGCGGTCCTTATCCTCGACCTTGTTGTTTTCTTCGCAATATTTATCGAAGCGGGCCGGGAAAAATGTCCGGAACTCATCGTAAGTAAATTTACGGATCTTCAACGGAACAGCCGGTTTATCCTCTTCCGCTTCGACTCCGGTTCCCTCGACCTTATAAAGTTCTATCTCCTCCTCGGTAAGCATATCTGCATTCGCCGGAGGCAATGCTTTGAGAAACTCATCGACCGCCGGACGCAGCGGAGACTTGAAATTATCGACCAAACCAATATTCTTCTGCTCGTACAATGCAATATCCTGCTGGATACGACGTTCATTCTCTGCACCCGGAGCCGGAGTTGACTTCACCAACTGCTGCACTTTGTCACGGGCAATACCGGTTCGATCACGCAACTCACTCCACTGGAGCAATACAATGACCACATAGACCAAAAGACCAACCGCCACTACACCGACACCGGCAAGTACGAGGATCAATCCCATGTTTTTCTTGTACATCTTACTCACTTGCGTATACTCCCACTACTTTTTCAACGCTTCTTTCAGCGTAATGATCACTTCAAAATAAGTCAGATTGCTGCCGCCGTGAACGTCACGGGTCTTGATACTGAACGACTCAAACAACTCCTCTTTTTGTTTGACCGCACTCTGGAAATCATCCAGCACGACCCGGTTCGCCTGACTGTCCGCTTCAGTACGCAGCACATAACCGACCAGGCGCAATTGCTTTACCTCTGCAAGAGCATTATATTTTTCCGGAGTGAATTTCCGTTCATTATGGAAATTACCCCCCTCTTTCCGGTCGGTGTCTTGACGAACCTCGCCATTCTCATCCAGAACTTCTTCCTCTTCAACATAAGGCTCCAACGCAACCAGCCAAATACGGTCTGCGGGGATTATCGACTGCAGTTCAGTAATAACATTACCGAATTTGTTGCGGTCATCCAGAAATTTGGCCGCCTGATTGTAGTTGCCCACGTGCATATCAAGCATGCCTTTTTTAGCTTTAACACTGGCAACCTCGGCTTCGGCTTTCTTCACATCGGCTTCCACCTGTTCCACACGTCTTTGTTCAAAACTGCGTACCTGACCGATACCGACCACGCTGATGAGCAAACAGCTGATCAACGCCACTGCCGAAGCGTAAAAGTACGGTTTGCGGGCATCAAGGATGTACTGCTGCTTGATTGCCCGGGGCAGAAGCGAGATATCCACCGGACAGCTGCCGATACTGTGCAGCGCCATGCCGATCATACTCTGGCTCATGGATGCCTCTGCCTGCAGAAGTTTACGATCAACTTCCGGTCCGATGGTGATCAAACCGAAGGTGTTGAGGTATTCAACCGGCAAATGGAGTTTTTCATTGAAAAATTCTATCGTATACTGCATCGCAGAACCGCCGCCGGCCAACAGAACTTTGACCGGCGCACTGCCGTTGTGTTGTGCCCGCCATACGTTGATGGAACGGCTGATCTCACCATGCAAACGGGTCATAACGTTACGGGAGATCTTGGAAATCGTTGTTGCCAGAGCAGACCCCGGATCATCATAAGCTCCGCCGAGCGCGACAAATCCATAACGGCGTTTCAAATCCTCTGCTTCACGGTCATCCACACCAAACTCACGGGCAATCAGAGTATTGACAGTATCACCGCCGATCGGAATGTTACGCATAAAAATCCGCCGGTGATCAGCAATCATCAGACAGCAGCCTTTGGCTCCGATCTCCAGCAGCAGCGTACACTCATCTTCATTGATCTGCGAAACCACCGCCGCGTTGAAGATATTCAACGACGACAGCTCTACAGAGATTATTTTCTTTCCGGAACGCTCGACAGCATCGGTATAACAGACCACATCTTCATTTTTCACCGCCACAAAGAGTGCTTCATACTCTTCATTGGTAACAGTGACTTCTTCAGTCGTGCCATCTTCATTTTCCTGAGTGCTTTTTTCTTCCCACTCATGATGGAGCAACTGATATCCCCACTCAACCTCATGCATGGAATAAGGTACTGCCTGCGCCGCCTCAAACTCAATGATCTTGGCTACAGTAGTGGATTTGCCCAGCATCGCAGGCAACTTGCTCAAACGCTGGAATGAACTGCTCGACGGCAGCGCCAAACGGACATTTTTAGAGGTAAAATACCCTTCAAGCAGCATCTCATTGTAGACGCGCTCAAAACAATCAGCCAACGACTCCTCTTCCTGCTGTTCAAGCGGACGGCTGAGGAACTTCGTCAGCAGCATACCGCCATCCTGAAAACTGAACTCCGCCATGCGCAGAGTACGGCTTCCAATATCAATTGTCAGAATACTGTTTTCTTTAGCCATTTCTCAATCCAAACGTTTCAACTTTTTTACGATCATCAAACTCAATTCTGCCGGACGGATAAATCCCTTTCCATATCAAAATCATCCGTTTCAAGCCACGCCCACGGTGTCCGGGAACGCGGAATGACCCCTCCCGAAAACCTCAAATTTTCCGGAACCATCGTACAAGCTGCTTCAAACGTCTTACTTCCGGATACTCCACAATATCCGCGCGCCAGCTCTCTGCCGGAAGCACTGAATATTGCTTCAACCTTGAAATCAACTTTGCTGCACTCCCGTATCCGGCCATTTGCCTGACGGCTGTACCGGTCCAGGAACCCTCCCGGAATAAACATCATCACCGCATGACGTTTACCGTCACCGCGAATCGTGTAGAACTCCGTCTTCCCGGTGTACATACCGTAAAGCTCCTTACCGCCGACCTTCAATCCGGTATTCTGCAACACCTTGACGTCCAATTTCAAATCATCAACAAAACCGCCCAGCATCAGCGTATAACCCGAACGGTTTTTTTTTAACGCAGGTTCCGGCATCGACACCTTCTCTGCAATATACTCCACGCGGATCATCAACCATTGATTGACCGATCTGCTTCTTGAAGAATTAACATTTCCGCGCCGATGCTCGATCACCGGAGTTTTTACCAGCTGCACGTCCACATCCACATCGGATATCAACCCTCCGGCAACTGCTGCCGGAATCCACATCAGCATTGCAACTGCCGATAAAATTTTTCCGGCGACCGGCATACCTCACATCCCCACGCAGTTATTTGCTCTCTCCGGCGGCCTTTTCCTCCACCAGCAATTTCTCCCGCAAATCATCGCCTTCTCCGCCGGAACTGCGGCCGATAACCGCCGCCAGACCGAGCGCGATCACAAAAAACACCGCCGTCAGCACCACAGTTGTTTTAGTAAGATGACTGCCGGCTTTTCCGCCGAAAACCGATTCACCGACACCACCAAACGCCGCACCCATACCACCGGATTTGGCAGGCTGGATCAAGATCAGCGCGATCAGCAGCAGCGCGATGATGAAAAGCACCACATAAAGCAATACTGTCAAAATTGGCATTTTTCCCTCTCAAAACTTAACCGTCCCCCGGATCTTTACCGGGAAACAGGAAATCATTAATTACTTGCCGAGAGCTTCCTTGACCAGATCAGCAAAACTGTCAGCTTTGAGCGCGGCACCGCCGATCAGACCGCCATCAATATCTTTCTGCGCAACCAGTTCGCGGGCATTGGAAGCCTTCATGCTGCCGCCGTACTGGATACGGACTTTCTCTGCGACCTCTTCACCAAACATGGCAGCGATCTCTTTACGGATATGCGCATGAGTTTCCTGGGCAACTTCCGGAGTAGCAGTTTTTCCGGTACCGATCGCCCAGACCGGCTCGTAAGCGACGATGGTTTTCGCCATCTCTTCTGCGGAAATACCATCAAAACCACCGCGGATCTGGCGGGTAAGAACCTCTTCGGTCTTGCCGTTTTCGCGTTCATCAAGCAATTCACCGATGCAGACGATCGGAATCAAATCATACTTCAATGCAGCTTTCAGACGGGCGTTGACCGTGGCATCGGTTTCACCGAAATACTGACGGCGTTCACTGTGACCGATGATAACATACTCAACACCGGCACTTTTCAGCATATCGCCGGAAATCTCACCGGTAAACGCACCATTGTCGGCCCAATGGATATTCTGGGCACCGACCTTGATCGCCGTGCCTTTGACCGCTTCAACCACAGCACCGATCGTGGTAAAGGGCGGGCAAACCACCACATCTGCTTCGCAGCAGCAGCAGCCCTGACTGCAAATCGCCTTGAGATCGTCGATCAGAGCTTTGCCTTCGGCGGCATTTTTGTTCATTTTCCAGTTACCGGCAATAATTACTTTACGAGCCATTTTCAACCTTCTTTCTTTAAGCTTTAATATATTTATCTTCGTATTAAAACACAATCCACCTGCACATAAAAAATCCGCAGACTGAAAAATATAGCATACAAAATGCTTTATGTCAAGTCATTTCTCTTCGACAGCCGCAGTTTTTTCATCTTCTGCGCCAACTTTTACCGCCACGGCCCGCGCCACGGCTGTTCTCCGCCAGATTATCCACAACGAAAAAGCTCCGGAAGAAGATGTGGTAAATTCAACATCCTCCACCGAATCCGCATCAAGTTTTTCCAGGTGGGAATCCAGCGTCCGCCGCAAATCGTAACGATGCAGCGCATTCTGAAAAATTTTATATTCATGCCGGTTCGGCCGGGTCGCGGAACCGCTCCACAACGGTATCAGGTTGAATAGAAACATCCCACGATTGACAGCAGTCAGATGCCACACAGCCTGATTACCGGACGAACTGCGCGCACCGGGAACCGCCTTTTCCCACTTCAGTGTGGAAGTATGCGCACACCCGGCACAAAGCAATACCAGCAGAATGATCGCAGTAAAATGCCTCATTTTCTTTCCCGCAGCTGCTTACGGAGCTGATTGGCGATCCGGATCTGATTTTCCAACTGCGCCTTGGCGGAACTGACAGTGGCACGAAGCGTTTCACACTCCTCTTTCAGCGCCTGGAATTCGACATCTGAAACCGATGACACCGGAGCTGCACCAAACTTCTTGACCGCATTGTTACGCAAAGTCACGATGGCATTTTCAGCTTCAACTCTGCCGTCGGCATTAGGCGGAACCACTTTGAGATACATCTCGTAAGCGTAGATCGCTTCCAAAGGCTCATCAAGATTTTCATCACACACCTTTGCCAGAGCGATATAACCGTTGGGATCTTCCGGATTTTTGGCAATAGCCTTGCGGAAACACTCGCGGGCACCGGCAGCATCGCCGCTCTCAAGCAGACTTTTGCCTTTGGTCAGCAAAGCCGCATTGTCATCCGAGCAGGAACAACCGGCAATAAACACCGTAAAAAGCAGTATCAGTACGGCACTCAATTTACGCAATACCGCCAGCGCACACACGGCAGCAGTTTCCAGACGCAGGACGTAAGGTCCGAGGTTAAGGGGTTGAGCATCACATTTTTCCATCATTTGCAGTTCCTCCGGGGCAAAGCCCCCTTCCGGTCCGATCACGACCGCCTTGGCACTGGCAGACCCCCCGCCATGCTCCAACGGTGTTATTGAACCATAATATATTTTTATGTTTTCCTGTTGCAACTTTTTCAACGCATCCGGCAATTTTTCCTCCTTTTCCACCACCGGCAGAAAAGGATTGCCCGACTGCTTGCACGCTTCCCGCAGCAGAAGATCCCACCTTTCCCGGGGACCACCCTCTGCTACAGATCGCATACAACGCACCGGACGGATGCTCCACACGCCCAATTCAGCTGCCTGTTTCAGCAGTTGATCAAGCTTTTGTTTACGCGGCAGCGCACAGCACAGATGCAATTTTTCCTCCGGCTCCGGAATCACCTCTTTAGCAGTTACCAGCAGCCGTTTATTTTCAACCACAGCCTGTGCGCGACATCCTTTGCCGTCGAGTATTTCCACAAATTCTCCGTCACGCGCCCGCAACACCTTGAAAAGATGTTCCGCTTCACGGCTGTCCGGAACAGCATACCCGCCGGTATCCGGAATATCTGTACAAAAAACCCGATGCATTATTAAAAAACTTCCCTGTTCAGAAAAAATCAAAAAATCATCTCTTCTATAATTTACATGACCTCAAATGCAAATTCAAGCGCAAAAATCAATTCCATTCAAAATTTAAATATCGCTCCGATCTTTCTTCCCATCAATATCCCCGCCGATACCAGCGTCACCGCCAGAAATGCCATCGCCCACACCCCGAATGCCGATGCCGATGCCGGCCCCGCACCCAATATCTGCGACAGTTCCAACAGTGCTTTGGTTATCGGGAAAAAGATACTCTTCTGCGCAAGAATAAGCGAATCAGATACTTCAAGCATGGAGAAGCTGAATGCGAAAAGTCCGCCGACCAGCAAATTTGCGCTTATCAGCGGAAACGTGATCCGGCACATGGTACGCACCGGCCCGGCACCGAAATTACGTGCCGCGTTTTCCAACTCTTCCGGAGTCTGCTCCAAACCGGCAGTCACTGCTCTTACCACATACGGTATCCGGCGCACCGCATACGCGATCGCCAGCAGCCACAGCGGATTTTCCACCGGATTGAATATCGCACGCGCCCAGGCGTACTCTGCCGTCATTCCCAGAAATCCGAACGCGATCACCAGTCCGGGGATCGCCAGCGGCAGCATGGAAAGCAGATCCAGCAATCCGGCCCCGCGCAATTTCCAGCGGCTGGAGATCAATGCCGTCAACGTTCCGCATATCACCGCTATCAGCATTGCCAGCGCAGAGTACCGCAGACTGTTGACGATCGACGGCAGAACCAACGGATTGGACAAGGCATTGTCGAAGTGTTCAAGCGTAAATACCTGCGGCAGAACTGAATCATACCAGCGCAGAGAAAACGCCGATCCGATCAGTGCCAGATGCGGCATCACTGAAAGCAGTGCCACCAGCAAAAACGCACCGGCCGGCAGAAATTTGCGCCATCCGGCAAGTTTCTCTGCTCTTGATCCCATCGTACCCTTAACGGCAGCAGCTCCGGAAGGGGTACTGAAAATTTTACGCATCAACAGATATATCAGTGCCGACACGGTCAGCATTATCACCACCAATGAATAAGGCAGCGGATTATTATCCAACTCATGCAGCCCGTTGAAAACCTGCACCGGAGTCACCCGGTTGTAACCGAACATCAACGGAGTACCCAGTTCCGTAAAGCTCCACACCATCACAATGCTGCCGCCGGCAAGAAAACCGCTCTTCAACAGCGGCAGTTTTATGCGGAAAAATCGCTGCCGGCGGTTCGCCCCCAGATTCGCTGCCGCATCGGATAATGTCGGGTCGATATTTCCAAGTGCAGTAATAAGATTCAAATAAAATATCGGGTAAAGGTGCAGCGCTTCAATCACGCACACCGACCAGAATTTCCCCTCTCCGCCGAGAAAATCAATGCGTGACAAACCGCATTGAGTCAGAATACTGTTGACCACCCCGTAGTAACCGAGTATCTGCTGGAAACCCAATGCCCCCACAAAAGGCGGCAGGATCATCGGCAGCAGCATCAATATGGAACAATACTCTTTGCCGGGAAAATCGTACCGGTCATACAGCAATGCCAGAGTCAGCGAGATCATCGCCACGATGCCGGTAGTTACCAATGCGATGGCAAAACTGTTGAACAATCCCTCACGGTAGACCGGTGAACGGAATATCTCTATTATCAACTGCCAATCGCACCCCTCTCCCACGACCGTGAAAAGCGGCAGCAAAAGAAACATCACCAGAAACAATGCCAGTAACAGCATCAGCAAATATTGGATAACCCTGCGGAAAATCATTTACTTTCCCTCCTTCGCCAGACGTTCAGCATCCCGGTAGTTCTGCCGGGCATTCTCACTCCAGTGCCTCAAAACCGCCGCCACATCCGACGCTGAATGCTCTTTACTGATCTGCAATGATTTTGCCGCTTCTGCGGCATCTTGATACTCAAAGGGCAATGCGTTGAATACAGCCATAGCCTGCGGCACTTTATCCGGACCGCCTGCGGCGATGATCGCCTGCCATGCCGCTTGCAGTTCCACGTGGGGGTCAAGCATCAACGCTTTGATGACCTGCCGCAAAAGCGTATAGTACCTTCCCGTCCATTTGGCACGGTATTCAAAATCCGCTCCGGAAGCGTATGGATTGTAATCCTTTTTGAAAATATACTCCTGAAACTCTTTGGCATAAAGTTCACGCCGCACCGGCGCACGGCTCAATGTGGTCTTCTCCGGGCCGCCCGGAGTTCCCGCCTTGAAAGCATGAAGTTTCTGTCCCTCGATGGAAAGAAGAAAATCCACGAACTCTTCCGCCACTTTCCTATTTGGCGCACCGCGCAATATCTGCACCGGATCGGCACCGACGGCGGTTCCGCCTTTGGGCATGACATACACCACTTTGCTGTCCCCGTGACAATGTTCACTCCAAAGCACTTCCGTAAATCCGTAAGTATCTATCGCCGTTCCGGCTGCAGCATTGCCGGTGCCGACTTCACCGACCACTCTGGAAGCGGAATCGGTCAAAGTTCTGGCGTTGGCAAAAATCCTTTTCAACAGATTCAGTCCATCCCGCCATCCGGCATCCGGAGTTCCTGCCTGCGCCATGCACTGCTGGATAATGATCTCGTAACACTTGTTGGCTGAACCGGATTTGGTCGGATCGGCAAGCACCAGAGTATTGAAAAATCTGCCGTCACCCAGATCGCTCCAGCGTTCAGGCGGAGCAGAGTTTTTCAACTCATTTATCCGGTTGCAGTTGTAGAGTATCCCGAATGTGGAAAGCACCACTCCGTAGTATTTTCCTTCCGGGTGACAGATCTTGTCGCCGCCGAAATCCGACGGTATGGCATTTTCCCCGAACCACTCCGGATGACGCAATGCTGCTTTACCGTCCACCGCGTAACCGCGGTCTGCCATCCGGCTGTGTTCAAATGTTCCGCCGCCGGCAAAAACATCTATACCGATACCGACATTTGAGTTCAGAAACTTCTGACGTGCCCAGTGATCACCGCGTTTTTTATCGTTGAATACGTCTCCGTACTCTTTCTGCCACTCCACACCCTCTTTTTCCAGGAAGAAACGGAACTCCGCCCGGAAACGGTCTTCAATATAACGCGTAATATCAGATGTCCCGCCGGGAGTACGGAAATCTATACGCACATCCCGGTCATGTTTTGCCTTGTACCACTTGCGGAACGCCTGTTCATACTCGTCACGGATAGTCTTGTTGTGCGCGCAGATGACCACCACCGTATCCACATCGTCAGCAAAGATCGTCTTTACCTCATCTTTGCGGAAATAAAACGGCAATGCCAGCAATATCCCCATCAGTACTGCACAAATCAGCAACCTTGTCCACATATTGCCCACCTCACTGCATGGCAATCAGAAAACCGTCATCAAACACAAGCATCACCTCATCACCGATACAGCGCGGCGCAGGAGCGATCTCTTTCAATGCCAGTTCACACTCCCCGGCGCGGCAGAGCCATTCAGCAGAGTCACCGAGAAAGGTGCTG
Source organism: Lentisphaerota bacterium (assembly GCA_015061525.1). Taxonomy (GTDB): domain Bacteria; phylum Verrucomicrobiota; class Lentisphaeria; order Victivallales; family Victivallaceae; genus UBA1784. Next base: position 24,202 of record SUWK01000016.1, read on the forward strand.
CCGGTGATCACAGCGCGAAATGCCCCGGCTGTTCCGGGAGCAGCGAAACGGATGCGTTCCGGCCGGATCGCTCCGCAAACGGCATTTTCCACACTTCCTGCAAGCGGAAAAGTGCCGAACCCGGTAATCAGTTTTCCGTTTTCCACCTTGCCGTCAATAAAGTTGATATCACCCAGAAATGAACCGCAGAAACGGTTTGCCGGACGCTCATAAAGTTCACGCGGAGTTCCGAACTGACTGATTTTACCGTCTTTGAGAACCGCCATCCGGTCAGCCATGCTCAACGCCTCCTGCCGGTCATGAGTCACATATATTGCAGTTTGCCCCCGGGAGCGGCAGATGCGCACGATCTCACTGCGCATGGTGTCACGCAGACGGGCATCCAGATTGGAAAGCGGCTCATCCAGCAGCAGCACCGCCGGACGCACCGCCAATGCACGTGCCAATGCCACGCGCTGCTGCTGTCCTCCGGAAAGCGACGGTATCCGGCGGTCAGCACAATCGGCAAGCTGAACCGCCTCCAATGCTGAAGTCACCTCTTCTTTGAGCCTTTTGCCGCTGACACCCAATATCCGCAGACCGAACGCGATATTTTCAAATACCGACAAGTGCGGCCACAGAGCATAGTTCTGAAACATCATAGCTGCCTGACGTTTTTCCGGCGGCAGAGAAGATATTTCCACTCCGTCAAACTTTATACTCCCGGAATCCTGTTTTTCCAAACCGGCAAGGATCCGCAGCAAAGTGGATTTACCGCATCCGGAAGGTCCGAGCAGAAAAAACAATTCGCCGGGTTTGACCTCCAGCGACAACTCATCCAGCACCCGCTTGCCGGGCACGAAACTTTTACAAATCCCATCCAAAAAAACCGCTGCCATTCTATCAGAATCCTCCGGGGTGGATGCATCCGTCGATATATTTCAATTTCTCAGGCGAACGCAAAGTTGCAAGTATTTTTATTTCCAACTGCCGAACCCGTTCCCGGGTCAGATGCAGTCTTTTACTGATCTCGTCCAGCGGCTGGATCTTATTTCCGAAAAGTCCGAACCGCATGATGATTATCTGCTGTTCCCGCTCCGGCAGAGTACTCAACATCTCACGGAAACGGTCGTAAAGTATCCGGCGGGCAAGTTCCCGTGCCGGCTCATAGGCATTTTCATCGGCAATAAGTTCTTCAAGTACACTGCCATCTTCATCGTTGCCGATCTGAGTTTGCAAACTGATCGTCTGCATTGCCATTTTGCGGACGGCACTTATCCGTGCTTCGGGCAGTTCCATTACCTTGGCAAGTTCCCAATTCTCCGGTTCCCTGCCGTGAAGCTGCAGAAAATTCTGCTCATGTCTGCGGATATCCTGGATAAGTTTGATCATGTGCATGGGCAGACGGATGACACGCGACTGTTCCGCGATGATACGGAAAACGTTGTGCCGTATCCACCAACTGGCGTAGGTACTGAATTTGTAACCGAGATTGAAATCAAATCTTTCCAACGCCCGCAGCAGCCCCAGATTTCCTTCCTGAATAAGATCACTGAAAGCCACCCCGCGATTGCGGAACTTCTGTGCGATGCTGACCACCAGACGCAAATTTGCTTCCACCATCCGGTTGCGCAATTCTGAATAGTTTCTTGCCGCCGCACACAACCGGGCAATTTCCACGATCAACTCCTCCGGATGCATCAGCAGTTTACCGGTGATCAACTCCAATTGATCGCTGTCGGCATCACGGAAACTGTCAGCGGTCAAATCGCCGTTTTCCCAGGAAAAATCCGGTACTATCATCCCGATGTAGCCGCAAATGATGTTCAAATACTCCTCCGCCACTCCGGACTGGATACCGTAACGGCAAAGTAAACTTTCCAATTCATCCCGGAATACAGCGGTGTTCTTTCCGGAATTGAATGCATTTTCCAATGCTGTCAACGCGGCAGTTATTTCACTCTGCCACGGGACAAAAAATGCCGGACTCGGAATTTTTTTATCGGCAAATGCCGACGGCAGAAACAATTCAGAAAATTCCGACTCTCCGGCGATCCCCCGCTCAAGCATCATCAGCATTTCGCGTCCGGTGAATCCGAAACGGCTGACAGCACGCCGCAATATTTCCGACGCGCCCTCAAAATCCCGGCACAATGCCAACTGCTCATCGACCGTCGGCACCTCAATACTTCCGAGCTGACGCAGATAACTGTTCAGTGCTCCGGAATCACCTTCGCCGACAGCCGGGATCACTTTTTTTGCCATTTCATTTCTCCTGGAAACATTGCTGCAGTTTCGCCAGATCGGCCGGCGAAGTGAGCTTCATATTCCATATACCGGATTCCACCAGCTCCACCGGATATCCGGCAAGCCGCATGATCTCCGCATCATCCGTAGGCACTGCACCGTCAAGAGCGGCACAAGCGTCACGGTATTTTTTCAAATCAAAAACCTGCGGCGTTTCTGCATGGTAAACACTTTCCCGGCTGACCGGAGCAATAATGAAACCGGATTGGTCAGCCAACTTCAAACTGTCTGCCACTTTACTCGCCGCTACCGCTCCCCCGCAGGCGCGGGCGCGGGAAACAAGCCGCTCCAGCAGAGCGGCATCCGCCAGCGGTCTGGCGGCATCGTGGATCGCCACTATACCTTCAGCAAGCGGCAACTCCTTCAAAGCATTGCAAACCGATTCCACCCGGTTCGCTCCGCCCGCGACAAAGCGGACAGAACTGCCGGGCAGAAACTTTTCACAGATCCGGCGGAATTCCTCCAGCATCTCCTGCCGGACGGCAACCACCAGATTGCCGGGTGCGACCAACGGCAAAAAGCTGCGTATACTGTGGAGGAACACCGGCATACCGCCGAGATCCTCCAACAGTTTATCCTTTTCCCCGTACCGCTGCGAACTGCCGCCCGCAGCAATGATCACACCCAAGTCACTGATCATAAAATCAAGGTCATTTTACCGCCGGACGGGCGATCACGCCGAGCGGGTCAAAGTTATCCGGACAGAAACCATTGGGATTGTGACGCACCCAACCTTCGGCATACTCGCAGAATCCGCAGAGTTCACCCATGGCTCTGGCGCGGGAAACCATATCTTCCAGATAGGCATCCATGCCCTGACTTTCATCCAGCCACTGTTTCTGGGTCTGGTGACAGTTGAGCATCTCACGCTTCAACGGGATAGTGGAGGTCACGTCAACGAAAATATCGGGAGTGACCGGACGGTTGAGCTGATCTTTCAATGACAAAGGCAGTGAGTGGTACACCGCAACATCGGTCATCACCGGCTTGAGATCTTCAGCACCGCGGAAGTTGCCCATACCCCGGCAGAATGCGGCGGAAACCGCCAGTCTTCCGGCATTGATGTGGTCTTCCATATAGTCGAACGGCCCGTGGGTCAGCACGATTTCCGGATCGACCTCACGGATAACGCGGACAACTTTGGTAAGCTGTTCAGTATTGTAGAAAACCTCAAGATCGTGGGTGATGGATTCATGGAAAACCGCTCCTGCCATTGCTGCAGCAGCCATCGCCTCCTTGCGGCGTTGCGCCGCAAGGTCACTGTGGTTGAGCATATTGCCGCCGAGAGCCCCGTCGGCAATATTCATGTAGTGGATCTCGTAGCCCAGTTCTTTCAGCCGGATCAGAGTTCCCGCCATCATGAATTCAATATCATCAGGATGGCTGGCAATCGCTATCGCTCTTTTAGCCATGATCAATGCATCTCCACGTCACAAACACCAAATCCGGGACGATAGAAGTTGAACACCACATCATCGTGGTCGCTCAGCAATGACATCGGCACGCTGCTGTCGGCGATCTTCTGGGAGATCATAAAGGTGGTCAGACGCATACCGAAGGGGTTGTCGTGGTGACCGGGATGCCAGATGGAAACGCGGTCGCTCTTCCAGGTCTGGACGGGACCGACGGTAAACGCACGGTTGGGAACGTTCTGGACGGTACCGCCGCCGGAAGTACGGGCGTTCTGGATCAGCGTGATCGGGTGCAGGTCGACCAGACGGGTCCCTTTCTGACGGTACTCTTCCGGAGTGGGCGGGTTGTCCTTGTAGGCACCTTCGCGGCGGACAGGATCATTGAACGCCCAGTGTTTGGTTTCGCCCTGACCGCCCTGCATGATAAGGCACTTGGCTTCATCGTAGGATTTTTCATAGGCTGCCATATCGCCGTTGGGGAAGTGCATGTTTTCCATGGGCATACGCAGTTCCGGACGGATGCGGGAGAAGCAGAGATCCCAGTCTGCTTTGGCAAAACCGAGGGGGAAGTCCATACCGGCAGGCACATCACCTTCCAGAGCCCACTCGTCCATGCCCCAGAAATGGGCATTCTTGAGGCTCAAACCGGTCTCGTTGACGATCTGGGCGACCAGCGGCAGCTGTTCAGTCGGTCCGATGGGACCGCAGATACCGCAGGGATTGTCTGCGGTGGCTTTTTTCCAGCAGTTGATGTATTCCAGAGCTTCGGCGCAGTAGAACTCCTGGAAAGTATCAAAGAGATTGATCTTGAACCCCGGACGCTCAAAGCTCTTCAGGTTGTCGATCGTGATCCGGGATGCGGCATCGAGGATCTCACGGTCAAGGGTGGTGTAATCCCACCAGTCAGCGGAAATTTTGGAATAAGCTCTCATTTTTTGTTCCTTTACTTTTTAGGGTTGAGCATTCTTCATTTGCCGTAAAATTTTTTGTATCCGGTGAACTATATCACCGAAGTGTGTTTTTTGCAAGTTTCCACCCGAAAATCTTCAATTTTTTCTGCGGAAATCATCAATACAGCCTTCCCCGGAAGTGCCGGACACTCTCCGGAATGATGGATCCCGGGCAGCCACAGCGTACATCCTCCGGGTATCCTCAGTGACGGATTGACCGGATATGCCGCCACTTTGCGCTTGACACGCAGCTCTTTGACCTTGACAGCACTTTTTCTGCCGAATGGCAGCATCTTCTCTCCGGGTTCCGGGGAACCGATCTCCAGAATTTCCGGCAGTTCAGCGGCACAGAAACAGGCTTCATTCAGAGAGATTTTTTCCGGAAGTTTTTCAAGTTCAGTGACCTTAAAGTGCCACTTCCCCCAAAAAACGGAGTGTTTTTCCCGCCAATTCCATGACACTTTATCCGGAATATTCTCCACCGGCATGATCACTCCGCCGGAAATCCGCAGCTGCCGTCTTCTATCCAACTCACAAATGCCGTCGTTTCCGGCACTTATCATCGCGGAAAAGTGTTCGACCGACGCTGCTGACGGCGAAGTATCATCATCAAAAAATTCCCGGCAGAGCATCCGGAGCATCCGTACCACCACCGCCCGCTCATGCCGCTGCCAGAAAATCACCTCATAACGCTCTTTTCCCCCCTGCTCATAATAAAACTCTGCCATACTATCCAGACAGGCGGCATCGTACTGCAAATTAGTCAATGTGGCGGCGACGGCATCTTTGCCGCCGGGGAAAAGTTTGTAAAGTTCCGGTAATATCCGGTTGCGTAAAACATTGCGGGTATAATCACAACTCAAATTACTTGAATCTACCGCCCATGAGTTCACACCGTTTTTTTTCAAAAACTCCTCGATCTCACTGCGCGTGTAAATCATCAGCGGGCGGAAAAACTTCACCCCTTCGATCCGGGAATACATCTGCATACCGGTCAAACCGGAAACATTGCTCCCCCTGCCGATGCGGATAAAAAGGTTTTCGATCGCATCATCCAGATGGTGCCCCAGAAGTACTACCGGATTTTCGTAACCGGCGCACAACTCTTTCCACTTTTCCAGCCGCGCCTGACGTGCCCGGGCTTCCAGATTGCAGCCGGGGGCGATATCCAGATCTATTTTCAGAAATTTCACACCAAGTCCGCGGGCAAAATTTTCTGCTGCCAAAGCTTCGGCATCGGATTCCGCGCCGCGCAGATGATGGTTGAAATGCACTGCCGTCACTCCGCACTTGCCGGCTGCTGCACCGTTTGCCGCCATCAGCAGCAAGGCAGTACTGTCAGCTCCGCCGGAAAAACCGACCAGCAATTGACCGTGAAAGTTTGAAAAAATTGAATTATTCATTTGCATTTATCCTCTACATGCTTTATAATATAGCGTTGCCGCGCCGTTATGCAATCGTTCCGGCGCAGAAGTTGAATTTTTTTTGGAGTTTCAAGATCATGGCTTTTATCGTCGCCGCCACCGGCAATCAGCATAAACTTGCCGAATACGCCCAGCTGCTCGCTGATCAGGATATTGAGGTCAAATCCCTCAATGATTACCCGAACTACCCGGAACCGGAGGAAAATGGTTCCTCCTTTGCGGAAAACGCCTCCATCAAAGCTGCCGCCGCCAGCAAATACTGCGACGTCCCGGCATTTGCCGATGATTCCGGTCTGGAGGTCGAAGCTCTGGACGGCAGACCCGGCATCCACTCTTCACGCTACGCACCCAGCGACCCCGAGCGCATTGCCAAACTGCTCAAAGAACTGGAGGGCAAAGAGAACCGCCGTGCCCGTTTCGTCTGTGTCATCGCCATCGCTGCCAACGGTGAAGTGCTGGAAACTTTTGAAGGCGAAGTCAAAGGAACCATCCTCACCTCTCCGCGCGGAGAAAACGGTTTCGGTTACGACCCGATCTTCCAGCCTGACGGTTTTGACAAAAGTTTTGCCGAACTCACCCAGGAGGAAAAAAACCGTATCAGCCACCGGGCAATGGCTTATGCCAAAGCTCTGGAGTTTGTGGATGAGGAGTTGTCGATCCTTGACGGCGGATTCTGAAAAAATGGACCTTTCAAGGCGCATCATCCGGTCAACGATAGATTGGAGCGGAGTAAATCTGCTGCTGGCGGACTATCTTGCCGGACGCTTCACCTACCGCTCCAGAGAAGAGTGGTGCAGCCGTATCGTTTCCGGGGAGATCACCCTCAACGGTAAAATCGTTTCCCCGGATACCGTTCTTGCCCTGCACGATCAGATCGAGTACCGTCCGCAGGATATCCCGGAACCGCCTGCCGATCTGGATTACAAGATCGTCTTTGAGGATGAAGAACTGCTGATAATAAACAAGCCGGGAAATCTCTGCATGCACCCGGCCGGGCCGTTTTTCAAACACACCTTGTGGCATCTGCTCTGTACAAAATACGGCAACATCCACTTTATCAACCGCCTTGACCGGGAGACCAGCGGACTGCTGATGGCAGCAAAAGACCCCAAAACCGCCAAAACTTTCGCAAAATGCGTTTCAGTCAAACGGTATCAGGTGATAGTCCATGGGGATTTTCCGCAGGAAGTTACTGCAGAAGGTTTTCTGGTCGATGCCAATTCGGTGGTACATAAAAAACGTAAATTTGTCTTTGAAATGCCGCCGGCTCCTCCCTTTGAAAGTGCAAAAACCGTTTTCCGCAAAATTTCTGCCGCCAACGGTCTTTCACTGGTGGAGGCGACACTTTTCACCGGACGCATGCATCAGATACGTGCTACGCTTTCTTCACTGGGTTATCCGGTAGCCGGAGACAAACTTTACGGACTGGATGAAACTTTTTATCTCAAACAGCGTACCGGGGAACTTTCTGATATTGACCGGAAAACCCTGCTCGTCCCCCGGCAGGCACTGCACTCTGCCGAGTTGGAGTTTACCCATCCGCGTACCGGAGAGAAACTCTCCTTTTCCTCGGAACTGCCTGCTGAATTACAAAAACTTTTAACTTTTGGAGAATAGATCATGGATGACCAAAACGAAAAACTCCCCGCCGAATTGAGAGAAAAACTTCTGGAAGTGGAACTTGCCGCTGAAGCCGAAGAGCGCAAACTTGCCAGCTTTGACCGTTCAAGAGCCACCGTAGTCGGCTTGACCTGTCTGGGCCTGGGGTTCACCCTCGGTATCGCACTGCGGCAGGGAGTTTTGCCGTCGGTGGGCTTCGGAGTTTTTATGGGACTGGCAGGTTTCGTGACTGCCGGATTTCAAAAAGCCAAAAAGCAGTAACAGATGATGAAAGCACTTTCACTTGTTCTGCTGTTCTCACTTTTGAGTCTGGCGGCCGATGCCGCTCCGGATGTCAACACCATCAACAGTAAATTCGGTTTCAACATCTTTCCGGCAGACAAAACTGACTGGCAGATGACCGCTTTCCGTAAACGTTCCGGCATCCGGCTCAACGGCAGTGCCGGTCACTACTCCGCCAGATTCAGAAAAACTGTGCTGGATGCTCCGGCTGAAGAACTCTCGGTCTACACCGCACCGGATGGCAAAACCATTGAACGGATATCCATTGTCTTTGCCAACAAAGGCGATACCGTCGACCGTCATAAAAGCAAAATCAAAGCTGCCCGGCGCAGCGTTTCTTCACAGCTTACCGGACAGCTCGGCGCTCCATCGCGGAAATCTTTCTACGCCGGAACTTTGCGCGAAAAAACCGACATGTGGAAATTCAACGGAACCGAACTTTATCTGGAAGTCAGTAAAAAAGAGTTTCTGATGCTCCATATCGTTCCTGCCGGAAAAAACAAAACCACGCAGAAAAGCGATGGACGCGACTACTCCAAAAATGTCAAAACCAATAAATTCGGCGACCACTGGATCCCCAATATACCGATGGTCGATCAGGGGGCAAAAGGTTATTGTGTCCCGGCAACGATGGCAAGAGTCTTCCTCTATTACGGAATCAAAGTGGATATGCACCATCTGGCAAAGATCGGCGACACCTCCAGATCCGGAGGAACTGATACTGACCGGATCATCAAAGATGTGAAAAGTATGCGCCGCCGCTGCAATCTGAAATGTTCCGGATTTTCCGGATTGTCTGTACGTACCGTCGCCCGTTATATAGACAAGGGCTTCCCGATCATGTGGGTGATGTTCTCCACCAGAGAACTTCAGCAGGTCTACATTTTCAGCCGTCAGAACCGCCGCAAAGCTGCTTCACCGCAGGAGTGGGAACGGAGTCTGAAAAAGATCAGCATCCCGCAGAAAGAAGATGGACCGCACCTCTGCCTCATCATCGGTTACAACCGGATAACCGATGAAATAGCCGTTTCCAACTCCTGGGGCGATGCTCATATTGCACCGACCTGGATACCGATGAAAGTGGCACGGAAAGTCTGCCGGAACAACCTGACAGTATTTTCACCATGATCACGTTGAACTTTCACGCCGGTACTCTCTCCATTTCCGGTTCTGCCGGACTGCCGGACGCTGCAGCAAAATTGGCAGCGTTCGATGAACGCTCCAAAACTTTCCGTGCCAGAGCGTGCGACTACGCTGCCATCGTCATGGCACTGATACGTTCCAAAACTCCTTTTACCGACTGTGCCAGAAATTATCACACCGCCGACACACTCCCCTGCCGGGAAAAAATCACTCCGCGTCCTCACCAGCAGCAGGCTTTGGATATGTGGAAACGCGCCAACTGCCGGGGCGTGGTATCCCTGCCAACCGGAGCAGGAAAAACTATTCTGGCGATGATGGCAATGGAGTATCTGCACCGTCCGGCATTGATTCTGGTACCAACCATTGATCTGCTCACCCAATGGTGTTCTACGATCGAACGCTTTTTCAACGTCAAATGCGGCATGCTTGGCGGCGGCAGCCGGGATATCCGGGATATCACCGTCAGCACCTACGATTCGGCTCTGCTCAATATCGAATTCATCGGCAACCGCTTTGCATTTCTGATCGCCGATGAGTGTCACCATCTGCCCTCGCCGGAAAACCGCCTGTGCGCGGCAATGGCGATCGCCCCTTTCCGGCTGGGCTTGACCGCCACACCGGAACTGGATGAGGAGTACTCGTCTGTCCTGCAGGATATGATGGGGGATATATGCTGCAGTATCGGGATCAACGAATTATCCGGCAATGTTTTGAGCCGTTACCATGTGGAGCAGCTGCGGGTGCAGCTTTCCGGTGAAGAGTCCGCAGCATACCATCACCACCGCAATATTTACACTGCCTTTTTACGGCGATCAGGAATAAATTTTTCCCGGCAGAACGCCTGGAGCGACTTTCTGATCGCCTGCGCCCGGCTGCCAGGCGGCAAAGATGCTTTGCACTCTTTCATGCTTCAGCGGCGCATCGCCCGCGCCGGAAAAGCAAAACTGGAGATGATTGAAAGCATACTGCACCGTCACAAAGGCGAGCGGGTGATAATTTTCACTGCCGACAACGATGCAGCATACACCATCGGCAGATCATTCACGCTTCCGGTACTGACCCATCACACCAAAGCTGCTGAACGCAAGGAATTTCTTGATTTTTTCCGCTCCGGGAAATACCCGGTTCTGGTCACCAGCAAAGTACTGAACGAGGGGGTGGACGTACCGCAGGCCTCCGTCGGGATCGTCGTTTCCGGCAGCGGCAGTGTCAGGGAACATGTCCAACGGCTGGGCAGAATACTGCGCCATGCTCCGGATAAGGAACAGGCAGTGCTTTACGAACTGGTCAGTGCCAATACGTCAGAAGAATCCATCAGTGAACGCCGCCGTGAACACTCGGCATACCGGAGAAAATAACCCATGCTCAAAAGTGAACATCTGCGCTACCGGATAAATACTCCCCATGTAAAACCGGGTTTCATTGATCCGCAATCGCCATTTCTGCTGGAACTGGCAGGTGAACTCATTTGCATCTACACTTCCGCCGTACAAAGCGGCATGACCAGAGTGGAACTGGAAAACGTCACTGCCTCAATAATCCGCAGCAGTTTTGATGTAAAACTTGCCTCCGGTCTGAATAAACTGCTGCTCGACCGCTGTGAATTTTCTTCAGCAGCACAACTGGATTATCCGGAACTCCGCAGGAAAAGTTTCCTGCGGTCAGCTGAACTGCTCAACTCCGGAAACTTCTCCGCAGCTGCTCTGCAGCAGTGTGCCGAAGGCAACGATCTTTACGGTGACCTGCCGGATTTTGAAAAACTTTCCGCTTTTGAACCTGTTTGCGCCTCTGCACTGCTGCACCGTTACAATCTTGCACAAGCCCAGGGACTGCTTTTCTACGCTTCACAAATAACATTGATACTCCAAAAAACTGAGGCTTCTGAGCTGCGGAAACTCCTTAAAACCATCAAATTTTTCCGGTTGATGGCACACTTCAGGCGATTACCGCAGGATACTTTGCAAATCGATATCACCGGACCTTACTCCATTTTCGGCACGACTGCCAAATACGCACTGCAGCTGGCAAATCTGCTCCCGGCGATCGTCTCCCTGCCATTCTGGAAGCTGACGGCACAGCTTAAAATCAAAGGCCGGGAACTGACCATGCTGCTTTCACATAAAAACGCACTGGTTTCCCATTACCGCAATCTGGCGGGGTATATTCCCGAAGAGATCAGGATCTACCACCGGACATTCAATGATAAGCAGAAAAACTGGCATATCACAGGCGACACTCCGTTTCTGGATGCCGGGGATCAGGAAGTGATCTTCCCCGATCTGTCGTTCCGTTCCGCTGAATCCGGCACTCTCCTGCACTTGGAACTCTTTCACCGCTGGCACGCCTCCATGCTCGCCAGACGCATCGCTCTGCTGGCTTCTCACCCGGAACTGCCGCTGCTGCTCGGGATCGACCGGGCATTGGTCAAAGATGAGAAGGAGTTTGAACAACTGTTTTCCGACTGTCCGGAAGTCAGGGAAAAATGTTGGCTTTTCCGGGATTTTCCCGGTGTTTCCACCACGGTAAGTATGCTGAAAAAAGTTGAAAAACGCTTACAGTGAAGCAAAAGAGTAGAGCGCGATAGCACCGAGCATCACCAGTGCCGCTACGACTCTTCTTATCCACAAAGACACCGGTATTTTTGAATCCAATGCCGCCAGTCCGAAATACGGCAGTGCCGCTCCTGCCGCGACGGAGAATACCCCGCGGGTGGCGAGGATAACATTGCCGAAAACCGGCTGTAAAAAGGCGAAACAGCACAAAAGCAAAACTTGCGAAATCAACCACAACACCGCATAGGGCAATGCCTTGCCCAATTGTCCGCGATCCGGTTTCAAAAAGAACAGTGCCGGAGCAGCCATCATTCCCAATACCGCATACATCAGCGGAACTGTTGCCAGTGCGCTGTGCAGTTTGCTCCAGTTGGTATAAGTTTCCATTTTCACCACCAGGTCGGTTTCCAGCATATCCACGCAGGGGTAGCAGATCAGTGGGATCATCAGCATCAGCCAGCCTTTCAGAGAACTTTTCTGCGCACCTGACCAGTTGAAGATCATCGCCGCCGCAGTCGCCATCACCACAGCAAGCATCTGCAGCAAATTGAGCTTACCGCCGCAGAGAACAAAAATGCCTGACAGCACAATGATCTTCAATCCCAGTAAAGAAGATATGCGGCTGGCTTCAAAGTACCGCAACGCTGCAAAAAATCCTCCCTGACCGATCAGAAACAAAATTCCGGAAAGTACCACTTCCCCCATGTACATCCATGGAGACCGGATCATGCTGAACGGACAGAGCCACAGCATAAAAGGAATACTTATCAGCATCATAAGAAACGATGACATCACCAGCAAGCGTACCGGATTTTTATAATACATCAGAAAGCGGGCACTGAAAAGATACCCGGCAGTGTTTATCAATGCGGTGGAAAAACCGGCAAAAATTCCCCATATCATAAATTATTCACCCCATTCTTCAAAGCAGCATTGCTTCTCAAGTTTATTTTCAAGATCATCATCCAGCAAATCAAAAAAATCATATCCGGTGAGCTTTTCCAACTCATCAACTGATATGGCAAATGATTCAGCATTTTTGCCCCCGGTACTGCTGTTCGGCACAACAAAAGCGATCATTTTATGCGGCGGGGTCAGATCCAGAACTGCTTTGAAAAAGTGTCCCGGCACCGTCACCCGGAATTTCTCCGGAACCTTGCCGGAAAAACGGGAGAACACCGGCCCGGCAACAATGTATAATTTCTTCTCTTTCAATGCCCATTTCCGCATCAGAGTTTCCACCGACAGCCAGCTTTTACGGTTGCAGTAAGGCAGCTGCGGCGACATATTGCTCATATAAAAACTTTCTGCCATTGTTTCCGGGGAATAAGCCATATCCGCCGCCGGAGCGATATGACCGCGGTCAAAACCGCTGCGCGCATACTCTTTCGGAATTACCGGATCATGCTTTATCAATGGATCAGTCAGAAATTTATCCGTCCGTTTGACCTGGATACCGGTCAGGTTTTCCGCACTCAAAATATAACTCACCCACAGCGGCTGCCGGTGCAAATTGGAGTATCCGGTGGTAAATCCTCTGCGCTCGATCACCTGATCGCAAAATGACGGTTTCCCCAATGCGCAGTTGCCGCTCACTGTGATCTTCTGCACACAACCGCTGTATAAAAAAAGTGTGCCGGCAAACAGTATCAGATAAAAAAGTTTTTTCACCACCGGAACTCCACTGAATTTTGCATCTGCTGGTAATACGTATAATATAACACTTGTTTGAAAATATTACAATCAGTTCGCAGAAAACAGCACTATTGTTTCAAATGTTTCAATCAGTTCCCGGTGGAAAATTTGTTCAATCAGTGCTATATTTTCCGGAAAACAATTTTTTTTATCAAACAGGATGGAGCATTTTCACGATGAGCAACTTTCTGCCGGGATTTTCCGAATTCAGTATCGGCGTAAACTATTGGGCGTCACACGCAGGAACTTACATGTGGCGCAATTTTTCAGCCCAAGAGGTGGAAGCTGATTTCAAAGCCCTCCATGACTCCGGAGTGAACACTGTACGCATTTTCCCGTCATGGGAAGATTTTCAACCGGTACATGCAACAGCGATATGCTGCAATATTTTCCGGGAACTTACCTTTCCGGATGGTTCCCCGCTGCCGGCAGAAGGTCTGCGCAGTTACGGTATTGATCCGGTGATGATGGAGCGTTTCCGGATCGTCGCTGATCTGGCGGAAAAATATGAACTTAAATTGATCGTCGCTCTGCTCACCGGCTGGATGTCAGGAATGATGATCCTGCCGCCGGCTCTGGTCGGTAAAAATCTGATAGAGGACTTTCAGGCTCTCCGCGTGGAGGAGATGTTCCTGCGCGGTTTTATCGGGGAGATGAAAGATCATCCCGCCATCATCGCCTGGGAACCGGGAAATGAGTGCAACTGCCTTTCCACCGTCTCATCAGCAGACAGTGCATGGAACTGGATGCACATGATAACTTCCACCATCCGCCTTGCCGACCCGACACGCCCGATATATTCCGGGATGCACGGCGGCGGTCTGAACCACCCCGATCAGGCATATTCACAGATGGATCAGAAACAGTTTTTTGATGCAGTCAACACCCATCCGTATCCATCGTTTACCCCGCACTGCGGCAAAAGCGCACTCAATACCATTCCGGCGATCTTCCACGGCACGGCAGAATCTCTGCTCTATGCCGGAATTTCCGGAAAACCGGCATTCATTGAGGAGATCGGTGCATTCGGTCCGAACTACCTCTCTGATACCCGCACTGAAGCGTACCTTTACACTACGCTTTATTCGGCTCTCGTCCACGATCTGCGTTCGGTGTTGTGGTGGTGCGGATTTTCCTTTGACCGCTGCGCCAACCAGCCGCCCTACCGCTGGGGTGCCATGGAACGCGAACTCGGAGCCATGCACGCCGACCGCACCCCTGCCGGTGCCGGACGGGCGATGAAGCGTTTCGCTGATGAATTAAAACAGCTTCCCGGGTTTTCCTCAAGAGAAATCGATGTTTCCGTGGTTCTGACCACGCTCCCGGATGTCTGGAAAACCGCCTACGGATCATTCATTTTGAGTAAACAGGCGGGATTTGAAATCGAATTCTGCAACTTGAACACCATTGATGCTCTGCCGCAGAGCAAAGTTTATATCGTTCCTTCGATACACTACTATGAAGTGATGAATATCAGCAAATATCATCTGCTTTTGCAGGCAGCTCAAAATGGTGCAGCTGTGATATTCACTGCCGACAGCGGTTATCTGCAGCCCTTTGACCCTTATTTCGGCTGTGCGGTCGACTATCGTACCGAAGAACCGGAAACGGTCACATTCACCATCGGCGGAGAAAAATTCAGCACTTACCAGTGCATCACCCGCCGTCTTGCTCCGGTTGATTGCGAAGTTCTGGCACAAGATGACGGGGGCAACGCAGTCATCATCGCCAAAAATTACGGCAAAGGCAAACTGGTCTACGTCAACGCCGCATTGGAAAACAACGCTCTTGCCACGGACAACCGCCTTTACAAAGTCTATCGTTTCCTCGCGGAAACTGTCGGTATCCGGCTGCCGGAAAAATCTCCGGAAACCGGCATCACCCGCCATAAACTTGCCGACGGCAGAACGCTGAAATTTTTCATCAACTACTCCGACAAATGCGCAGACGGGATCCCGGGCAACGGTGTCAAATACGAAATCTGCTGATTTCAGCAGTTTACGAACGCAGCTGCCCTGAACCGACCGCGATCCATTTGTAAGTGCAAAGTTCCGCCGGACCCACCGGGCCGCGCGCGTGCAGCCGATCAGTACTGATACCGACAACAGCTCCCATGCCGTAGTCGCCGCCGCCGGAAAGCCGTGTGGAAGCATTGACCAGTACCGAGGCGGAATCCACTCCGGAAGTGAACTTTTCTGCCAGAGCCAATGAACCGGTAATAATCCCGTCTGTGTGTCCGGAACCGTGACGCGCGATATGTTCCATCGCCTCCTCAATGCCGTTGACCACTTTGATGGATAGTGTGGCACTCAAATATTCCGTATCCCAATCGTCCTCACTTGCCGGAAGGCAATTGATGAATTTTGCGGTTTCAGGACAGCCGCGCAATTCCACACCTTTTTCCTCCAGAGCGCGGGCGATCTGCGGCAGCAGCCGGGCAGCAGCAGCAGCATCGACCAGCAAAGTTTCCAGAGCATTGCACACTTCAACCCGCTGACACTTGGAGTTGACGATCAGCGGGATGGCGATATCCTCATCGGCATCGGCGGCAACATACTGATGACAGATGCCGTCATAGTGCTTCAATACCGGAATACGGGTGCCTTCAGAAATGGCATGGATCAGACTCTTTCCGCCGCGGGGGATGATCAAATCAATATATTTATCCTGCTTGAGCAATTCAGCAACGGCTGCATGATCGGTACTTTCCACCAACTGAATAACATCTGCCGGCAAACCGGCTTCCACGGCAGCAGAACGCATCGCCCGCGCCAGAACCTGATTGGTGCGGAGTGATTCTGAACCGCCTTTGAGGATGACCGTATTGCCGCTTTTCAATGCAACAGCAGCGGCATCAGTGGTCACATTGGGACGCGCTTCGTAGATCATGGCGATAACGCCGATAGGAACCGCCACCCGGCGCACCTGCAGCCCGGATGGCATGGTGTGCCCTTCCAGAATTTTTCCGACCGGATCCGGCAATGCGGCGGCTTCCTGCAGCCGGTTGACCATATAATCAAAAATTTTCGGAGTGACCCGCAGACGTTTCTGAAACGCTTCTGTCAAATCCGGAGCGGCAGCGAGATCAGCTTCATTGGCGGCGATAAGTTCTTCGCGGCACTCAAGAAGTTTTCCTGCCATCAATTTGAGAGCGTTGGCACGGCATTTGCCGGAAAGGGTACGGAGTATCCCGGCAGCAGCTTTGGCATTGGCGGCGATTTGAGCGACTGTAATCATAAATATTTTCTCCATTATTCCTTAAATTATTGGTAAAAAATCAATCCGGCATGGCATTTTTCTGCCAGCGGGAACTGAAATAATAACACCAGCTTATGGTACAGGCAACGGTGAACCCGAATAATCCGTTGTACCAGATGATCGTATGTCCGAAAAAGGAAGTGTCTTTGAACAAATAAGTAACAAGCACCCGTAAACTCAAGGCGCATAAAGCCACCACGGTCGGTACGACAGCGTGTCTGGTTCCCTGAAATACCCCGAAAAGCGGAACGTAAAACGAGAGGATGACCGCAATAAAAGCGATGGCGTTAAGGTAGGAGGCACAATAATCTGCCGCCTGCTCCTGCAAAGCGAACAGCTCCGGCAGCTTATCCGCCAATGCCCGGATGATCACCGCCAGCACCGCCGTCAGGAGAAACGAGATCAATACTCCCTGACATGCGCCCTGTTTCACCCGGTCAAGACGCTTGGCTCCGACATTCTGCCCGGTGAAAGTCGCCATGGTGGTCGCCAATGAACTGCACGGCAGATGCAGATACATTTCAATACGGTGTCCGACAGTGAATGCAGCTGTCATGGTCTGACCGAAACCGTTGACCGCCCGTTGGATGCCGCTGATCCCCAGAGCGATAATCATCATCTGCAAGGCGATCGCCCAACCGATTTTGAAGGTATCGCGTACGATGATAAATTCCAGTTTCAAATCCCGCAAACCGTAACGGAACACCGGATATTTCTTATACATATAGAACCACGCCGCCAGCATGGAAAGAGCTTGTGCGATATTAGTTGCCCATGCAGCTCCGGCGACACCGGCACCCATTCCGGCGATAAACCAGAGATCAAGGGCGATATTTATTACCGACGCCAGCAGCAGGAAATAGAGTGTGGCTGCGCTGTCACCGACAGAACGCAAAACGGCGGCAAGGATATTGTAGCCGAATTGAAAGACCAGTCCCAGCGCGTATATCCGGAAATAGAGCAATGTATCTTCCAGAATTTCCGGAGGAACTGCAATAAAACCGGTATATATCCATCGGGATGCCAACAGAGCAGCAACAGTTACCGCCAAACCGGCAAGAAGCATGAAAGCGATTCCGGTGGCACCGTCGCGCCGCACCATATCCATATTTTTTGCGCCGAAGTGCTGGGCGGTCAACACGCCGTTTCCGGCAGAAAATCCGATGGCTGCGGAAAGAAAGAAAAAGCACATGGTGTTGGTCGTACCGACAGCAGCCAGAGCGGATTGTCCGGTGAAGTTTCCGACGATGACAGAGTCAGCAGTATTGTAAAGCTGCTGAAGGATCGCTCCGGCAATTATCGGAAACGAAAATGTCAGTATATGTTTCCAGGGCGCGCCCTGAGTCATGGATTTAACAGCCATAATATTTTTACCAAATCGAAAGTATTTGTTGTTGTCCTGAATTTTGTGAAAAATCTAACCTGCGGTGGCACCTTGCGGGTAATCTCGCGCCTTGCTCCTGCGCCGGAGCCGTCGAGTACATAACAAATCACAACTTATGTGATATGTTTTATACACTGATAGAAATGTTTGTTTATAACCTCATGCTTCCGTTTCACAAAATTTGGGACATTTCCAAGTATTTTGGTTAATGTAGTTCATTTTTGTGCAAAAAGCAAATGACTGTACAGTTGCGGAGTAAAAAAATCAAAAAAATTGCAGATGAAAGCTTGTATTTCATTCATCCCGGGGTTATATTATGTTTAAACTGCTTAAAAGCGGAGAGATGGTCGAGTGGTCGAAGGCGCCACATTGGAAATGTGGTGATGGGCAACTATCCGAGGGTTCGAATCCCTCTCTCTCCGCCATTTTTTTTATCCCCCTTTTAATCTTGCTGAAAAAATCATCCTTGCTATTATTTTGTAAAACTCGTTGACTCAAAGGCTTTTACAACATTTCTGCCAGTGTGTAAGAAACACACTCAGACTCTGAAATCAGACCGTTTTGCCCCGAATTTCGTCTGAAATCTGTCTGAATTCTGAGTTTTTCTGAAAAGTGTAAAAATCAAGGTTCTTTTTGTAAGTGCTTGATTATTAACAAAAATGTAATTTTACATCTTACCGAGCATGGGGGAACATACGAAAACGGAGCGTGTTTCTATCAGCCCCCATTTTTGTCTAGAAAATTTACCCTCAAAATTCTTACCTTGCAAACTTACCTTGTGGGGGGAAGAAGTGAAAATGCTGGCAAGTTTTTATCTTCACCCAACGGTCTATTTGGATATTTACCGACATGTTACCCTCAAAAATCATCAATTCTTACCGAGGTAATGGGGGAAGATGAAAAAACGCTGACCATTTTTTCAAGTCTAACAAAAATTCTGTGAAGTTTTTTTCACAAAACCGCTTCACAAGGGCTTTATCGCTGCTTTTTGCCTCTTACCCGAACCTTGTCGTAAACGCCGCGACACGCCCCTGTAAACGCAAAAAGGCGGCAAGATTTCTCCTGCCGCCAAGCGGTTCCTGTTATCACCGTTCCGGGAAACCGAAAAGCCTCCGCTGTTCGTTCCAGTCTTCCGGGATGTTTTTCATAATTTGCGCGATGGATAATCCATCTGGTTCTGCTCCGTTCACGATTGCTTCAACAATATCCGGAGCAAGGTTATTCAAGCCAAGTACCCGCGTTACATACGGTGGTTTCAAACCGAGCTTTGCCGCCAAGTCTGTGATATTCTTTGCTTCTCCGTTGATAAGCATTTCCATCCACCGCTGCCCGTTGCGGATTGCCCGGAGTAAGGACTGCTGCTTCATCCGGTCTGCACCGGGAGCTGGAATCACTACTCGGCGGTGTCCATCAATTTTCTTGCTTTCCAACTGCATGGTCATCCGGATTGAACCATCATCCAAAACTTCCTGTGCGGTTTCCGGAAATTTCTCCGGCTCTCCGTGAGGTTCATAAAAATATCCGCTGACCGCCATTTCGGAGGCAAGATCTTTCAAGCCGTCAACTTTTAATGTCAAACTGATTTTGTCGGCAAAAACTCTTATCTCACCGATGAGCAGATGCACCAATTCCTGCCTTGCTCCGGGAAACATAAATTCCCAAAGACCG
The DNA here is from genome assembly GCA_015061525.1 of Lentisphaerota bacterium. Taxonomy (GTDB): domain Bacteria; phylum Verrucomicrobiota; class Lentisphaeria; order Victivallales; family Victivallaceae; genus UBA1784. Next base: position 43,876 of record SUWK01000016.1, read on the forward strand.
GAAATATCGCCGAGTGCGGCAATGATCTCTGTCTCCGATAATGGTTCACGCAACTGCGCCTTTTTCTTTTTGGCTTCTGTGAGCAGTTCTCCAACTTTTCTGATTTCATCAAAATCGGTATCGTTCTGCAAGGCATTCTTTTTCAATTCGGTAAGATGTTTCTGCAGCCGTTCGCAGTCGCTGGTGTAATTTTCCCGAAGCAACTGTTCCTTTTCTTTGACCGTGGCTATTCTGCATGGCAGCGGCATAGTATGCGTAGTCAAGGGCGGGGTACGGAGCCTCGCCGAGCGTGAAAAAACAAATGCAGGAGACAAAAATATGTCCACACACGCAGCAATCGGGATCGTCCAAGCAGATGGCACAATCAAAGCAATTTATCTTCACAATGACGGTTACCCCGGCTTTGCCGGAGCAATTCTTGCCGGATGGTATAATACGGCAGAAAAAGCAGAAGCGCTTATTGCTCTTGGAGCTTTAAGCAGCATTGGAG
>SUWK01000017.1:0-15680 GCA_015061525.1 Lentisphaerota bacterium
AATTCATTGAAAAAATATATGCCTTTATTTATGAAGGTCCACTTTCTGAGAGATTACCGTTTTGCATTACAAACTTTTATCAAAGCCTGTACTGTCCCGGCAAATTTATCCGGTCTTGAACAGGTGCAACTTGCCTTAGTCGATGATAACGAAATAAAACGCAATTCATATTTGCTGTCGGGAATGTTTATGCCGGCATTGGGACAAGGGTATGTCAGGAGTGCGCAAATCACAGACGCCCGCCAGATGGCACTTCTTGCCGCTCGTGTTATGGAATACCGGAAACAACACGGAAAACTGCCGGAAGATCTCTCTTTTCTCCCCCAGATACCGCTGTCAAAGTTGGATCACCAACCTTTGATGTATGAGCAAACACGAGAAGGATTCCGGATTTTCAGCCACACCGATAAAGGCGAAAAGCCCGATGAAAAAAATTTGCAATACTCTTATCTGGTGCGGTTGCCAATGGTTACCGGGACAATACCACAAGGTGTGAGCTATGGAAAATAACATCCTGAAAGAAAAATTCTCTCTATATAAACTTATTCGCTATGTCGGAGGACTGGCTTGTGTTATTGCGTTTCAATCAGCGTTGTTTCCTCTTTTGATCTTGTATAAAATATCAAATTCAGAACACCTTAAAATGACGGAGTCGCTGCCTGTTTTTTTGACAACCATTTTTCTGGTATTGGACGGCATATTACTCGGACTTTTGCTTATATTTTCACGGAAAGAATACAAAAAACATCATTTTTATTGTTTTTTGGCGTGTGAAATTGCACTTGTTATCCTTCTCTTTCTACTGTACCGATACGGCAATATAAAAATTGACTTGAGTTTTTAACCACTAAGGATCTCATAATGATGAAGCGCTTTGTAATTTGATTATAAGAGTGAAAGGGCGTTTATGTTTGGTAAAGTAAAACTTAATGTAAAATTAAATCGTCATCTATCTTCAGTAGAAGACTATGATGAACTACAAAATATTATGGGTAGTTACTCTTTTTGTAAAAGCAAGCATTCTGGTAAAATATTCCTTATTGTAACAAAATTTAAGAAAACAACTATTTTTTATATCGGGAATGCTCTCATTGTTCCGATTTGGATTGGTCTCTTCATGCTGATTCCAATTAGTAAATGGATTTGTCTTTTATTGGGGTGTGTTATCGCTTTTATATCTATTTGGGGGATGTCTATTCATCGCAAAAAATTCATTAAAAAGTTGCAATTTCATCCGTTAATGGTATTGGACCCTCACAAACAGGTTATATCTTTTTATCGTTTCAAAGATGTTACATTTTTTCAAATGTCGGAAAAAATTAAAGAATTTAAGTTTAATGATATTATTAAAACCCAATGTATATCTACCTATCGCATAATGAATCCAGGAGGTGGTGATGCAACTTGTGGCTTGGAGGTTTGTGTATTTAGTATTTTTAGCAGGGATTTGGATGGAAATTTGGTGCAAAATATGATTTTTGCTTCTTGTGATGGAGGGTGGATCTGCGAAAAAATAGCAACAATGTTAAACGAATATGCTAATATTCCTTATGAAGTTCAAAAAGGTTCAGGTTTGGATGTATATCGCAAATAATGTTATGCCTATATTTTAATATAAAATAAAAACTTGTTATCAGATTATTGGGTACATTTGGATGGTAAAAAGTGAAACTCTTTGACAAATATTTCCAACCTTATGCAGAAGACTGTTTGCGGACAACTTTGTCGGAAGATGAATTGAAAGAAGCTCTTGCCCAAGAATGTCCGGCGACATCGGATATTCTGTCATGGAAAGCTATTAAAGCCGCCATAGGTTTGAGCAAAACAATCGTCTTTTCCTGCGATCCGGATGATCCGCTGCATCTGCATCCGATCAAAGCATACCGTAACACTTCCAGGGGTGATATATTCATCCGGTGTGAAAAAGCAGCAGGAGAAGAAACGATTTTGCATATTTCAATCGCTCAAAGCGGAAAATACAAATGGCTGTTGTATGCTATCGGCTTCTTTGCCCTGTTCTGGGGAGTTGCCGCCTCGTTTGTCATTTGGTGGGGAATATTCCTTTCTGTGGTTTTTATCGGATTCTTATTCATCGTTTTAGAGTGTTGCCATGCCATGGCGATGGATGAAGCTCCGCAAATCCGGCAGGACTTTGAAATCCTGTTGAGAACTTTGGAAAGGAAAAGTCATTAGCTATATTCAATTATGCCATTTTTGAGCGGAGCGGATTTCAAAAATACGAACAGCCGACCAAAGTTTTCTGCTTGATCGAGAATTTGGAAGAATTTTTCTCTGAAATAAAATCATCATCAAACTTGAAAATCTTTTGCCATTTTGAGCGTAGAGATGTCATAAGTCAAATTTGTTCTACCTCCACCATCCTTCGTTAAAACTACGGATGGCAAGCCGTAAGGTTTGCTGTCCGTATTTTTTTTTGCCCGTAACCTGCCGTTTTGCGCGGCTGGGCGTTTGGTCTGGGGTGGTATCGGGGCGTTCAGTTTGGTCGGCTGATTTTTTGGTGGTATCTTTATCGCGGGCGGTTGCCGTTAATTACCGTCAGAACGGATAGGTACGGATAAGTACGGATAGCTACGGAGACAATAGACCGATGGTCGCCCGTGGTATGCTGGGCGTGGGTTGTTTTACAGGGCGATTTTATTCCGTTATCATCCGTTTTTTATTTTTCACAGCTTTGATGGATCATTTGAAAATTTTGGCAATCGGCAGATTTTGTTTTTTTGCCAGTTCCGCAGCAGCCTGTGCGTAGAAACGCGCACCGTGATCACGTAAATGCACTCCGTCCTCGCTGCCGTTGGGGTAGTTTTTGAATTTACCTTTGGGCAGATACATAAAGTAATGTTTGGGATTGGGATGGTTGGACATATGTTCCAGCGCATAAGCATTGAGATCCAGTACATCGACTTTTTCCTCTCTGGCGACCTGATGGACTGCATCGCAGTAGGATTGATGTTTCGGGGTGTTGTAAAGTTTGCCATCGGCATTTATATAGCAGACCGCGACGGGGGTGCAAAGTACCGGGATCGCTCCTTTGACTCGGCAATCCAATATATAATTACGCAGATTTTCCGGAAAATGTTTCTTGGCGTCAGCGTGGCGGTACCAGTTGATGCTGCCTCCTGCGCCGTCGTTGTGTCCGAATTGAATGATGACGAAATCACCTTTTTTCAACTTCTGCATGATTTTGTCCCAGTGCCCCTCACCGCGGAAAGATTTGCTTGATCTGCCGCCCAGAGCATAATTGTGGACTTTCACCTCGGGTTTGACTACTTCTTGCATCATTTGCCCCCAGCCGGATTTCGGGAAAAAGATTTTTCCGTAGGTATACATTGTCGAATCTCCCGCCATATATACATCCGCATAAAGCAGAGAGGTTACAGCACAACAGATTGTCAGGATGAATTTTTTCATTAGTTGATTTCTCCTTTTTTGACTTCTTCTCTAATGACTATCGGACCGAAAAGCCCAGAGGGGAATGCTTCTGATTCAAATGTCCGCTGAATATCTTCATACGCCATCGGACGGTATTTTTCCCAGGCTTTGGATACTTCCGAACTTGCCAGCGCATTGGACAAGGTGTTGCTGACGGTGATTTCCAGACGGTTGCTTCCTGATTTGATCAGACGGGAAATATCAAAAACAAATGGTGCAAACATACTGCCGCCGACATTTTTGCCATTGAGCTTGACTTCGCACGCGTAATTGACTTGCCCCAGGTCAAGAAATTTGGCGCGTTCTGGAGTTTTACAGTTGAATTCCGCGGTGTAAAGCACTGTGCCACTGAAATCGTCTCCGAAATATTTGCGCCAATCCCCGATCTGTACCGATCGCGCTGGGATATCCAGGCTATCAATGCGGTATATTTCCTGTTCAGTATCTACGATATGCCGAAATTGCGGTTTTGCCTGAAAATTATGGATTTCTGCAATAACTTTCCCCGGAATTGGTAAATCTTCATCGCCCTCGCAGTTTGTGATGAAAAAACGTGATTCCCACGGTGCAAATTCCCAATTCAACACCGGTTGTGCGGATATCCGATAGAATTTACCGCTTGATGCATCCGCAAGTGCTACTGCACCAGCTGTATTCGGCAGCACAAACGAGGCGGCAACTGGTACAGAGGAGGTGTTGAATACAAAATATCCATACTGTTTGTTGCTGAATTTTATTTTGGAAACCCGCAATTTATCAGTCGGATTTACCAGCTTTATGACTGGTTCAATGCGGTCGATTTCATCACTGGAAAAAACATTGATCCCAGCGGCGCGGAATTCAGCAATTTTCTTTTTTGCCGCTTCGGTCAGCATACTGCCGCTTGGTATGATAAGATTACGGTAAATCTTTGCTCCGAATTTGAAGTATTTTCTGCCGATCACCGCTTCTTCAATAAGATCATCGTCCACATAATCAAAATCCCGCTGGCTTTCCAGAAGTTTTTGAGAGATTTCCAAATTGCGGTTGATGGCGTATTCCGCAGGACGCGCACCGAGCCACATTGCACGCATATCAAAGTAAAGAGCCGTATCGCATTCTACCGTGCCAGATTTGAGCAATGCGCCCATACGGGCTGCGTATTTATGCAGATATCCGAAGTGTTTCCACAGCGGGTCGGGGGTGCCGAAATGCGGACGGCAGCCAGGCATATTTTTGCCTTTCAATGTCTGAGAAATGTTGCTGAAAATGAATGTATTCACTCCGCAAACGAACATATAATCCAGCAGAAATTTCATCACTTGCGGGGTCAAACCAGAACTGTATACTGCAAATAATTCGCCCAGCACCTCCCTGCCGCCATTCTGGTGAGCTGCACTGGCTGCCAGTTTCGGGAAAGGGTGCAGCCGCAGTCCTGGATAGAGCTGCCGCCAGATCATATCCACCCCTGGCACATCCAACGCCCGCATCGAACGCATAATATGCCCGAATCCAGTGCAGTGGAAATTACCCCATTCATCTTCGCCGCCGAAATGGCCGCCAGATTTTATTCCGTGGGTGCGACACCAATCCCTGATCGGCAGCATAAACCGTTCCACAAAGAGTTTACTGAGTACATCCATATAATCCAGGCGGATATATGCCAGTTCATCTGCAACATTGGAACGGCGTGCCATCAATGCAGTCAAATGCGGGATGATATCATAACCTTTGCGCTTTTTGAATTCTTCTGCGAAATCGGCACACCACCCCAGCATCGCAGGTCCGTTTGCCCACTCCCGCAGCGGAGAAGGTGAGGGCATATACGGTTCATCCATAAAAGCGATGCGGATACTTTTTCCGAATTCACTGCCGATATGCCTGGCGTAGGCATTATGGGTAAGTTCCAGAAATTTTTCTGCGGCACCTTTTTCTGCGATTCCAGGCAGCATTGCACCGTTGGCGGGGTTGTACGGCGGGGAAAAGATTTTCCAGCCCTGTTCGGAAGATTTGTCCTCCACTATAAAACGCTGGGCAAATTTATCTGGATCACTGGCAAAAACCTGTCCGCAGGCACTGCCGCTTGGCCAGCCGCCTTCGTCGTAAAGGTAGTAATTCATTCCCAGCTTCCGACACTCATCAACGACTTTTTTTATGATTTGATGATATTCCGTTGAGAGATACGGCGGACTCATTTTACTGCTGATGTCAGGTCGGAACTCTTTGGGAACTGGGTGCAGACAAACCGATCTTGCGCCGTGTCGATACATATCCCGAAGCTGAGAGATCAGTTTTTCTGGGATCATCTCATCATTGATACCCCAAAAATATCCAGGGTAACAGTGCGATGGCGGATTGCGGAATCTGGCTTTGTTCAGCATAATATATTATATCACTTTTCAAATTTAAGAACCGCACCACCGACCAGACCTGACGGAGCAAGATACTCCTCGTATTCGTTGGCAAGGGTGTTGGTGACTTTCAATTCGAGAGTTTTTGCACTGGAAATGTCTCCGAGCGCGATGCGGAACGGCGCAAATCCCGTGGCACCGCAGGATTTGCCATCAACGATCGCTTCCACACGCACTGCTGCTTGCGGAGCTTCCACGGTGGCACGGCCAGTCATTCCAGTAATATCAAAACGGTAGACTGCACTGCCTGAATAGAAAGGCTGTCCCTGAGTTGACCAGCTGCCAGAATCAAGGGTTTTACGGCGGGGAGTGAGTGTAACATCACACCGTTTCGGGTCATAGATCTGCAAAATGTAGTAGGAAATGTAAACTTTGTGGTCAAATTCACCTTCTACATCCAAAGCCGCGTCGAAATCGCCTTGCAGATAGACTGGCAGATAATATTTGTAATCGGATTTCATACCAGGGTCGTTGCCCGTTGCACTGTCTGGTTTACCCAGATCCAGCGGACGGATTTTCCAGTCATCCAATTCAAAAGAGTGTTTGCCAGCGTTGCTGTTGACGATAAATTCCACATATGGTTCATCAAGCAGTTTGACGGCTTTACCATTGTTCAGTTCTTTGCCGTCATATTTTGCCTCTGCGGCAAATTCTTGTGGTATCAGCAGTTTTAAATTTCCAGCAAGGTTTTCTGTGATTGTGAATTCTGAATTGTAGTGATACGGCACGCGATTGGGGGCATCAAATTCAACTGCGGCAGGAAATGGCAGCGCGGTTTCTCTTGCGAAAGTCTGTGGCGTCCGAAATTCTTCATAGGGTGAGCCGATGACCGCCATTTCACCAGATCCCAATACGATATCCAGTTTACGCCCCTCAAATTCCAGCGTTCCGGCAACTTCTTTTTCGTTCCAGAGATTGCAGACCAGCAGGAAGTGTTTGCCATCCAATTCTCTGCGCATTGCCAGCAAATCGCCGCCAGTGAAGGTGAAGTCACGCTCTGGCAGTTCCGGCAATTTACCCAAAGTTTGGATCGCTTCCGGATCATTTTCTGGCACGATCACATAAGAAATACCCGCGTGGTTGAGCATATCGGTAAAGGTGAAAAAGTTTTCCACATCTTCCTCGCCCCGGCGCACTGCTTCGGTTATATCTGCAACTTTGACACTGGGGGCAAATTTGCCCTGGGAAGATATAAAGGCGTATTTGGCAATAAAATCGTTGAGTTCCCGGATGGATCTGCCTGTGCCGAAGTGCTGTTCCGGCGGAGCACCATACTTACTGCTGCCTTTGAACACGTGATGGATGCCGTGGGGAACAAAGTAATTTACGCCTTGAAGCATCTGCCATGCGGCAATTCTCCGAAATTCGGTCGGCGTTGCCCCCCAGTTGGATGCTGCAAAAAGTTCACTCATACCGCCAGCCTTGCCGTAATTGTACGCCGCACTGCCGACATATTTGGCGCGCAGATCATATTTGGTTTCGCTGAAACTCGGAGTTCGGTAAACCGCATTGGTACTGCCGCGGGAAACTTTCAACTGCACCAGACGGCTGTCAAAATGGGTGCCGCCATCCAGAGCAAGCAACTCGTGGTCAGTACCTGGAAAATCGGCGTTTTTGTAAAAATTAAGCGGATTACCTTCTGTAAATACAGAACTGCGGCGGCAGCGGGAACGGGGGAATGGACCTGTATCGCTGGTGTGGAATGTATACAGAATGTTGTGTTCTTTGCACCATTGATAGTTTTTCTCAAACCAGTTGAGATAGAGTTTTTCAGCAAAACACTGGTAGTCGTAACTTTCTTTGGAATGCTTTCCGTCGATGATGTCAGAGAGAAACGGGGTGATGTCGTAGCCGTATTCTTTCTGGAATTTTTTGTCAAAATCAATAGCCCACGGATAATATTCATCGCTCATCATACTGGCAGAAAAGGCGTCAAAGCGTCGGTTGTCTGCATCGGAAAAAATACCTGCAAAAGTTTTGCCAAAGTATTTTCCCAGCCGTTTGTAATATGCTTCATAGACTAATTCGATGAATAGATCGGAACTTTCCGGTTCTTCAAAGGCAGGGAATCCCCACGGCACTTTGACCGCTTCAACATTGCCGTCTGCATTGCGTACCAAGCGGCGCTGATAAATTTCTGAATTGCGTTTTTCCACTTTATCGCCGACATCACCAGACGGACACCGCCAGCCGTCAGTGATCCAAATTTTCAGACCGTATTTTTCGGCGGCAAGGATAAATCTTTCGGTAACGGCAAAAAATTCCTCAGTCAGATAACGGTCATTGTCAAAACCATCTCCTGCACAGTTGAAAAGGATCGCACCACCGAAACCATCTTCATACAGTTCCCGCATTTTGATATCGATTTTTTCTTCTGTATATGCCGATGGATCACCTGTGTTGAGAAAATAAAACGGCAATGGGCGGTATTTTTGCATATCGATTTGCATTTGCGACCTTCTTTCTTATTTACGGATCAGTGTTATACGATCAATGTATATCGGTGTTTGCGCAGTGGCAGCTACTGGATTGATAAACATATACACATTATCAGCTGCCGAAACTTCTGGCATAACCAGATCAATATATTTGTGCGTTCTGATGCTCCGCACCGAAATTCTGGCGTGCTTAAACTCTTTTTTGCCGTCATAGTAACCAGCGTAAAGCGCAACTTTTTCCTGCAAAGGACTGTCCATACGCAGCGAGATTACGACCTGCCATTTTTCGCCTTTGACCGTCGGCAGATGAAACTGCTGCTGGATCCACCACGGACACGGTCCTGTGATTTTTGCTGCCTTGCCGTTGGATGCATTGGGATCATCAACTATTGTGATCAACGGTTTTTCGGCATTTTGTCCTGCAACGCAGAACATCATTTCCTGATAGTCCACATATTTATTGCGCGGCAGATCTTGACATTTTGTCGGGACAGCAGCTTTGCCGGCAAGCATATCAGGGAAACGGGTCGGATAATTCCAGATGCCGATAACAGCACGAGAACGGTTAAAAAAATGTTTGTTCGCAAAGAAACTTACTTCATCTGCCATATACTGCCATTTTTCAGGGGAGATCATTCCGCTACGGTTGATACTTTCCAGATATGGATATTGCAGCAGTGCCGCATTGTAAAGTGATATGCGTGCACGACGGACTCTTTCTGTAAGAACGGCGTCGCCATCAACAGCATTGAGTGCCGAATCAAAGAATTTTTCCGCTTTGATAATATCCTCAAAGGAGAGCCAGTGGGCACTTTTTTTGGTGAAACAGCTGACCGTTTTGCCAGATTTCTGAAAAGTATCATGGATAAATTGCAGATATCGGCGCAGATGTATACCAGCGGCTCCGTAATAGCCGTTGAGAAAATCCATCATCAATGTTTCCTGATCCAATGACGGATCCCAGAGCAGATGTCCCAGAACCCATACGCGCATTTGTCCGAAATCCATCAGATCGGTGTGGGTGTCGCCTTCCAGAAACATCCCGATGGCACGATTTTCAATGTAATAATTTATATCCTCTTTGTAAGTCATAAAAGTCGGGTGCGGGGTCATTTGATTGCCAAAATTGCTGACATAGTGCCAGACCAGCATTTGATGGGCAATTTTTGACCACGCCTGAACATCGCGGCGGATCGGGGCGGAATCTTTGCCGACAGCAATGGAATGACCGAAATCTGCCTCAATATCGCAATAACGTATGGAAACATTTTTTGCAGGTTTGGTTTTTTGCGGCGCAGGACGGGTATAACTGTAAGCCAGAGTATCGATGAGCATATCTGGATAAACTTTGCAGATTTCTGCGGCGACCGCATTGACAAAACGGATCACGGGACCAGCAGGAGAACCTTCTTCGCGTTCAACGGCGAGACATTTCTGGCATTCACAACGCCCCAAACCGTCATTCTGGGAAACCGAAATGACCCTCGCATCGGGATTTTTGGCAATCATTTGCAAACAGTTTTTCACAAATTCCTTACGCATTTCTGCATTGGTCAGACAGAGCTGGTGCCAGCGGGGGACGGCGCGTTTACCTTTTTGCATACTGTACCACTCAGGGTGGTCTTTGAAATAACGCGAAGCAGGCAGTATCTGACCGAAAGTGTGGCAGAATCCGATGATTTTTTCGTTGCCGCCGAATTCTTCTGGCAGTTTGACAAAGTGACCGTTGCTCTTGAGGCGGGCAGGGAATACACCTTTATAAGCATCTGTGAAATGTACTTCCCGGATTTTAAGGATCGGAGCATAGACTTCATTGAGTGTTGGGAAATCCAAAGCTGAATTTTTCGGGATGACCGTTACATCCGAGGTATACCAGCGTACATTTGCGTATTTTTCCAGTAATGTATATACGGCATACAACACTCCCCGACGGCTGTCGCCAGTAACGATGATATCGTTGCCTTTGGTACGCAGGGCGATGGCATCGGGAGCAAATTTATCAGGAAATTCAGATCGGGCAACTGCGGTCTTCCCGATAAGAAAAGCACTTTTGTTTTTTTGCTGCGATTCGGGGATGATGGCAAACTTTTTTCCAGTGATTTTATTGAGATGTTCAGCCAGCTCTCTGGCGGCATTGCGTTCCAGTGCCGTAGGTTGTTCTGGAATGACAATACATTCTGGCATAAGAGCATACAGTTGTAAAACAGAATACACCGACAGAATAAGCAGAAAAATTTTTTTCATAGTAATCGTATATATTTATCAAACAAAATATTTATGTTGAAATAGAGTGCGGAAGCGGCAGTTTGCACAACCCCAGCGTGTATCGCCGGTAAAAACGGCGCATCTCAGCTAAATCAGTGAGATGCGCTGTAGAACCTGGCTATTGTTATTGCAGCACAATTTCCCCCAATGCATCATGGTCTCTTGACCCGCAGATACCGGGGGTCCATTGCAGCCAGCCGCGGTTTCCGCTCTTGTCATCACATTCGTTGACGGTGAACCCGAAAGGAATCCGGGTGCCGGATTTGAATTCATCAGGGAACAGAGCTTTTTCAATAAAAGCCCGATAGATGGTTTTATTGCCCTCACGTCGGGTGGTCAATTTGATGACCTCATCAGAATTGTCAGGAGATTCCAGATTCAGGGCAAATGGCGCACCTTTGACCATCGTCAGAAAGATATTGCGGTAGACGTGCCGTCCCTGTTCGGGGTAGAAAAGTCCGAGAACCATTTGGATACAGTCACCGCGCCAGATTTCTTCGGCGATGGTATTGGGAGATATATGAATATCGTCAACAACGGTGAATTCCATAAGCAATCCAGTATCGTTCCAGTTGATTCTGGCGGTCGCCGCCAAATCATTCGCTCCGCGATAATCAGGAATGTGCCGAGTCAGGTCACTGATGACAGGAGTACCAGAGGCAAAATCGTTATTTGCCAGTTTTTTTGCAGTATACCTTTTTTTGTTTTTAGCGACAACAGAAGCGGCTTTGATACCGATATGAGTGGTATGGCTTTGTTTGAGATCGCCAAAATCAGTAGTCACGGTGAAACTGTTGACACCCTGTGCGGGCATAGTTACAGGTATTGAGAGCTGTTTTCTGCCCTTGCCGTCAATGGCAAGAGTGCGGGTGATCGGGGCAACACCATTCATCGTAAATGTTACCGTACCCTGCCGCGGAATGTCTGTGTGATTGTCCAATGTAAAACGCACCTGACACTGCTCATTTGCCCGCCGTTCAGTCATATCGTGATCAAATACCACTGTAAAATCAGGAATCTGCGGAGCGCGGAACGCGTCAGATGTTTCGGTGATTTCCAGCATAATGCCGTCGCGTCCAGCTATCGGAACACGGAATTTGCTGCCAGTGATCCCGATGACTTCGCCAGTGACGATATTTTTGAGAGCGTATTTTTTATTCGGGTCAAGGGTGTCGGAGAGATCAAACTCAGGAGCGATCGGGAATACGGAAGTATTGACTGCGATCAGAGCTTTGACACGATCAGTATCCTGCCACACAGACGAATAGATCACAGGAGCGGTTCCTCTGGATGTATTTCCTGCACTCCACGAGATGAACTGGGTCAGCTGGTCGGTGACGACTGGTGGGCGGAGCATTTCACCGAAAATAAGGAAACGGCGACCTGCATAATAAAGTTTTGCGAAACGGGCGATCACGGCGGCTCCTTCTGGCGAGAAAGCTGGCAGGTCGCGGCGGACGATACCGATATTCACCCCGAAACTCAGGTTACGGGCAGAATGGGTGACGAGTTCTTCGATCGCGCCATTGCCGCTTTGATTGACATAAGCGTTGCGGTACCAGCCGCTTTTGGGGTCCATCCATTTCCCCGGGGCGCGGGAGAAACTGTATGAATAGTCGTGATAGACCGCCTGATAAGCGGGAACATTATCGGGGAATGTGGATGCGAACATAAAGTTGGCGTCGTGGATACCGATAAGATATTCGCAGGCTTCTTCGCCGCAGGAGAAATATTCTGGATGTCCAGCTTCGCGGGCGGCTTTGTGGAGATCGCGCAGCACCTGACGGCGTGCATTCAGACCGTAACGACCACCGCCAGGGGTGTGTTCGTGGTTGGTAGCATAGCAGATCTCGGCACCGCTGGATGCCAATTCATCGTAATATATTCCGCTGAATCCGCTGTTGAGCAGTCGGATGGTACTGGATATGATAACGTTGCGCCAATATTCAGTTGCCATACACATCGGAGCCATTTTAACGGAATCGATCATAGTTTTCATATTTCCAGCGTGATCGACGATGGCAGATTTTGCAGCATTTTCCTCTTTGAATTTTGCAGTATTGAGGTCAAAAAGCCGTGCGCTTGTCCACGGGACAAAATAAACACCATCAGAACGCAGAGCTTTCATAGCTTCCGGCAGACCATCTGGCACGATATAAGCAGGAGTTCCCATATTGAACGGGTGGATATAAGGGTGGCTGTAATCAATCAGCGGAGCACCGTAGAAATTGCGCAGTTCCCGGAAATTCTGGATAACTTTTTCTGTATCGTGAGCATAACCGAGACGTTCTTTGAGAATGTGTCCTGGTGTGGTCGACCAAGTCAGCCCTGTCAGGCTTCTGCGGAAATCCAGATTTTCTTTGGTCATCGGCAGAGTATTGTCGATCCAGTTGATGAAAAGTGCGGCTTCGGAGAGTGGTTTGGGGAAATCTTTGCGCAGAGCCAGTTTGCCGTGGGAATTGGTCCACATCTGTTTGACCGCCCATGACCGATAGAGTTTTGCGGCATCGAACCAGTTTCCTGGGAGTGTACCGAAACGGACCGCGTAATCAGTTGCGAATTTTTTTGCACCGCGTTTTGGCAGATGAGTGATATGAAAACTCAGGGATCTCTGACCCGGGTTGCGGAGAATATTGAATTGCTTGATAAACCCTTTTCCGTCTGGGGTCATCATAAAAAATCCGTCATATTCTCCTGCATAATGGATGTACTGCATCGCGCAGTACCAGGTTCCGTAACGCAAATTAAGATTGCTGTGGAGATTCTGTTCCGGGTTGACAATAAGTCTGCCGACATCTTGCGGAAAAAAGAGACCTGATTTTTCGGCATTTCCGGGAACAGAAATGCCTGGAATGACTGGAAAAAGTATTTCTTCAAGGGAGTATTCATCCGATTTCAAATCAACGGCGATTTTCCAGTCTGCCATCTGGGGCATATCGGATTTTTCAGCAGTAACGGTTACGGAAAACGTTACATTATTTTGGGATTTTTCTGCCCACGAAAATACTTTTTTACCGTTTTTATCGGCAATGGAAAGTTTGCCGCCAGCATCAATATTGAGCATTCTGCCAGTTTTGCTGCTGCGCAGCCGCAGTCGCCAGATATTGGCGGCGTTGGCATCTTTGGCAATGATATTGTGACCGCTGTCTCCTGCGAGACCTCTGATGAAAAGCTGATTGCCGGTATAGGCAAGTTTGGTGTATACGCCATTGCTTTCTATGGTGATATTTTTTGCACTGACTGGGATAGATTTAGTTTTTTTTTGAGCCAGACCGATGGTCACATTGCGGAATTCAACAGGGGCTTGATTGTTCATTGACAAGCAGATCGCGCGAAATTTCTGGATCGGTTTCACTGGTTTGTAAATGGCAGTTTTATCGACCCATTTTCCTGCATCCTGCGGAACAAGACGGGAAGCGGTCACCCACTGATGGGAACCATCCTGAAAAAATACCTCCATCCAGAAACAGACCAGACCTGTAACTTTGTCGCTTTTGATCTCCCCGCCGAAACGGATCGGTTCGGCAGTTTGCTGATCAAGTTCAAAATAACTGGTGGTGATACCAGCATTTTCTTTATCTTTGAGAGCAGGGAGAGCGATATTGTTGCCGCTGACACTGGCGGCAACGCTTTCCACGCTCAAACCCCAGCGGCCGTTTTTCATAGCATTATCGGGTTTGAATGCTTCAACTTTGAAATTCACACCATTTTCGGTAATATTGCCGATCACTGGTTTCTCTGGGGCGGCGGCAGGAGCGGCAACTGGCTCTTGCGCGTTGGTATCTGCAATATTGCCAGTCAGACCGATGGTGACATTGCGGAATCCAGCATTGCCATCGGTATTCAAATTAAAACAGATCAATCGGAATTGTTTGATCGCTTTTCTCGGTGTAAAAGTATATTCTTTGGTGATCCACTTACCGCGTTCATTGGCACCGAGGCGGGGATTGACGACATATTGTTGAGTGCCGTCGGTATAGCGGATGTCGATATCCAGACAGACCAAACCGCCGTCGGAAACGGCATCGCGTTTCATTTCCGCGGAAACCTTGATCGGTTCGGGAGTATTTTGATTCAGCAGGATATATTTGCTTGTGATACCGATTTGATCTTTGGGGTTACCAGGGATGGTATACTCATTACCGCTGACTTGTGCAATCATTTTGACAGGAAAGTGCCATTTGCCTCCTTTGATCCCGCTGACAGGGACAAAGGGCTGCATAACAAACTCTGCGGCAGAGACGACAACTGTCGATACAGTCAGAAAAATTATGGCAAAAGATCTTTTCATACTTTTTATTTCAGTCTGGATATATATTTTTGATCTTAATTTAATGTTGCAGACAAATCAGATCAGTGAAGCACAACTTTGCCCTTGTTTGCATTAAAAATCATTTCAACAGCTTGCTGACCGTGTCCGCTGTCGGCGGTGGTCAGCGTGATACGATAACGGGTTTCACGCAATTCACCTTCGGTCATACTCTGCACTGAACCATCTGAAATTGCCAGATTGGCGCGCCCTGAGTGGATAAGGTAAGGTGAAGCAAAATCCGTTATGGTTTTTGCAAAATGCGGTGAGAGCATAGTGTTACGCCCTGATCTGCGTGTTTCGGACCAGGCATCTGCCGCAAGGATCCATCCCCGACGAGTGGAGTCACTGAAAAAGTCTTTGAAAGTCGGGACTACGCCAGTGACAGGAACAGCTACGTGGCTTCCTGAAAGCGCGTAGGAATCGCAGCCGTCTTCAACTTCCATCGACGGGCAGAAAGAAACTCCTACACAATCTTTGAGCGTCAGTGAACCGCCGCGGTTGGAAGGTTTCATTGTGTCGTATTGCGAAAAAGACAATCCACCCATATATATTCCATAATAAGCATATCCCGTTTGCCAGGTGGCGTCGTTTTTATCGACATTGAAGTAGGTGTGTTTGGTGTATCCGTCATTGTCATTTGCATACATAGTAATTGCGTGACCGATATTTTTCAAATTGGAAACACAACTGGCGGCTCTGCCCCGTTCCCGTGCCGAATTTAATGCCGGCAGTAATATGGCTGCGAGAATTGCGATGATGGCGATGACGACGAGGAGTTCAATTAAGGTGAAGCTGTACAGCTTCACCTGCTTACAAGCAGGTGAA
>SUWK01000017.1:15780-43696 GCA_015061525.1 Lentisphaerota bacterium
AGGTGAAGCTGTACAGCTTCACCTGCTTACAAGCAGGTGAAAAAGAACCACTCTTTGCATTTCTATTTTCAAGTTTATCCCGCAACCAATTACAGCAGAAATGAGAAGTGGTTACGAGCAGTTCGAGCAGCGTAAAAAGGAACAGGCATTTTTTCTTATTGTTCATAGTTCTTTTCTTCCTTGATTAAGAGTTGCTTTTTTTAGAATACCTATCACGAAACTGTATAAATTATATCACAATAACAGTAAAAAAGCAAGTCTGTTTTTGAACATTTTGATAAAAAAAATCAAAAAAGGGCGCTTTAACGAAAAAAAAAACATTTTCACTTTTGTTTGTGCGCGATAACATCATTTTCGCTTATCCGTCTTGCCAGTGGTATCGTTATCGTGGGTAGTTGCCATTAACCGTCGTCATACGCGGCGTTGAGGAGTAACAGGTGCGAGATTGGCCACGATGCACCACCGCCGGTTAGGTTTTTAACAACAATTGAGACAACTCTTTTGTGAAATAATTTATAAAAAGTCATAAAATGTTGAAAAATATGTTGCATTTTGTCATTTTTATGATATATTCTAGTGTTCGTTGTAAAAACCGATTCCCTTATCTTTATATTTATAAGGGTTCGGGCAGGTGTGGCAGTTGCTGATTCAGTTTTGAGGAAATCTGACGGATTCTGCCGCAAAACATAATAGAAAGCGAGAAGGGGAAATGAAAAAATTTTTGCTTTTTATCGGGGTGGCCCTTGTGGCAGCCGGTGCAGTCAGAGCTGAAGAGAAGAAAGAGTTCAAGATCCCGTCACCTTATCCCGGCAAGATTTGTATTCTGCTCACCGATGTCGGTACGATAGATACCGTTGCCAAGACTGAAGAGTGGCTGCAGAAGATCAAACAATTCAATATTGAAAACACACCGCAGCTCACTGCTGCTGACCGGGCGGCTGATCCGAGTTTTGCCAGACAGGAGGTCATCATCCGTTTCAATGACCAGATGGCGCGTTACAATGAACAGCAGCGTGAAGTTGCAGCGCAGAACCGCCGTATGGAAGCTGTTCTGCATCAGTTGCGCACCCAGATATTGGTGAACAAAAATACCCGTGACGTGGTGGTGGCAAAAAATTATCTTCAGGCTGCTTTGATGCCTTACCGGCAGTATATCCAGTTGATCGACCGTGCCAATTCCAGCATTTCCGAAGTGGAAAAAGCCATCGGCGGCAACGATCAGCAGGATGTCGCATCCGCCAGTTATTTTCTTACCGTCATCATGCAGGATCTCAATGAGGAATCCAATACAGTTCAGGTTGGCAACACCATGGTGAAGCGTACCGTGTATACCCAACGCGCCACATTCAATCTGCGTGATTTCAACGGCAATGTTATTTATGCCGGCAATGTTAAAGCTTCACGCAACTTCCGGCAGACCAGTGCCAGCAGAAACAGCGGTCATAATGCTGCCCCTGAGCTTATGGAAGAGACCATGAAGCAGATCGCCAAACAGCTTGGGGAAGAATTGCTTTCTGAATTGACGGTCAACTGCGTCGGCAAAGGTGAAGACTTCGATCCCGAAGATGCCGTGATCTATGTCGATGATGAAGAATTTGACAACGGCAGTTCCGTTACTTGCGGTCCGCACCGTATTCGGGTTGAAATGGATGGCTACAAGGTTTGGGAAAAGAATATCGTCATCAAAGCCGGCAGAAAGAGTATGCGTACCAAAGCCAAACTGATTCCGGTTGCCAAAGCCGTTCCGGCAGCTGCTCCGGCTCAGTAACAATAATCAACAAGGGGGAATTTACTATGAAAATCAACAAAATTTCGTTGTTGTCCGGTATTGCGGCGATGTTTCTTACCGGTTGTGTAACTTTTGACCCGACCAATGTCGGGCCTTTGGACAGCAAAGTTGATGAGCAGAATCAACCGGCAGTCGTTCAGGCGGTCAAAATTGCCAATGAACGCGGAAAATTCAAACGCAAAGTGATGATCAAACCGTCGGAAAAAGCCGGACTTTTCATGACGATGAGATTGCACCAGGTTCCCGGTGAGTGGCGCAGAGATCTGTTGATGACGATGGATTCCAAACTTACTGAAATTGTCAGCAGCATGAAAGATTTTGAATTGGTCAATACAGAAGCCGGTAATTTGGCCACCCCGGGGGTGCAGATTTCCGCAGTTCCGGCTGCCGGCAGCAGCAATGGAGTTTATCTGCTTACCTATAATATCCTCAACGCCTCTTTTACTGAGAACAACATTCATAAAATCGGAACAACTATTGCCGGCAACTTCATCCATGACCGCAATACCGCCAATAAGATTAGCCGCACTGCCCAGCAGGTCGATATCTGGCACGCTCATGTAACTGTGGAAGTTATGCTGAGTGATCCAAGCGGCAAACGTATTTTTACCTTTAACAAAAAAGTTACCAATACGTCACTTTTCAATCAGCGGCCTGACTTCAATAATATGAAAGCCGCAGTTGAGCAGGCTGCAGCCGGTGCGATGTCCAGTTATGCCAAGAAGTACGCTCCGCCGCTGTATGTGGTTGAAACGGTCTGTAACGGCAACTTTGCCAAACTTTCCCACGGTGCCAATTACGGTATTGCCAGAGGACAGAAAGTCAGTTTTTACCAGACGGTCAAACGCCGTTCCGTCACCGATCCTTCCGGTTATGAAGATGCCAAACGTTACGTCGGCAGCGGCGTAGTCGGTATACATGGGGCCCCGGTCGAATTTGATCATGCCTGGGTCTATGTCAAAGATAATGATACTCCGGAAACCAACCGGGTCATGATGTGGACTTCTGCGGAAATCCAGTAACGTTTTGCAGGTGAAAAAATGCTTAAAAAACTTGTTGCATTGTTTATGATGGCTGCCGGGATCATTTTTCCGGCTGCCGCGTTCGCTTACGGCGATGAAGATGAACAGGTCGCGGAAGATACCCGCAAGATGGTTCTGGTCGATGGAAAAAACATCCAGAATAAGACCGACAGTCCCAATGCGAATTTCAAAGCTATGGTTGACCGTATCAATCATGAACTGGTTTCCTGCGGTTTGTTCCGGGTACTCAATGAAGAGGATTGGGAAACTGCGTTGAAAGAGGCGGAAAAAAGTGCTGTCGCCGCAGATGACGGTGGTATTCAAACCAATATCAAATCTGCCGGATATGTGCTGAAACTGTCGATTTCCCAGTATGGTTTTTCCAAAGAGTATTCCACAGATATTTATGGAAATAAAACAGTGCACCAGGTCGCAAAAGTCGAGTTGATCCTGCGTATAGCTGATTTGAAAAACGGTCAAACTTACCGCAGTGTGAATCTTGCCAGACAGATGGTTGCCGGTCAGACCACTTTGGCGGTTGCCGGACAGTATAAGAGCGGTAATTACGCTGAAAATGCTTTGCAGGCAGCGTGTGCCGAGGTCGCGAAGGATATCGTGAAAGAGCTTGTCAAGTTGACACCGTTCTATGTGATCGGTGTTGAAGATGGCATGGTGATTCTGGATGTGCCTGCCGCTGTAGCGAAAAAAGGTATGCTTTTTGAGATCCGCAAAGCCGGTAAAGCGCGGGTCAACCGCCGTACCGGTAAAAAGAGTGTTGCGCGCAAATCATTCTGCGTGGTTCAGGTGGTCAATGTGTCAGAAGATTCCTGCGATACCAGAATCGTTGCCTACTTCCCGGAATTTCAGGGGCAGAAAATTTCTGAAGATGGGACCGGATTTTCCGTGCATCAGGCATCTCCGGAAATCCTGCAGCAGTTCGGTGGGGCCGCTCCTGCCGCAGCACCGGCAGCTCCTGCGACCGGAACGTATACCAATCCATTCTGAAAAATATCCGTATAACAGCTCCCTCCGTCCGGTTGAACATCGTGCGGGGGGTGTTTTTTATTGTGCAGTGCTTGCATTTGCTGACAAATGGTGATAAATTACCATGAAACATGGAGAGATTTAATATGACCGGAAAAGAACGCGCACCGCGAAACCGCACTTTACAGTTGATGGAGCCGGAGCGCAAAGAGTTTTTCAGCAGATGCCTGATCCCCGGAAAAAGTGCATTGACTCTGCCGGAGATCACCTGCCGCACACTTTGCGGGGATTTTTTCAAGAGTGCTGCATTATTGCCGCGCGGATTTGCTGATCTCATCATTGCCGATCCGCCGTATAATCTTACAAAGTCTTTCAACGGCAAACTTTTTTCACGGAAAAGTGCCGCTGCTTACGAGAAATACACCCGGCAATGGCTTGAGCTGACTGCTCCATTGCTGAAACCGGGCGGTTCGATATATGTTTGCTGTGACTGGTCGACGTCGCTGATCGTCGGCAGGGTGCTGGCGGAGTTTTTTACACTGCGCAACCGGATCACCTGGCAGCGGGAAAAGGGCAGGGGAGCGGCGGCGAACTGGAAAAATTCTGCAGAGGACATCTTCTTTGCCACGGCAGGAAATGAGTATACATTCAATCTGAACGCGGTAAAAATGCGCCGCCGGGTTATCGCGCCTTACCGGGATAACGGCTGTCCCAAAGACTGGGTGGAAGATTCTGACGGCAGATTCCGGGACAGCTGTCCCGGGAATTTCTGGGATGATATCACCGTGCCTTTCTGGTCGATGCCGGAAAACACCGACCACCCGACGCAGAAGCCGGAAAAACTGCTTGCCAAACTGATTTTGGCATCCAGCAATGAGCATGATATGATCTTTGATCCGTTTCTCGGCAGCGGTTCAACGAGTGTGACCGCGAAAAAGCTCAACCGCCGTTACTGCGGGGTGGAAATGGATGAATACTACTGTGCCTGTGCGGAAAAAAGGCTGGCTTTGGCAGATGAGGAAAAAAGTATTCAGGGCTTTGACGGCAAAGTCTTTTACGAACGCAATACAATACCTGGAAAAATGCCGTAAAGTGTTAAAAAAAATTTGCATAATTGCATGAATGGTGCTATTTTAACCGTGTAGTTAAAAAATCTTACAGGAGAAGCTGATCATGTCAAAAAAGAGTTTTTATCCGGATACCGTTTCCGTTCCCGCTCAAATCATTTATTTGGATTTTGATGGTGCATCCACCAGTTTCAACGGTTCTGTACTTCAGCTTGACAGTGTCAGTGTCAATGATTCAGCTCTGAATATGGAGCGGATCAGAAATATCCTCTTGCAGCTCAATGCCCGCTTCGCCGGAGAAAATGTCGTTTTTGTCAGTGAACGTCCCGCCGCCGGGAGGTTTTCCACGATTTTTGTGGGAAAGAGCCGTGCATTTGAAAATTACGGAAACTTTGCCGGGATATCTGAAACCGTTGATCACGGTAATTTGATTCCGGATGATAACGCATTTGTGCTGATGGATGCCGGTGACAGTGACGCGGCGATTGTGGAGGCGATCGCCCACGAAAGCGGACACCTTACCGGCACACTTGATCACGGCGGAAAGGGACTTGAGAGTTTTGCCATGCTCAAAAGGGCGGATCTCAACGTTTCTGATTACGGGGTGAGCAGCAACAATATCTCTGCTGACGAGCCGGTGGTGTTGACCTTCCGGGTGAATAATACCGGGACATATGATGCGGGGTATACGTCGCTGCGGATCTATGACGGCAATAGGATATTACGGGAGCTGTCCCTTGATCCGATCGCAGCCGGCAGCGGCAGAAACTGCCGGGTGACGGTCACTTCCGGGGCATTGAGTGCCGGTACGCATAAGCTGTGGGTGGAGGTCGATGCCTGGAATTCAGTTATTGAATCCCGGGAAGACAACAACCGTGCTTACCGTACTGTGAATGTGCGTACGGCGAGCAAACCGGATTTGAATATCACCAATTATGAAGTCAGCAGCAACAATATTGTCAGTACAGAGGCATTGGTGCTGAATTTCCGGGTGAACAATACCGGCAACGCTGATGCCGGGACCACGACGTTGAAAGTATATGACGGTGACCGGCTGCTGCGGACGGTTTCGGTTGGGGCGATCGCCGCCGGGGGCGGCAGAAACTGCCGGGTCACGGTGCCGGCATCGAGTTTGTCCGGCGGTACGCATAAGATCTATCTGGTGGTTGATGCCGGTAATACCGAAAACGAATCCCGGGAGGATAACAACCGTGCGTACCGTACGGTGAATGTGCGGAGTGTGCCGAAAGCTGATCTTCATATCACCAATTATGAGGTGAGCAGCAACAGTATTTACAACACGGAATCGGTGGTGTTGAATTTCCGGGTGAATAATTCCGGCACAGCAGCAGCCGGAGCAACAACGTTGAAAGTATACGATGGAGAGCGGCTGTTGCGGACGGTTTCGGTGGGGGAGATCGCTGCCGGAGGCGGCAGAAACTGTTATCTGACCGTACCGGCGGGGACTCTGACTGCCGGCAGTCACAAATTGTACGTCGTGGCAGATGCCGGTAATGCGGTAAGAGAGGCAAGGGAAGATAACAACCGTGCGTATCGTACAGTGAATGTGCAGCAGATACCACCGGATCTGTCGATAAGCAACTTTAATGTAAGTACCGCCAATGTCGATTACGGTTCGATTTTTACCATCAATTTTGATGTGGACAATCTTGGTGACGGAGCAGCGGCGGCATCGACGGCATATATTTATGCCGACGATAAACTTATCGGGCAGGTAGCGATCCCGGAACTGGCGTCGCGCGGAAAGGATGGCTGGTATTACAGGGTACGGAATCATCAGATCCAGAGTGATGCGGTAATGCTGCCGGGAGAACACAATATCCGGGTCGTGGCAGACGGCAGAAATGTGCTTGCTGAAAGCGACGAAACGGACAATTCCAGCGTGGAAAAGAGTATTTCTGTCGATGGATTCAGTTGGGCGGTATTCGTTTATATGGCAGCGGATAATAATCTGGAAGAGTATGCGTTGAGAGATATTCTGGAAATGCAGAAAGCTGTTTACGGCAGTGATGTCGATGTGTATGTATTGTGCGACCGTTCAACCGGGTACTCCACTGAGCACGGTAACTGGAGCGATACCAGGGTCGGCAAAATCAATGCTTCCACCGGCACGTCGATCACCGTGGACTGGGAGTCATGGGGGGAACTTGACAGCGGTGATGTTGCAACGCTTGACCGTTTCCTTGAGTGGGGCGAAGTTCAGGCAGCCGGGGTGGATAACTGCGCGCTGGTGATGTGGAATCACGGCAACGGATTTATCAGCTGTATGAGCGATGACACCGGAACCAGTATGAGAGTCAATGAAATCGCCGAGAGTGTCAGCAACAGTGATTTGAATATTACCGTCATGGGTTTTGATGCCTGTTTGATGGGCATGGCGGAAGTGGTTTCCTGCTTTGACGGAGTTACAGATTACCTGGTGGCGTCAGAATATACTGAGTACGCCGGTGGATGGCAGTGGACGGATTTTCTCTCTGCCATTGACCGCCGGAGCAGCAGTTTTGAGGTTTCTGATGCGATGGTCGATGTGGCGGTCGGCAATTATAATATTGAGAGTTTGGTTTCGGTGCGTACTGACGGCAGGCTGGTGGAAAGTTTGTGTGATTTCGCTGAAGCGTCAGAGAATTTTACCGCATCGGATTGGCAGATATTGGCGCAATCGGCGATCGATTCACTCTTTGACGGCGGTTATATGGATGTGTTGAGTTATGCCGATATGTATGATTTCCTGAATGTTTCCGGCAAGAATATATCCAGTTATTTGAGCAGTGCGGTGACGGAGTTGAAAAACGGTATTGCCGACGCGGTGGTCAGCAGCTGTACAGATCCGGATAACTACGGATTGTCATTTTACAGCGGTGTGGATATTACAGAAAGTACCGGAGCTTTGCGTTCTTACCGTAATGAACCGTACTTGCTTGATCCGGAATTGCAGCGTACTCCGCTCGGCAGTGAGCAGGTGTGGGTGGATTTTGTCTGCGATCTTCACGATGCTGCCGCGAATCTGCTCGGTTCCGGCAAAAGTGCAGCGATCGACGATGAGTTGAAACTGAATGTCACCGGAGTTTCCGAGGGACTGCTCGCGTAAAAAGTTATAGAGGTTTGAGATGTCTTACTATGATATGCATGTTTCTTCAGGCATGATTTCATCCGGGATCGTATTGTCATCTTGTGATTTGCATGTGTCAAGTGGCGGAGAAGTTTGCGATACCGTAGTGAATGGATATTATTGTGCAATGAATATTTATGGTGGCGGTGTGGCGAGTAACACCGTGATGAGTTATGGAACATTGCATGTATTATCAGGCGGAATGGTTGATGGTTTATTTTGTAATGTCGGCAGTTTATTTGTGTCTTCCGGTGGGGTGATTGAAAATTGTGAGGTGAATGGACACGTGTTTATCAGTGGTGGAGGTACAGTCAGTACGACTGTAATTAGCTCCGGAGGTGAGACGTATGTTCATGATAATATATTAGATGATACAACGATTAATTCCGGCGGCTATATGAATATTTCCTCCGGTGGTGTTGCGAACAGTACGATTGTTAATTCCGGCGGTTATATGTACATCTCCATCAGCGGCGTAGCTGAAAATACCCGTGTGAATGGCAATGTGATAGTTTGCGATGGTGGTACTGCCCGTGTGACAGAGGTCAATTCCGGCGGGAGTATGGAGATTTCTTCCGGCGGCAATGCAGCTGATATAAAAGAAAACGGCGGTTGTGTGTATGTCCAAGATGGCGGCAGTGCGACCTTTGTTTCCAATACTGTTTCCGGTTTGGTTCTGGATTCAACAATGACGGTTCACTCCAACACCGTTGCTTCTGATATCACTGTTGAAACATACGGAATTTTGCAAATCTACAGCGGCGGAGTTGGTAACGGTATCATTTTAGATTCCTATGGTTCCATGAATGTTTATTCCGGTGCGGTTGTTTCCGATGTCGCGACGTTCTATTCCAGTTATATCGATATTTGCAGTGGGGCAACGGTTAGTAATATGACTGTTAACGATATCATGGCTGGATACGGTGTTAATGGTCAAATATACGGTTTAACTTTAAAAGGAGGGGGGCTATTTGTAGATTCATCAGGAAGTGTTTGTAATGCCGTGGTTTCTGAATGGACTTGTTTGAATATCGATGGTTATGCTTCCGGGGTGACGGTTTCTTCCGGAGGTTCTATGTCGGTATATTTCGGCGGTACGGCTTTGGCTGTAAAGGAAGACGGCGGATATGTGGGCGTTGGGGATGACGCTGTTGTAACATTTGTACCAAATACGATTTCCGGATTGGAATTAAACTATGGCAGGTCTGCTTCGGTGCATTCCGGAACGGTTGCATCCGGAGTGACTGTCGACGACTTTTGCGCAATATATGTGTATTCCGGCGGCATTGCAAGCAATGTTTCTGTCAACCGCAGTGGTAATCTGGTGATATCCAGTGGCGGATATGTCCATATGCTTGAGGCTGACAAATATGCTGATATCTACATTGCAAGCGGTGGTTCGGTGTTGCTGGCTTACGACCCTTGGGAAAATTATTACAATGCAACTTTTGAAGAAGGTTCCGTGATTTCTTATTTTTATGATGCCGGGGTTTATATCGGAGAGCCGAATGAAGGTCTGGCAGGAAAATATTCGTCTGTTTCCGGGGTGACTGTTGAAGGATGGCAGTCGGCATTGGTGCTTTCAGGCGGCACTGCTGCAAATACGACCGTTTATGGTCGTATGGAGGTATCTTCCGGTGGCAAAATTTCCGGGACGGAGATTTCCGGAACCTATTACGCAGATCAATCTGGACTTTTTATTTACTCCGGTGGTACAGCGGACAGTACGATTGTGAACAGCGGAGGAAATATGTATGTTTCCGGCGGCGTTGCCAATGATACAACGCTGGAGTATGACGGCAGTATGTATGTATTTTCCGGCGGCGTTGCCAATGATACCACGGTGGAGTATGGCGGGCGTATGTATATATCTTCCGGCGGCGTTGCCAATGATACCACTGTTAACTCCTGGGGTGATTTGAATATCTCTTCCGGTGGTATGGCAGATGGTCTTATACTGAATGAAGGTTTTGCTAATGTTGAATCCGGCGGAATTGTTTCCGGTGTAGTTGTTTCCGAAGGCTGTTTATATGTTTCTTCCGGTGGTGTCGCTGATGGTATTTCTGTTTATGACGGCAATTTGTATGTATCGTCCGGCGGAACTGCGACCAATATATTCACTACTCCGTGGAACCGCGATGCGGTGTATGCTGAATCCGGGGCCTATGTTACATATGTAATCAGTAATTATGCCGGTGTTTATGTGATGAGTAACAATCAGATTGTTTCCAATGCCTCCGGTATGAACGGTAAAGTGCTTTCCGGAACATCGATGTATGTTTTATCCGGCGGTACAGCAGTAAGCACAACGCTGCATAACGATGCTGAACTGGCAGTATTATCAGGCGGTATAGTTTCCGGAGCAGTTGTGTCCGGCGGTTCGATGACCGTTTCCTCCGGCGGTTCTGCAAGTATAGTGACTGTAAGAAATAATGGTACACTTACTGTTTCTTCAGGAGGCAGAATTTCCGGCGTAACCGGGGAATTTTTCCTGCACGAAGGCGGATTTTATAATGGAAGACAATATAAAGGGATAGATTCGGAGTGGTATGATGAAGTCTTTACTGTAAATAAAGTTTTTTCTCCTTACAACATGTATATGATCATAAACACGATCGATCCGATTTTCCATTCCGGGTTACACCATATTCGCGGTGGACTTCATTACGGGGCGAAGATTTCTTCAGGGGCGGTGATTTATTCAGAAGATCCCTATATGATGACCTTTAATGGGGTGACGGTTTCTTCCGGAGGTTCAATGATAATCAATCATGGTTATTTCAATGATTTGCTGCTTCATACCGGTGCTGTTTTACAGCTTTCCGGCGGATGGCAGACTCACATGAGCAGTTTATTCCGTACCGGTGTCGTTTCCGGAGCGGATATTCAGGGGATTTTTACTGCCGGGGATAAGGTTCTGGCAAGTAATCTTGTGATCCGCAATGGCGGTATCGCTTATATTACAGCCAATGCTGTCGCAGATACGGTAGAGGTCGGAACATCCGGAAATCTCTATATTGCAATGGCAGGCAGTGCGGAAAATATCATGATTTCCGGTGGCAGTGTTCATGTCGCAACCGGCGGCAGGATTTCCGGTCTTGAAGTCGGTGATTCCGGTTCTCTCTATCTTTACGGTGGAGCCGTACTTGACGGCGAGATCAATGTGCGCGGTACAATTACGCTGGATGATATGGCAGTGAATAACGGGACAATGGAATTCGTTCTTACCAGTCCGCAGGATAAGGCGATGGTCAATGACTTGTCGCTCATTTCCGGCGGAAGTTTTTCCATTGACGTATCCGATGCAGATGTGGGGGAGTACGTGCTGGCGAAGAATGCTGCCGGATTTACCGGCTGTATCACGGTAAAAGATTCAGTGTATGAATACGGTTCAATACGTGTCGGCGGTTCGTTGGATGTCGGAGATAAATCGTATGTATTGAACTTGAAGGGCGGTGATTTGACCGTGAAAGCGGTCACAAACGGTATTTCCGGACTTTCCGGAAACTCCGGTGGGGTCAGTTGGAATCCGATTTCCGGTGTTGAAGAGTATTTCATCCGGTATTCACAGGATAGTTTTGACCATGCATTTACTGTACGGGTTGAATCTGCCGGATTGGATACATTCTGTATGCCGGGCGGCAATTGGCAGTATCAGGTTTCGTTATCCGGCAGTAACTGGACGGACGGCAGTCAGATCACAGCTGCTGTTACGGCAGCAGCGGCAAAGAAGTTTATTTCAGATGCCGATGATATCACGGATCTTTTCTTTGCCCGTAAAAACGGTGTTTGGAGCGGTGATTACAAAGCGGTCCATCAGGGAGAAAAAAACGGTTGGCAGGGTACCGGGGAAAGTGTCGCTCTTGCCGGGAAAAATGTGATAGCCGATGTATTCAATGGTTCAGATGATGCCAACATTCTGGTCTTGACCGATGATACCAATGGTGACGCGCTTTTTGTGGAGGATGTTTATACTTCATTCGGCAAAGATGCCGCACGGCTTTCGCAGATCAATGAGATCCGCGCCGGATCAGGGGATGATATCGTTGATATGACCGGTCAGCGTTTCGCGTATGACGGCAGTGAAATGACCATTCGCGGCGGCGACGGTGATGATGTGATCTGGGCCGCCGGCGAGGACAATGATCTTTTCGGTGATGCCGGAAATGACCGTATAACCGGCAGTACCGGATTTGACCTTATCATCGGTGGAGACGGCAATGACTCAATGATTTCCGGCGGTGGAGATGATATCTTTGCTTTCGGAGAAAACTGGGGCCGTGATACCGTGGAAATAACGGATGACTCTGAAATCACTCTCTGGTTCGCAGATGGTTCTACTGATAACTGGGATTCCGGGAATCTGGTTTACTCTGACGGAGTAAATTCGGTAACGGTTTCCGGCACAGATGACAGCAGAATCGTTCTGAAATTCGGTGATGATGCCAGCCGTGATTACGACGATATGCTGGAGATCGGAGCATTTGACGGGGCATCCAGCCGGAAGATTTTTGAGGAAAACAGTTCCGGTCAGCTCGCGTAATGCGGGGGTCAGAAAGAATCTGCTTCGCGTATCAGACCGCGGTAGAGTTTGAATATCTCTCTGGCTGAAACAAACCCCATGAACTTGCCGTTTTTATATTTCACCGGCAGGTACTCCTGACGGCTTTTTTCCAGCAGATCCATTGCCCGTGCCAGATCATCATCTTCGTTCAGCATCCAGCGGGGATTTTCCATCAGATCAAATACCAGCATACTTTGGGCAAAGTGCGGATCAAAAAATATGGGCGTGATCTGTTCCAGATGGACTATTCCCAGCAGTTGGGCATCATTGTTCAGCACCGGGAAAAAGTCTGCTTTGGGAGAGCTTTCGATCGTGTTGCGCAGTTCCCGGATGGACAATTCCGGGGCAAGCGGGGTATACTCCGTATTTATACACACCCGCACCGACAGGGCGCGCAGCAGGGCATCATCGCGGTTTTCGGTAAGCAGATCGGCATCCGCCAGAGCTTTGATGTAAATGGAGTGAGGTTCAAAAAAGCGTGCAACTGCATGGGAAACACTGGAAACGATCATCAGCGGAACCAGCAGAATGTAACTGAAAGTTACTTCTGCGATCAGAAATATTCCGGTCAGCGGTGCGCGCAGCACAGCAGAAAATACTCCGCACATGCCGATAACGACAAAATTTTCCTCCTGCAGTTCCACTATGCCGGTCAAGTTGATCATCCGGGCAAATGCAAAACCGGAGAATGCCCCAATGAACATCGCCGGGGCGAAAATACCGCCGTCACCGCCGGAATTTACCGTGAGTTCTGAAACCGCCGCTTTGAGAATAATTGCCGCCGCAATGATGGCCGTCAGCGCAACCGGCAGCGGCAGGCTGCCAATCAGCGGGCAGCTTTTCAGCAATGTTTCCATATCTCCTTTGAACAGCCGGGTGATGAAATAGTATCCTTGTCCGCGGAGAACAGGGAAAAATGCCAGCACCATACTCAAAATTGTTCCTCCGGCGATCAACCGTCTGCCGGGAGTCGGAATGTGTTTTTTCAGTAAAGCAGACAGCATGTAGACACTTTTTATAACGAAAACACCGGTAACGGCACAGAAAATTCCGCAAAGAAAGTAAAACGGTATGGCGTCCAGACGCCACTGGGGATTGATGACGAACAGCACCTGCTCATGGGGAAACAACGCCCGGGAAACCACCATCGCCACGGCACTGGATATCAGCATCGGTATCAGCGCGGCAACACTGAATTCCGGCAGCAGCACTTCGATAGCAAAAAGGACTCCGCCGATGGGACTTTGGAATATGGCGGAGATCGCTGCCGCTGCGCCGCAGCCGATCATCAGCATCTTCTGCCGCCGGTCGATGCCGAAAAATCCGGCAGTGTTCGCACCGAGAGCTGCTCCCGTCAGTACGCTCGGCGCTTCCAAACCTGCAGAACCGCCGCAGCCGACAGACAGTGCGCTGGAGATGATATGGTTGAATGTTTCACGCAGCGGGATATTCAAACGGCGGCGGTTGATAGCGAGGATCAGCGGACTCAAACTTTTATAATAACGGTTACCGCCGAAAAGCCGTTGGGAAAAATATGACAGTGTAATACCGATGAACGGCAGCAGCAGAAAAATGATCATTCCGATAAAGGATTCATGATTTTTCAGATATTGACCGGCAGATTCCAGCAATGCCACCAATTCATGCAGAATTGCCGCCGCCACTGCAGCCAGTACACCTATAAGCATGGCGATCGGGACGATCCTTGATCGTGATCCCAAACGTTGTTCCCATTGTGAACGCAATTTTAAAATCGATTTTCGGCGCAATTTTAATAAAAATCTGCCCATGATAAGTATCCCGTATGTTGAATTTTCAACTGCAAAGTTTTATGGTCAGCTGTTCCAGTATTATCCGCGGTTTGCCGCCGCCGGAAACCAGTGCCCGGCTGGCATTGCGGATCAATGTCAGTTTTCTGGCAATGGCTGCTCCATCCAGCTTGGCCGCCGCTTCACACATTTTGAATGCCCGGTAGGGGTGGAGTTTTATCAGCGGATTATCCGGATATTTTGCTTTCAATTCATCGGAAATATTTTCAAATGCTCCTGGCGACGGGCGGCGGATACCCAGCTGCTGCATGGCAAAACGGCAATTCAGTGATTTTTGGAACGAGTTGGAGAGCATGGCGATCAATTTGATTTCAAAACCCTGATCGTTTTGCTGTGCCAGCATTGCCAATGCATGCAGAGCCGCTTCACAGCGCAGATTTTGTATGGCATCAGTATACTCCCAAATGACCGCTTCGGGGGTGCGGCTGACGATGGCACGGCAGTCTTCGATGGTGATTTCCGGTGCGTTCCCGGTATAGCAGGCAAGTTTTTCCAGTTCATTGGCAAGGGTTCCGGAATCACCTCCGATGACTTCGGTAAGATACTGCATGGCATCCGGCAGCAGCCGTTTGCCGGTGGATTTGGCAAAATTGGTCAGCAGATTGCGCCGGGATTCAGCAAAATTACGATCGGTTGAGCGGGAAACGGTCAGCATGTCAAACGCGGCACCGGCTTTCTGCAGATTTTTCCACAGGGCTTTGCGTTTATCCAGTCCCGGACCGTCAACGACGACAGAAAGTTCTCCGGGCAGCGGGAGGGAAAGAAATGCCACCAGCTCTTTGACCACTGCCGGTGCGGATTCATTTGTCCAACTGTCCAGATCCGGATGATGGCGCATCCAGACGACTTTTTCAGGGGCAAGAAATGGCGGCGTGCGCAATGCATCAAGGAAACGGTCGGCGATCACATCCAATTTCAGTTCCGGCAGGTCTCCCTGAACGATCTCCACATGATCGGCACTTTCCGGCTCTTCGCAGTTGGAAACGAGGATGACAGTCTCTCTTGCCCGCTGTTTTCTGGCAAAATCATCATCGCCGGAAATAAGATAAAGTTTTCCCATAGTTACTGCACCATGAAGTTGATCATCTTTTCTGTGGCGGCAACTGCAGCAAGCACCTGGTCGGAATCCACCCCGGTCGTGATGTGGGTTCTGCCGCCGTAACTCCAGGTGATAGTGGTCTCAACGATGGCATCGGTTCTGCCGCCGGGCGGAATGCGTTCCTCGTAGTCAACGAGTTTCGGCATGGTAAGTTTGAATTCTTTCAGACATTTTTTCAACGCTTTCACAAAGGCATCGTAGCCGCCGTCACCTTTGGCGGAAGCTTCGACCTGTCTGCCGTTGAAATCCACTGCGACATGTGAACTTGCCAGACCATGGAGTTTGGAGGTGAAGTCTGCGGCAGTGATTTGGAAGACTTTTTTCAGCGGAGTCTTTTTTACGCCGGCTGCGATATAGGGCAGATCTGCGGCAGAAACGGTTTTTTTCTTATCGCCAAGACGGATTATTTCTGAAAGCAGATGTTCTTTCTGTTCCGGTGTGAGTGCTGAACTCCATGGTGCATCTTCGAGGATCGCTTCCACGGATGCTCTGCCAGCCAGTTTGCCAAGTGCTATGTCCCGCTGTCTGCCGAAACGCTCCGGGCTCAACAGACTGCCGTAGAGATTACCTTTCTGATCACCGTCAGCATGGACTCCGCAGGTGTGGGTGTAAACGTCACTGCCGACCACAGGCATGTTCCACGGGCAGCGTTTGCCGGAAAATGACTGGATAAGACCGGAGGCATGCTGCAGCTCTTTTTCCACAACTTTTGTGCGGAATTGAGTGAAGTCGTGCAGAGTTACCACCAGCTGCGCCAGCGGCTGATTTCCGGTACGTTCGCCCAGACCGTTGATAGTGGTGTGAACTCCGGAAAAACCGGCTTTCACTGCTGCCAGAGAGTTGGCGGTGACCAGTCCGTAATCGTTGTGACCGTGAAATTCAAAATGTTTTCCCGGGAATATTGAGAGCATCCATTGGGCGTAACGCTCCATCTCATCCGGACACAGCAGTCCGAGAGTATCGGCAAGCATCACCCGTTTGACATTCAGAGAATCGGTGAGTTTTATCAGATCGCAGATGAAGGGAAGATCTTTTTTTATTCCCTCCGACCACGCTTCCAGATAAAGGTTGACTTCCAAACCGCTGTCGATGGCGCGGCGGATCTCCCGGTCGACCTCATCAATGTGGCGTGCGGGAGTTTTTTTCAACTGCAAACGGCAATGATCAACCGAACCTTTGGCCACCAGATTGACGGTTTTGCCGCCGACTCCGGTGATCCAGCTTACCGACTTGCCGTTGTCGATGAAACCGAGGATCTCCAATTGACGGAGAAAACCGTGCGGCTCCGCCCAGCGGATGATCTCCTTTACCGCCTGTTCTTCGCCCTCGGAAACCCGCGCACTTGCCAGTTCCAGACGGTCGACCCGCAGCCGGGTAAGGAGCATACGGGCGATCTCCAGTTTCTCCTGCGGGGAGAAACTGACACCCGGGGTCTGCTCACCATCGCGCAGCGTGGTATCCAGAATTTCTATGTATGAATGATGTTTAACTTTGTTGTTCATGCTTTAATATACGCCATAAAATCCTATTTTTCAATAGTGCGGAACTTTTTTGGACCCACTTTTGAAATCACTTTCGCACAAAAGTGAATACCGGCATCCCCGGCGGGAAAATCCGTTCTCTGTCTGTTGTGAAGGCGATCAATGCGTAACGGTGACAGCTGCCATCCGGAGTATTCAGCGGAAC
The DNA here is from genome assembly GCA_015061525.1 of Lentisphaerota bacterium. Taxonomy (GTDB): domain Bacteria; phylum Verrucomicrobiota; class Lentisphaeria; order Victivallales; family Victivallaceae; genus UBA1784. Next base: position 32,951 of record SUWK01000017.1, read on the forward strand.
TGTCAGCCAACAGTTAAGATAAATCAGCTCTTTGGCATCCAGATATTTTACATTGTTGATATGGATTTTTTCATCTGTCGGCGGGTAAAATGCGAATGCGGTCGTATCCGGCTGGATGCGGTTGGTTTTCTGCAGTTTCAGTATGACTGTTGATTCGCTGCCGGAAATATTTTCCAACTCCGGCGGCAATGCTTTTATGACTGTTTTGCCGCTGCTGTCCACGCCGGAAATTTTATATTCAGCCAGCAGCAAAGCACAATATTCCATACCGGAAGCCTTGTGAAGCTGCCGGAAAAAGAGTTCGATGGATTCCGGGTGGTTCCATGATACCGGATAACTCTCGTTGGCTCCATAGACTGTGACGATGCCGTTGATTTCGTTGAAAGCGGTCATTTCGTCCATGCTCACGGTATCCGGCAGTACCGGCAGTGACACGGCAAATTGTATTCCCAGCAGAAGTACGGCAACAGCACAGTTGTACCGGATGTTTTTCAGTTTCGGTGTTATCAGCAGAGTTCCGGCCGCTACTCCCGGCAGATATACCCGTGCCGGAGCTGGCGAGGTGAATAGTGCCGCTGCCAGCGGAAAGATGATGATGAAAAACAATGCCCATGCCGAATGGCGTTTGCGGTAAAACAGCAACAGCGGTATTATCAGCCATAACGGGATTGCGTTCAGTGCGGTTGCATTACTAAGCCAGAGTAAAAGCTCTCCGGCGGAGTTTACCGGCACTTTGAATTGACTGCTTGCTGCAAAATTTTTCCAGTTTACCGCATACCATGCAGCCGCTGCGAGCAGTGCTGGGGGGAATATGGTCAGATGTGCCGGGTACAACCGCCGTTTTTTCCACAGCTGCAGGATGAACAAAATTCCTGCCGGTATAAGGTACAATGCACTTGACGGCAGAGAGATCACAGCCAGTACCCCGGCCGCCGCCGCAGTTATTGTCCACTGATACGAACCTTTGCGGCATTTGATCAAGGCAAGTGCGGTCAGCAGCAGAAAAAAGAGCTGTCCGGCATATCCTCTGGCGGTAGTTCCGGCGATGATCACCGGCGGCAGAAATGCTCCTGCCAGCGCGGCGTACCACCCATATTTGCGGTGAAATGCTTTTCCCAGCAGAAAGAGCAAATATACACTGCCCAGAGAAAAGAAGAGCGAACCGAGGCGGATCGTCCAGAATTTTTCCCTGCCGTAATCCAGAAACTTTATCAGCAGCGTGTTGACCGGATGATTATTCGGTGTTGCCAGATCCGAGAAGATTTTTCCGGTGGATAAACGGGAAAAATTTTCCAGTGACCATATCTCGTCATATTCCAGACCACGGAAAAGAAACAGCAGACGCACCGCAAGTGCTGCCGCCAATATGAGCCACAGAAAAATTTTCTCGCGTTTTTTGTTCATCACACAAGTTTCTGGGATTTGTTCTTTGCGATCTTGCTTCTGGCTACAGCACTGGTTTCCATGTCGCCAAGCTGGATCTTTATCCGCCGGATATTCTCTTTGCATTCCGGGATCTTCACCTTTTCAAAAAGATTGACCCGTTGGGTGGTGGTGGTAAGTTCCGCCAGAAGCAGCTGGTACTGTTTTTCCAGCACCTTGCCCTCGGCGCGCAAAGAGAGCGACTCTTTGAGAGCAGCGACACAATCATCGGTATGCCACGGAGTAGTCAGCAAGTTCCACCGGATATCGGCAAATTCAACTTTTTCAAAGACCGGAATCGTGATGCCGGCAATGTTTGTGGTTGATGTGGCAATGTTTTGCACTTCCACCAGCGCAGTGAATTTTTCCGTTTCTTTTGCATCGTTGAAAAAGACCAGCACCCCGGCAAGATGTTTGAGAGCCGCTTCGCGGGCGAGGCGGTTCGCGGAAAGTTTCTCCAGACTCAAACGCACTTCCTGCTGCAGCTGTTGTTTTTTGAGCTGAAGTGTCGGCAGGAAACGATTGAATTGTTTCAGCGAATCCTGCTGGTGCTTCTGTTCAGTTTTGGTGTATTTTATCTTTGCCATACTGTTCAACGTTCCGGCCAGTATTCTTCGATCAGGTCACTTTTGATACCGACTTCGTTGCGGTCAAAGCAGTCGGCAAGGATCTCCCAGCCAAGATCCAAAGCGGCTTCCAGCGGGATATTTACGGAAAGATCCATCATCTCATTTTCAAAACGTTTGCCGTATTTGAGCAGTTTTTCGTCCCATGCCGACATCCGGAAACCCATGGATTGTTTTTCCAGAGTGCTGCGGTAGTCGGAAAAGAGCCGGATCATGGCATCCATGATGGCACGGTGGTCGCTGCGGGTTCTGCCGTTGACCTGCTGCTTCAGACGGGAAAGCGAACCGAATGGTTCGATGCGTCCGCCTTTGAGATAGAACTGTCCTTCGGTGATGTATCCGGTATTATCCGGCACCGGGTGGGTGACATCATCTCCGGGCATGGTGGTTACTGCGAGAATAGTGATACTGCCGGCACTGTCAAAGTCCACGGCTTTTTCATATCTGCCGGCAAGCTGGCTGTAGAGGTCACCGGGATAGCCGCGGGTGGCAGGGATCTGTTCCATGGTGACGGCGATCTCCTTGAGTGCATCGGCAAAGTTGGTCATGTCGGTGAGCAGAACCAGTACCCGTTTGCCTTTGAGGGCGTAAGACTCTGCCACGGCAAGCGACATATCCGGCACCAGCAGACACTCAACCACCGGGTCGGCTGCAGTATGGATAAACATGACGGTACGTCCGAGTGCGCCGTGCTCATCAAGTGTGCGTTTGAAAATGAGGTAGTCATCGTATTTCAAACCCATACCGCCGAGGACGATCACATCGACTTCCGCCTGCAGGGCAATACGGGCGAGCAGTTCGTTGTACGGTTCTCCGGCAACGGAAAAGATCGGCAGTTTCTGGGATTCAACGAGAGTGTTGAAAACGTCGATCATGGGAATATTGGTCCGGATCATATTGCGCGGAATGATGCGTTTGGCAGGATTGACGGACGGCGCACCGATGGCGGTCGGTTCGTCGGTGATCTCCGGACGGTTGTCACGGGGAACTCCGCGGCCGTTGAACACTCTGCCGAGCAGAGCTTCGGAACCGGAAACGGTCATTTCTCTGCCGAGAAAACGGATCTGGTCACCGGTACTTATGCCTCTGGCACCGGCAAATACCTGCAGTGAAACCTGATTGCCGTCCAGCCGGATGACCTGTGCCAGAGATACTCCGCGGGCGGAAGTGACTTCGGCAAGTTCGTTGTAAGCGGCACCTTCGGCTTCAACGGTGATGACGTTGCCGGAAATTTTGATGATCTTGTGATAAACCTTACGCATCTTTTCTGCTTCCTGTGGAGATTAGTTTTTCAATCAACGCGGTCTGTTCGCAATACTCTGCTGAATCCAGTTTCATGTAGTTGCGGTCGGTGAAAAGCTGACGCAATTCAAGGAAGAATTTGCGTGCGGCTTCTTTTTCTTCAAAGCTGAACGGAGTCTTCAGTACGCCGTACACATCATTGAACATCTTTTTCTGACGCTCTGCGGATGTGGCTCCGTCGACTTCATCAAAGGTGTTCTGCTGCAAATAGGTGTAATCCAGAAATTCGCTTTTGAGATAGACGATGAAGTCCTCCATTGCCGTACCTTCTTCACCGATGACTTTCATCATCTGGTTGACTTCCGAACCGCGGTGCAGTATACCGCGGGCGAAAGAAAGCTGCTCTTTATCCACGATACTGGGGTACTTGCTCCAGCTGTCAAGCGGGTGGATCGCCGGATAACGGCGGGCATCGGAGCGTTCGCGGGAAAGTCCGAGGAATGCGCCGACGACTTTGAGCGTCGCCTGAGTGACCGGTTCTTCAAAGTTTCCTCCGGCGGGGGAAACTGATCCGCCGATGGTGATGGAACCGGTTTCACCGGAACGGAGTCTGACCAGACCGGCACGTTCGTAGAAACTGGCAATCAGAGATTCCAGATAGGCGGGGAACGCCTCTTCACCGGGGATCTCCTCAAGTCTGCCGGACATTTCGCGCAGAGCCTGTGCCCAGCGGCTGGTAGAGTCAGCCAGCAGCAGAGTGTTCAGTCCCATCTGCCGGTAATACTCCGCGAGGGTGACTGCGGTGTAAACACTGGCTTCGCGGGCGGAAACCGGCATACTGCTGGTGTTGCAGATGATGATGGAGCGGTCCATGAGCGATCTGCCGGTACGCGGGTCGGTCAGGTCGGGATATTCGCGGAGGATCTCCACAACTTCTCCGGCGCGTTCACCGCAGGCGGCAATAACCACCACGTCGGCTTCAGCATTCTGACTGATGGCATGCTGGAGAACGGTTTTTCCGGCACCGAAAGGTCCGGGGGTGCAGAAAGTACCGCCGGTGGCGACCGGGAAGAATGTATCGATAGTACGCTGACAGGTGATCAGCGGTTTTTCCGGCAGAAGTTTTTCCGCGTAGTCGGAAATGGGGATCTTCACCGGCCAGTGCTGGGTCATGGTGATCTTGAATTCATCGCCGTGATGATCTTCAGCAACAGCCATGCAGTCATCAATGGTGTAGTCGCCTTCCGGAGTGACGGCGGTCAATTTGAATGTTCCCTGCCAGCGCATGGGAACCATGATGTAGTGTTTTACGACACCTTCCATCACAAAACCGATACGGTCACCGGGCTGCACGGTATCACCGGCTTTGGCGATTGGGGTGTAGTGCCAGGCTCTTTCCCGGTCAAGGGCGCGCAGATAGATGCCGCGCTGAAGGAAGAAACCGGATTTTTCCGCCAGCAGCGGCAGCGGGTTCTGCAGGCCGTCGTAAACCTGTGTGAGCAGACCGGGGCCGAGTTCCACACTGAGCAGTTCTCCGGTAAACTCCACCAGATCGCCGACTTTGAGTCCGTTGGTACTTTCAAAAACCTGCAAGTCGGCATATTTACCGCGCACCCGGATGACCTCGCATTTGATGCGGGCATCGCCGGTTACGGCATACGCAACTTCGTTCTGCATGATCCTGCCGGAGTATTCAACGGTGATCATATTGCCGTTGACACCGACGATCGGTTCCAAGATCTTGTCCTGTTCCATATTGAGTGAATATTCCTTGAAAAAAGATTATGGTTCGTTGAATTTCTGAGCGAGCTTATCCAGAGCTGCTTCAAAGTTGGCGACGGCATTTCCGCTGCCGCGTACGGCGTATTTCTGCAAAACGGCAAGGCGGATACGGTAGATACAGAGATGCTCAAAGTCCATTTCATGACCGATCTCCAGATCATCCAGTTTGTACCACAGTGCGGCATCCAGCAGTTTTTCCCGGTCGGCAGGAGATGCTTTGACTGCAGAAGCAAGCGCATAATCGATTTCGCCGTAGAGATTTTCCGGCACTTCAAAATCGGCATTGAGCTTGAGTTTTTCGGCGCGGATTACGGCAATCCGGTAATTCATGCATGCCATAAAACGGCGCATTTCCGTATAAACCGGCAGTTGCGCGGGTTTTGACGGGTCATCCCATGAACGCATTTTTACAGTAAGTTTTGCAGGAAGGTGTTCTTCAGCCAGCGCATCGAACTCTGCCACAGTTATTTCAGGTACTTGAGCCGGGTTCAGCGCAGGAAGAATGGCACTTAAAAAAGGATACATCATTTGAAAATGCTTCCGAGTTTGTCACCGATGTAGTCATTGAGCAGGTCGGAAACGGCATCGAGGGTGAAGTCGTAAAAGCACTTTCCGCCGTCGAAAGAAACTTCCATTCCGTTCGCAACCTCTTTGCCGTCGAAAACTTTGGGTTCGGCTTTGAAAGAATCTGCCAGAGCTTCACGCAGGGCCTGATCCAGAGCATCGGCATTTTTTACCGAGGTGCGCACACAGATCGGGGAGTTGGGATCGGCACTGAAGGCCAGAGCCAGTTCCCGGATGAGTTGTGCCATGAATTCCGGGGTGAGGGCTTTGGCACCGGCATCATTTACAGCATCGTGAAGACGGTCGGCAAGTTCTTTGCGCAGCTGCAGAACGATATCACGGCGTGACTGTTCCAGAGTTCCGGTGGTGCGATGGAAGATATCATCGGCGTTTTTGTTGGCATCGGCAATGATTTTTTCAGCTTCTTTGCCGGCATTGGCGATGATTTCCTGCGCCTGTTTTTCGGCATCGGCGATGATTTTCGCTTTTTCTGCTTCCGCTTTCATTATACCTTCCTGATTGATTTTCTCAAGCAGGCTTTGAAGTTCTTCAGCCATGGAAGTTCCTTTCTGTCGGTTATATCATTAAACTATAAATAAAATATCTGTTACATATAATTTATCACCGTCAGGGTAATTTTTCAAGCTGTAAAACATAAAACAAAATGGTAAATTTTTCCGGAAGCAGCTTGTTTTTGCAGTCAAGAGGGGGTATATTGGAAAATGGACGATCCGGGATACCGGGTCATATGAATAATCAATCAAGGGAGAATACGGTCATGGATGATCTTTCTGCAAAAATTGCCGCCCGTTTGAATGAGCTGCGCAGCTGTCTGCAGGCTGACGGCGGAGACTTGGAAGTTGTATCTATCGAGGGAAAACAGGTCAAACTGCGTCTGCGCGGTGCCTGCGGCAGCTGTCCGCATGCCACGATGACCATCAAAGAGGGACTGGAACGGATCCTGCGTGAAGAGCTTGATCCGGAAATCACTCTTGAACGCGTGATGTGAACTTCCGCATACAGAGAGCCGGTTTTTGCAACCGGCTTTTTTTGTGATGAAAATGCCTGAAACTGTTATTGTTGATCTGCACCATGAGGTGCTGCCTTTCTGGGAAAAGTGCCGCGACCGCCTCGGAAGGCTTCCGCAGGTGTTGTCGCTGGATTTTCATACCGATGTACTCAATGCACAAAGACGCGGCATAGAGTGCGGCGGTGATGTCTGTGAGGCGGTGAAACTGCTCCATCACGATGAACACTTTGATTGGGCATTGCGATCCGGGGTGATTTGCCGTGCGGTGATACTGGCACTCTCGCCGTGTGCGGTATCGCCGGAGCATCCGGCATTGGAGGTACGGCGCAGTGAACTGCTGCCGGATATGGATGTCATGCTCAACCGGCCGGAGAAATTCCGCAGCGCAGCAGAAATGGTACTTGATGACCGCTATTTGTCGCCTCTTTTAAGAGATGGTTTTCCGCAGGAGCCGTACATTTTGGATATTGATTGTGATTATATTATGTGCGGCAAAGCTCTGGAACCGGAATACGGCGGAGTTTTTGCCGGATTGGCTGCCAATGCCGAACTGGTGACGCTTTCCCGGGAAAATGACTGGGTGCGTATTTTGAAACTGCCCGGAGAAAAGATAAGCGGCAGTTATATCGCAGAAAGAGTTGCGGCACGATTCAACAGTTGAATTGTAAATTTTCCGGTAATTTTTCTGATTTGCTTGACAAATTTTCCAGTATGCATTACTTTAAGAGGCGGAAATTGTATTCACTCCAATGAGGTTATCGGATATGAAGTTTTTACGGATGGCGGTCAAAATCGTTCTGCTGACATTGTGGAGCATAGTTTTGATGCCGGTTGCGGCGTGTTCTTTCATCGGGTTGTCCAAATGGGCGCGGGTTCGCCGGGGTGCAGCCTGGGCGCAGGTATGGGCGCGCGGCGCGGCGAAGATCGCCGGGGTGGTCACTGCTGTTCACGGGAATATTCCGGAAAACCGTGGTGCGCTGCTGGTTTCAAATCATCTCGGATATCTGGATATTCTGGCACATGCCTGCAATTTTAAAATCCGTTTTACCCCCAATGACGGCATAAAAAAATGGTTTTTTGTCGGTCAGCTGGTGGCTTTGGGCTGTCCCGTGTGGATCGACCGCCGCAACCGCCGCAAAGCTGCCGTTTATGCGAAAACTTTTCAGGAAACGATGGATAACGGAGTGTCGCTGCTGGTTTATCCGGAAGGAACAACCACCGACGGAAGGCATGGGATGCTGCCGTTCAAATCCACGGTGTTTGCCGATATCCCTGCAAACCGCCCGATAGTGCCGATGGTGCTTTTTTATCAGGAAACTCCGGAGGATGCCGGCAGTGCCGCGTGGTATGATGATACTCCATTCGGGAAACATGCAATGCGGGTGCTGGGTATGAAAAGGATCAGAATAGATCTTTACGTTTTGCCGGAAATGTTTGCCCGTCCGGGAGAAGAGCGTAAAGAACTGGCGGCCCGGGTCAGGAATGTTATGCTTGAGGAGTACAGTTCGCATGTCAAGTGATATTGCAATGGAACTTGCCGGTGCGCTGCTGCGGGTTTGGCACAAACATTGGAATCTGCCGCTGTCTGACCGTCTGGAGGATGTTTCGCAGGAGTACGGTTCAGATACCGAAGCGGCGGCGATGGTTTTTGCCGGATGGTTCGCAGGATTGGTGATCGTTTTTGCCGGATGGTTCGCCGGAGTGGTTTTCAACCGGATCGCCGGAGCGGTGGTTTTCGCATTGGCGGCATGGGTATTGCTGCTTTTTCGTGACCGCGGCATGGGTGACGGCATGATTTCTGCCCGGATCGCCCGGATGCTGCCGGGTGATTTTATGCAGTTTCCGGTGATCGTTCCGTTGGTGATGACGGTTATAAAAATATCTCTGCTGACAGCGATGTTCTGCTGCGGAGGAGAAGCGGTTTTTCCGCTTGTGAGCGGCGGCTGCGCGGCTTTGGAGGCTTTTTTACTGATGAATGCCGGTTTTTCTCCGCCGGTGGTCAGAAATTCTGCAGCGGGTTCCCGGCGGTTGTGGATTTGTGTGATCGTGCTTGCGTTGATTTCCTTTCTCTGTACCGGTACGGCAACGGCTATGGCTGCGCTTATTTTCGCATTGTTGTGGCACTTTTCCGGCAGCAGACTGCATAAATACGGCATGACAGCCGGGGATATCCGGTACTGGAGCGCACTTTGCGGGTGGTTTATGCTGCTTGCCGGGGTGTTTGCGATTTGAAAAAAACACTTTGACGAGCTATATTATGAAATTACATATTCAATAACAGCAACAACAGAGGTGCAGAAAATGGCTACTTTACAGCCCTTTCACGGATTGGTGCCGACCCCGGATAAGGCGGCAATGGTTTCAGCAGTTCCCTACGATGTGGTAAACAGTGAAGAGGCGGCGGTGCTTGCCGAGGGCAATCCCCTGAGCTTTCTGCATGTCTCCCGTCCGGAAATCGACCTCGAACCGGGAATCGATCTGCATGATGACAGAGTTTATGCCCAGGCAAAAGCTGCTTTTGACCGGATCATCGCTGAAGCTCCGTTGACTCTGGATGCCGGTGAACACCTTTACATCTACCGTCTGATTATGAACGGCAGAAGTCAGACCGGTGTTATCGGTGCCGCCAGTGCCGCTGAATACAATGCCGGTATCATCAAGAAACACGAAAAAACCCGTAAGGATAAAGAAGATGACCGTACCCGGCATGTGATGACTCTGCGTTCTCATACCGGTCCTGCGTTCTTCACTTACCGGGCTGTTGCGGAGATCAACGCTCTGATCAAAGCGGAAACTGCAGCTGTCCCCACTTTCGACTTTACTGCTCCGGATGGTATTCAGCATACCGTGTGGCGCATGGATGAGAAGAAGAGTGCCGAATTGTCTGCGCTTTTTGCCGGCAAAGTTCCGGTTTTCTATATCGCTGACGGCCATCACCGCAGTGCCGCTGCGGCGCGTACCGCGGCTGAATGCGCTCCCAACAATCCGGCTCATACCGGGAAAGAAGACTACAACTTCTTCCTGACCGTGGCGTTCCCTGACAGCGAGCTTGCCATCATGCCTTACAACCGTGCAGTGAAAACTCTCAACGGTTTGGATGAGGCAGGTTTTATCGCCGCGCTGGAAAAGGAGTTCACTGTGAGCGATGCCGCTGACGGAGTGGTTGCCAAACCCGGCGAATTCAAATTCTATATGTCCGGCGTCTGGCGTCTGGCGGTTCCCAAATTTGACATCAGCAAATTTGATGAGATCGGCAGACTTGATGCCAGCTGGCTGCAGGATCGTGTGCTTGCTCCGATACTCGGTATTGATGATCCGCGTACCAGCACCGGTATCGACTTTATCGGCGGTATCCGTGGAACTGCGGAACTGGAAAAACTTGTCAATACCGGTTCCCATGCGGTCACGATGTCGCTCCATGCGGTCACTCTTGATCAGTTGATGGCGATCGCAGATGCCGGTAAGATCATGCCGCCCAAATCCACCTGGTTTGAGCCGAAACTGCGTGACGGACTGGTTTCTCACAACTTTTAATGATAATAATGATGTTCAGTGCTTGCATTTCTGATAAAACGGTGTATATTAACTGAATGTCGTGTATAATATTTGAAAATTTTTAATAAGGAGAATCAATCATGGCACATAAAAAAGGACAGTCCAGCAGCCGTAACGGCCGCGACAGCAATCCGAAATTTCTCGGTGTCAAGGCTTACAGCAGTGAGTTTGTGACCGCCGGTTCCATCATCGTCCGTCAGCGCGGTACCCGTTTCCGTCCCGGCAACAATGTCGGTTGCGGCCGCGACTTCACCCTTTTCGCTCTTTGCGACGGAACCGTTCAGTTCGTTCGCGAACAGCGCAAAGTGAACGTCATCCCCGCGCAGTAATCTGTGCGTTTGAGGACGAAAGAAGAAAAATTCCCCGGTTCGGTTTGCTGAATCCGGGGATTTTTTGTATGGCTCTGTTCCCGATATTGGTTGATGCCCTCCGTGGAACGTTCAACGCACGCACTGCGAGCACCGCGAGGGTGCGAGCGCGCAGTCCGCATGCGAATGAACTTTGCGAGCATTTACATGCGAGCAA
>SUWK01000106.1 GCA_015061525.1 Lentisphaerota bacterium
GGGAGCGCAGGCGCAATAACTTAATGGAAGAACCCAATGACCCGCAACAGTCACGGGAAGGCCCTTGAGGGAGGGGAGTTTGAGGGGAGGGAAACGAAGTGTCCCGCCCCTCTCCGCTTTCTTTCGCAAGAAAGAAAGCTTTGCAAAGAAAGTGAACTGTCGCGCCGCTCCGTTGTCGCGGCTTGATCGACGCTTTTTGGAAAAAAGCTTTGCAAAAAACTCAGTGGAGTAACACCCGCGTGAATGTTTCTTTCACAAGAAAGAAAGCTTTGCAAAGAAAGCGAACTGTCGCGCACGCCTCGTTGGGCGTGCTTGATCGTTTTTTTTAGCCGTGATTGCCGAATAACTGTTTGTTATCCGTACTTTTCACGGGAAAAACGATTTGTCAACCAAGCCGGTACGGGTTTGATCCAACCGGCTTGTCAAGGCGTAGCTTTATGCGAAGACTGATGGATGGATTACGGAGCAAGGCGCGAGATTACCCGCAAGGTGCCACCGCAGGTTAGATTTTTCACAAAATTCTGGACAACAACGAATATTTGAAACCGCTGCCAGATACGTGATTTCGCAATTATTTACATTTTTTGAACGAATTATTAAGGATTTTTGTAGATTTATGCAGTATTTTATAACAGTAACGAAAAAATCAATTGTTATAGGTGGTGAGTATGCCCGGTCTGTCAATTTCCAATGGAATAACCCGGTTGGCTCCGGAAAAGGAGCTGGAGTTGATCGCATCCCACGGTTTTACCCATGTCCATTGGAGTCTGCATTGGAGCGGTGATTACCTTTACAGCACTCCGGAAATCGCTCATTATGCCACCATGCTCAAAAACAGCGGTATGCTGATCCAGGATCTTCATGCACCATGCGGCTGTGAAAAATGTTTCTATGCTGCTGAGAAATTCCGCCGCCGTGCCGGAGTCGATATGATTTTAAACAGGGCTGAACTGCTTGCCGCAATGGATGTCCCCCAGGCTTCTCTTGTGGTGCATATTCCCAATATGAATGATATTTTTTATGAGCATAATATCCATGATGCGATCCGGGCGCAATACAAAAATCTGCGTTTTTCTCTCGATGAACTTATGGAACGTCTGCCGCAGTACGGCAATTACCGCATCGCTGTGGAAAACATGCCTTATGATAATTTTGAGATCATCCGGCAGTTGTTGGATGAATATCCGGCTGATTTTCTCGGTTTGGCATTTGACTCAGGGCATGCTCATATCGGTTTTGCCCGCGGCATTGAACATGCCGGAAATTTGAGTTCGCGTATTTGTGCACTGCATATCCATGACAATGACGGTGTTTCCGACCTTCATAAAATCCCTTTCAGTGGTACTTCCGATATGCGGCAGCTGGCAGAATTGATTGCCGATTCAGCTTTCAGTGGAGTGTTGAATCTGGAAGTGAGTGTAAAAAATGAAATGGAAAACTGCGGCAATGATATAAATCTTTTCCTGAAAAATTGTTTTGAATCAGGTGAGAAATTAGCCGGTATAGTCAACAATTGCAGAAATAATCCCATAAAAAAAGGAGAGTGTAAATGAAAAAATTATTGTATCTGTTTTCCGTGATGTTAATGGCATGCTCATTGGGGGCTGGAACTGTGGCAATCGATCCGGCAGCCCGCCAAACGGTGATTTTACTGCCGGAAAAGTGCAATTTCGGTTTGGATTATGCTGCTGTGGAATTGGCATGGCACATCGAAAAAATGACCGGTGTCAAGCTGCAAACCATCCGTAACAGTAAAAATATTCCTGCCGGAGCTTTTGTGATCTCTCTGGGAGAAACTGATTTCGCCGGTAAATATGGTGTTTCCGGTACCGGAATGAAACATAACCATGCCCGGGTGCTCGGTGATGAAAATAAACTCATCATCACCGGAAATGACCGCGGAAATAATTTTGCCGCGCTGCTTATTGAAACCAGTGCCACTTTGTTTACCATTTACCATATTTTGGAAAACGATAACAATATCCATTGGCTGTGGCCGGGAGAGCTGGGGACGGTTGTTCCCAAAAGCAGCGTTTTTAAATTCAAAAGCGGTGATTATATCCAAGGTACAAAATTAAAATTTTTCTTCTGGCGTCAGCTTTGGCGTATCAAGCCGAACTGGCCTGCTGAATCGCTCGGAGCTGAATTCCTGCATGAGGAGATCACCTGGCTGCTCCGTCATCGCAGCAACCGTGACCTTTCTGAACAGCATTACCCCCACGGTTTTGAAAAATGGCCTGCCAAATATTTGAAATCCCATCCGGAATATTTCAATATGCTTCCTGACGGCACCCGCCGCGCAGATCCAACCAACTGGGGCGGTCAGCTGCATTTGATCAGTATGTGTTCTTCCAACCCGGCTTTCCGTACTCAGGTTGTGAAAGACTGGATCAAGGATTTCAACCCGAAACTGCCGCGGATCAATGTAAAATGCAATGATACCGATGATCGTTGTGTGTGCGACAGCTGTATGTCAGAAGATGAATCCGCGATCCCGGTTGTGACCCGGCGGGCAAAAGCTCTTGCCAGATATAAAAAAGGAGATCGCCATTGGACGGAAGAACTCGGCGATGTCACCAAAAGAAGGATCAAGTTTTATAAGGGCGTGATGGCGGAAGCTGACCGGCTTGCTCCGGAGAAAAAAGCGAAATTTTCCGGCTTGATCTATGCCAATGGTTCCAATCCTCCGGCAAATACCTGGCTCGGTGACCGTTTCCAATTCAGTTTCTGTCCGCCGATGATGTTCCCATGGACCAAAGAAAAAGTCGCAAAATACAAGAACGCCTGGGAAGGTTGGTTCAAAACCGGTGCCCATCTGGTGATACGCCCCAATTTCACGCTTGACGGGCACTGTTATCCGATCAACTATGCTGAAGAATTTTTTGATGTTTTCCGTTTCGCCGAAACCCGCAATCTGACCGGCAGCGATTACGATTCACTCACCGGCATGCATGGTGCACAGGGATTGACATTGTATACCATCGCCAGATTGCAGAATTCCCATGCTGATATTACGTTTGATGAGATCTGCAATGAATTTTTCTCCGCATTCGGCGCAGCGGCACCGTTTGTGAAAAAATATTTTGATGAAACGGCAAAAATTTCCCGCAGTGATGATACGATCAGCAGAGCTCAAGGCCCGGAAGGCGGTGCATGGACAACATTTTTCCTGTTCGGTCATAAATTATTTACCGTGGAAAAACTCAATGCATTGGGCAAGATCCTCGATCAGGCTGCTGTTGCTGTGAAAGATGATCCGGTTGCCCTGTCCCGTGTAAAATTTATTCAGCTCGGCTGGAAAAACGCTTTGCTTACTGCCGAAACCGCTGTCGCTTTTGACGGTTTCAAAAAGCATGGAGAATATCGCGAATTTGCCGAAAAAATCATCGCGCTGGATAATTTCCGCGCGGAAAATGCCAAATCACATGCCTTCAATATCGGTTACTGCGATGTGCGGGAAACTTTCCAATGGCCGCGGACTTTGGCAAAAATGATGACTGCCAATACTCTGTCACTGCCTGTCGAGTGGCATTTTAAAACTGATCCGCAGAAAAACGGCGAAAGCAAAGGCTATGCCAAATTTGGTTTCGATGAGTCAACATGGGAAAAGATCCCGACCAACTCTCCATGGGATAAAAGCGGTTACAGCACGTATGACGGTTACGGCTGGTACCGGCTCAGATTTACTCTGCCGCAGAATTATAAAGGTGAACCGGTTCTGATGGTAGGGTCTGCCGATGAAGCATGTGATGTGTGGGTCAATGGAGTCAAATTACTCCACCGTCCGTATCCGTTTGAAGGCAATGAGAATTCATGGAACGAAGCATTTGATGTCCCTTTGGGCAGTGTTGCCCGTTCCGGTGAAAATGTAATCGCGATCCGGGTCGAGGACAATTGCGGTCAGGGCGGATTGACCAAACGCTGTTTCATTAAATTTGTGGAAAAAGTCGATAAAAAACAAAATATTGTTGTCAATCATGATTTTTCCCGGAAACTCCAAAACTGGAAATCCCGTCAGCAATTCGGTAAAACCGAAATTTCTGCCACCCGTTTTGACGGGAAATCAGTATTGCAGTTCCGGTATGTTTCCAGAGAGCCTTCCCGGTTATATCAGAACCGTTATGGGGTGTTGAGCCGGGTAAGTCAGGATGCCAAAGGTCTGATCGCAGGAAAAAAATATAAAGTTATGGTAACTTTCCGGACAAGTCCGGATTTCAGCGGCAAGATGATGGTGTTTCTGCATGCCGACACTCAAACTGTCCGGACGAGCAAATCCAATATCCAGATGAATCATGAAACACCTTTGGTTTCCTGGTCGACATTGAGCAAAGAATTTATCGCCAATCGTGATTTCTGTTCGCTGTATCTTAATTTTGCCGCCAATAAAGGCAAACTTTACATTGCTGACGTGGCGGTGGTACCAGCAGAATAGAAGAGGATTGAGAAAAATATGTCTGATTTTTCCCGCAAAAATCTTTTCGGCAGAATAAGTTCTGCTGAACAACTGGTGCTCATGCGCCGCACCGTTACGGATGACGGTTGCGGTATCCGGCTGATTGAAGTTAATAACGGCAGTGGTTTGAGCTATACCATTTATCCGGAACGTAACATGAGTATCGGAGAATGTTTCGTCAGAGGTATAGGGATTGTGCCGCGCTGCGGGAAAATTCCGGACATATATACAGGGTTGTTTGCATCTGCGGAACTTGCCGGATATGAATTTACAGAACTTGCCGGAATTGAGCCTTTCTGCGGGTGGCGCGGGGAATCGTATGTTATGGAAATTTCCGGTGAGATCATTCATCGTGCCGCCGACGGAAAAATGCTCCATCGCCACCGGACGATATCCACGGCGATGGGGAAAAACATTTTGACCATTGAGGAGCGTGTCGGAAATCCCGGCGGCAAAGATGCGGATTTTCCTTGCGGATTCAGCATCAATTTTTCCTGGCCGATGATCAATGAAAGCGTGTGGCTCGCCACTGCTGAACACCGGATAACGCCGTTGAACGAGGCGGCAGTTTCGGGTATGAAAGATTGGTGCCGCATACCTGAACCGCAGAAAGATTTTGCCGAAGAATTTTTCCATCATGATCTGCCGATGGATCGTGATGGTATGGCAAAGATTATGCTGATCAATCCGGAATTGAAACTTGCTGTGAGTGTAAAGTTCGCCAAAGCTGCTTTGCCGCATTTGTTTCAATGTAAACAGATGCAGGAAAATAAATATATGCTGAATTTACTTCCCGGGAATTCGCTGCCGCCGTCACTGCATTGTACCAGTGATTTTTCGGCGCCGGTGCTTGTTCCCGGAGAGAGTACCGGATATAAAGTGATAATATCCTTTGAAGAATTATAAAACTTTTGGTTGTTATCCTGAATTTTGTGAAAAAACTAACCTGCGGTGGCACCTTGCGGGTAATCTCGCGCCCGCTTTCTTTCACGAGAAAGAAAGCTTGGCAAAGAAAGCGGATCGTCGCGCACGCCTCGTTGGGCGTGCTTGATCGACGCTTTTGAAAAAAGCTTTGCAAAAAACTCAGTGGAGTAACCCCCGCGTGAATGTTTCTTTCGCAAGAAAGAAAGCTTGGCAAAGAAAACGGATTGTCGCGCCGCTCCGCTGTCGCGGCTTGATCGGTTTATTTTTTGCACAGCAGTATGCGGCAAGCCCGGGTTTTGCAAGGAGCAAGCAAAGGAGCATACTATGTATGTGACTGCGCGAGCAACGCCAGCAAGGCGCGGGATTGACCATAATGCAAAGCAAAAAACGCTTTTTGGAAAAAAAGCTTGGCAAAAAAACTCAATAGAGTAACACCCTCCACAACTTGTGTGCGCAATATGTTGTCAACCTATATTAGATGGTTTGCTTAAAGTCAAGCCGATTTTGAAATATTTTTGTAATTTTT
>SUWK01000107.1 GCA_015061525.1 Lentisphaerota bacterium
TTTGCTCGCATGGAAATGCTCGCAAAGTACATTCGCATGCGGACTGCGCGCTCGGCGGCAACCGCCTCGCACCCGTGTGTTGAACATGCCACAGAGGGCATCAACCAATATCGGGAACAGAGCCTTTGTGAAAGAGCTGTTCCCCGTGCGCCCGGATCTTCCATCTGACTCAGCTTGATAATGGCGTCGTTCCGGAGCTGTTCCCCGTGCGCCCGGATCTTCCCCCGGTATGTTCAGTGTACGGATAGTGCAGTGCCGCCCTGCGGGGGGCGGCACTGTACAGCACTTCGGAGATACGGTATGTCATCGGCAGGTTTTGCAGATCGTTACGGCAGCCGGACTCTGCCGATGGCGGCGGCAACCGCACCCAGCAGCACAATCGCGGCGGTGGCAATGCATAAATACGGAGTATATTCCTTATAAAGTGTGATTTGCGGATTTGTATGGTCGGTACGTTCCAGAGAGTTTATTTCATCCATCACTTTTTTCATGCCGTCTGCATCGGTTGCGGCATAATAGTTCCCTCCGGAGATATCTGCCAGTTCTTTCAAAAGTTTATCATCCAGATCACTCTGTGCCTGAATGAGTCTGCCGGAATACGGGTCGATGGCAAAACAGTACGGTGAACCGATACCGACGGTGTGGATAATCACATTGAACTCTTTGGCGGCACGGGCGGCATCCTGCGGGGTCAGACGGTTGGCGGCGGTATTGGCTCCGTCGGTGAAAAGTACCAGTACCCGGCGGGGCGATGGTGCATCTTTCAGCTGTCTGGCCCCGGTGCCGACGGGCGAAGCAATGCCGGTGGCATCGCCCAGATCACCGGGAGAGAGGTCTTTCAGTCTTTCCAGTAAAAGTGCGTGATCGAAGGTCGGCGGCACGAAACTGTATGCCAGATCTGAAAATCCGATGAGGCCGATGCGGTCATTGGGACGGTTTTCAATGAATCTGCGGATCTCGGCTTTGGCGGTTTCCAGACGGTTGAGGATGCTGCCGTTGGATATCCCGGAAACGAAGTCACGGGAACTCATGCTTTCCGGTTTGTCGTAGATCGCCATCGAGCCTGACATATCCAGTGCCAGTACGATATCCACTCCTTTGCCGCGGATGATCCGGCTGCCTCCGGCTTTTCTCGGGCGGGCGGCGGCACAAACCAGCAGGATCATTGCCAGAAGGAGGGCAATTTCCATCACAGTCATGCGGAATTTTGCGGCGTTTCCGGCTTTTTTCAGCGGAATGACACTGGGGATCCGGATCGCCGGACGTTTGCGGAAGATCATCAGCAGAGCCAGCAGAATAACCGGGATGAGCAGTAAAAACGCCCACGGATGCATGAAAGTAATCATTTTTTCTCCTCCTGCAGCTGAGGTGCAGCAGCACGAACCAGTTCTTCGGCTTCGGCAGCGGCTTTATCCATCATATATTTGTCCGCCTGGGCGGCAGCGAATTTTATCAGGTCGGATTTCTCCATGAAACCGGTCAGGAAAACTTTTGCCTGCTGGGGCAATTGCAGCTCCTGCCGGAAAAATTCCCGGATAAATTCTTCCGTAGTTCTGCGTGTCGCCGGCAGACCGAAACGCTGTTCCAGATAGTTCCGCAACTGATCGCAGAGCATGGCGAAACCCGCAGGTACGGCAATATTGTTCTGCTGAACTGCCCGGTTCAGGCGGCGGATCTCCCGGATGGTACGCTCCTCCGGCGAAAGCGCACCGTGCAGTTTGCGGCGCAGAATGAGGAAAAGTATTCCGGCGGCGATCAATACAGCGGCGGCAGCGGCAGTTATCAGCAGGATAAGAGGTTTGCGTTCCGCTGTTGAAGAGGCGGTGCCGGAAAATTCCGGAGCGAGGACTAATTCATCATTATGGTCATCCGGCGGCAGTTCCACCGGGATATCCGGCAGGGCAACGCTGAACTTCTCCTTCCCATCGGAAAATGTTACGATCCCGCCGGTGAATTCGCCCGGTTCAAGTACCCGGAATGAACCGGATATTTCCCAGCGTATCCGGTCGAAAAGCCAGCGGCGCATGGCAGTTCGCGGTTCAGAAACGATGATGTTTTTGCCGGTCACTGTGATATCGCTTATTTTATCTGTCATTGGCAAAGTCACGGTAAAACGGTACTCTGCTGGTGAACCGGGAAACAGTTTTTCCGGGGTGGCTGCGGCACTTGCCGGAATGACCGGAGCCGGAGGAAACCACCACGATTTGAGCAGACCGCAGACGGCAGTAATGACCAATGCCGTTATGATGAGCAGAAGAATGAACAGCAGCTTTTTCATGTGGCATCACCTCAGGTGTTTGCGGCGTTCTGAAAAGAATCCGATCAGTGGTTTGAGGATGTCTCCGCCGCATTCCACGTTGATCATATCGACTTTTGCCCGGCGGCAGACGGCGGCTTTTTCGTTTTCAACGGCGGCAAGCTGTTCATTGAATGTGCCGGCATTGCCGGAGTATTCCACGATCTCACCGGTTTCGGCATCTTCAAAAGTTACGGGATTTTTAAGCGGAAAACTCTTTTCAGCCGGATCGGTCACATTGATGGCGATCAAATCCTGTCTGGCGCGGAGCAACCGCAGTTCAGACGCGAAACTTTGCGGGAATATCAGGTCGCTGAGCAGAAAGACCACGCCGCGCTTTTTCATCAACTTTGCACATTCACGCAACGCTCCGGCGATATCTGTGCCGCTGTTTTGCGGGGTGAATACGAGCATTTCCCGGATCATCCGCAGAATATGTGTCCTGCCGGAACGCGGCGGCAGATAGAGTTCGATTTTGTCAGTGAAAAGCAGCAACCCTACTTTATCACCGTTTTTTCCTGCGCTGAATGCCAGCAGAGCTGCCAGTTCTGCTGCAGTCTGCCGCTTGGTCTTCGCAGTGGAACCGAACTCCCCGGAAGCGGAAAGATCGACCAGCAGCATGACCGTCAGTTCACGTTCTTCCACGAACTTTTTCACATAAGGTGAATTCATCCTTGCGGAAACGTTCCAGTCGATGGAACGGATGTCGTCATCGGCGGTGTATTCCCGGACTTCATCAAATTCGATTCCGCGTCCTTTGAAAACGCTGCGATAGGCTCCGCCGGTGATCTCTTCCACAAGGTGACCGGTACGGATCTCCAGCAGGCGTATCTGACGGGCTAATTCTGCAAGCTGCATAACTTCACCTGTGATATTTTCAGGGGGTGCGCAAAGCACCCAGGATCCGCTGGATGATCATGTCTGAATCAATGTTTTCCGCCTCAGCTTCGTAGGAAAGTACCAGCCGGTGACGCAGTACGTCAGGGGCGATGGTCTTGATATCCTGCGGCAGAACATAGGGACGGTTCTGGAGCATCGCATGGGCCTTGGCCGCCAGCGCAAGAGAGATCGAACCGCGCGGGGAAGCTCCGAATGAGATGAGCTGGTCAAGATCTTTGAGATCGGCATTTTTCTGCCGTTCAGAAAGTTTGAGCTGCTGTCCCGGACGGGTGGCGATGATGATATCAAGGATGTATTCCAGAAGTTTTTCATCGATGTATATACGGTCGAGAATGTTTCTGGCTGCGATGATATCA
This sequence comes from Lentisphaerota bacterium, assembly GCA_015061525.1. Taxonomy (GTDB): domain Bacteria; phylum Verrucomicrobiota; class Lentisphaeria; order Victivallales; family Victivallaceae; genus UBA1784. The sequence goes on from SUWK01000107.1 coordinate 3,553, forward strand.
TCCAGCTTGGCGACAGTCATGCTTTCCGGCGGAGGCATCGGGTGCGCCATACGTTCCACTACTGAAAGTTCTTCTGTGCGGTCAGGGTAATCGACTTTGAGTTTGAACATGAACCGGTCAAGCTGTGCTTCCGGCAGCGGGTAAGTACCCTCCTGTTCAATGGGGTTCTGGGTCGCCATCACCATGAAAGGCGAGGGGAGCTGGAACTTTTCCCCGGCAATGGTCAACTGCTTTTCCTGCATTGCCTCAAGCAGCGCACTCTGGACTTTTGCCGGTGCGCGGTTGATTTCGTCAGCGAGAACCAAATTGGCGCAGACCGGGCCGACTTTGGTGGAAAATGTGGCATTTGCGGCATTGTAAATGCGGGTGCCGATCACGTCGGCAGGCAGCAGGTCAGGGGTGAACTGCAGTCTGGAAAATGATCCGGAAAGCGAGTTGGCAAGGGTTTTGACAGTCAAGGTTTTCGCCAGTCCGGGAACACCTTCAAGCAGTACATGACCATCGGAAACAAGAGCCATTATCAGACGGTCGATCAACTCTTTCTGTCCGGAAACGATCCTGCCGACCTCATCACGGACAGATTGCAGTGGAACATTGATTTTGTGCAGTTCCTGCTGGATAAGTTCAAGTTCTTGTGCATTCATTTTGTAATTTCTCCCTTCTGCTCTTCAATATATGTGATTTTCCGGTAAACTCAAGAGCGTTTATTCGGGAATTCCGACCGGATGGACAAGAAATGGCTGATTTTCTCCGAGTTTCAGCTCATCGGCAAGTTTTTTGCGGTCAGCGATCGAACCCATTGCACAGGTTCCGAGACCGTTTGCCTGTGCGGAAAGGTAGATATTCTGACTGACATATCCGGTATCGACAGCAGCGAAAACCTCTCGGGGTTGTTTTGCCCGGTCAGGAACGAGAATAAAGTAGCATGGCGCAGCAAATTTACCGCAGTAGCGGCGCAGATCTTTGTCGGAGATCTGCCGGAGAAGGTGTTGTTCCGGATCGTAAAAATATGCTCCTTCCGGAAGCGCGGCAAAAATCATCACATCACGGCGGTCCATCGCACTGGGAGCGGTACGTTTGCCGTTGGGACGGTTGATGCCGTTGGCACTCCAGAGCATATCGGCAATCTGGGAATGTGTAAGGGCATCGGATTTGAAACGGCGGACGGTGTGACGGGAATTAAGAGCTTCGCGCAGAGTCATGCCGCCGGATTTTTGAGCGGCAGGCAGTTTGATATCGGCGGCGGTCGCCGCACAGACGGCAGAAATCACGGTAATGAGGGTCAGAAAAGCTTTCATAGTGTGTTTTCCCTTGGTTTTGTTTGGTTGCTGCAAAACATATATTTATTCAGTTCTTTCCGGAAGAGCCGAATCCTCCTTCGCCACGGCTGCTTTCGGTAAGTTCTTCACATTTGTTCAGTTGTACTTCCGGTAATTTGCAGATCACCATCTGGGCGATCCGGTCACCGCGTTTGATCTCATAATCATTTTTTCCGCCGTTGTACATGATTACTCCCACTTCACCGCGGTATCCGGCATCGATGGTGCCGGGGGAATTGGTCAGCATCAGGTCATGTTTCAGAGCCAATCCGCTGCGCGGACGGATCTGTGCCTCAAAACCGACCGGCAGTTCGATTTTGAATCCGGCGGGAACGAGGGTGCTTCTGCCCGGTATCAGTACGGAATCTTTTGCGGCGCGCAAATCGAACGCCGCATCATCATCATGGGCTTTCGCCGGAAAGAGATCATCGCATCCGGCAAGCATTGCGATTTTGATTGCAGTTTTCATAAGGAATCCTCTTATATTATAAATTACCGATAATCTAAAAATAACCCTCTGTTACGTTTTTTTCAACCTGAAAAACCCGTTTTTTTTATTTTTTTAGCTCTGTTCCCAATATAGGTTGACAACATATTGCGCACACAAGTTGTGGAGGATGTTACTCCACTGAGTTTTTTGCCAAGCTTTTTTCCCAAAAAAGCGTCGATCAAGCCGCGACAGCGGAGCGGCGCGACGGTTCGCTTTCTTTGCCAAGCTTTCTTTCTTGCGAAAGAAAGCGGAGAGGGGCGGGACACTGCGTTTCCCTCCCCTCAAACTCCCCTCCCTCAAGAGCCTTCCCGTGACTGTTGCGGGTCATTGGGTT
>SUWK01000108.1 GCA_015061525.1 Lentisphaerota bacterium
AACTTGAAGAATATATTTGCTATTTCAACAATGGAAGAGTATCTTTAAGGCTAAACGGAATGAGCCCGGTTGAATTCCGAGCCCATTCCATGTAATTAATCCGTCCAATTTTTTGGGGTCACATCATGCCTGAGGGGCGGGACACTGCGTTTCCCTCCCCTCAAACTCCCCTCCCTCAAGGGCCTTCCCGTGACTGTTGCGGGGCATTGGGTTCTTCCATTAAGTTATTGCGCCTGCGCTCCCGGGGCGAGTGCCTTTGGCACTCTTTCCGGTCGCTCGCGGCTTATTGCTCGTCCTCCGCTCATCCTCGCAACATTTGTTGCGTCGGCTTTGCTCGCATGGAAATGCTCGCAAAGTACATTCGCATGCGGACTGCGCGCTCGGCGGCAACCGCCTCGCACCCGAGCGTTGAACGTTCCACGGAGGGCATCAACCGATATCGGGAACAGAGCTATTTGCAAAAAGTATCTTCCGGATATATATTGAACAGCAGGAAAGGAACCGGATACGATGAATGAATATTTTTCCCGGATAAACAAGTATCTTGAAGAGTTTTGCCGTAAGGATTTTTCCGTTGCGTTTCAAAGTTCCCCGGATGGGCTGGTTCCGGCAGAACACTTTGATTATCATGTTCATAAATACTGGGAACTCAAGTTCTGCAATAATTGTCTGTGCATCCACCGGCCGCAGAGTATCCACTGTGCGACAGCTTACGATCATGTGCTGGCGGTAAATCCCGGATATCTCCGTGCCGGGGAAACGGTACTGAATACGGCAGGGGATGACAATGTATATAATTTTTTGCCGGAATTGCTGGATGCACTTTCACAAATGCCGCAAAAAGATGAATTTGCGTATGTTCGCAAACATTTGAGCATGGCGGTGGTGGAAAACCTGAAAGTGATTCTGAAAAAGTGGCATATACTGACGGAGTACCCTGCCGACCGCCGGGATCTGGCGGCGCGGGTGCTTGATTACATGGGCAACCACTATTTCCACAGCGATTTGAGTGTAAATGACATCGCCCGTTTTGCCGGAGTTTCTCCCCAATATCTGAATACTGTTCTGCGCAGAAAAACCACCTGCGGCATCCGGCAGAATCTGATACGTATCCGTCTGGAACATGCCGCCGAACTGCTGGAAAATCCGGATTACACCGTTAAGGATGCCGCCGCCCTGACCGGCTGGAAATCGCCGTTTTACTTCGGCAACAGTTTCCGCCGCCGTTACGGGATATCTCCGGGCGAGTACCGCAAAAGGCAGCTTTCCCGGAAAAACGGATGATCTTCCGGAATGGAAGAAGTTTTTTCAAAACGATTTTCTGCGGGAAGAGGTTTGACAAAGCTGTTTTCTGACGTTATATTTATTAGGATGGAACCAAAACGCTTTTGAAAGGATGATATCATGAAATCTTTTACTGTAAAAAAATCTGCCGTTCCGGTCAAACTGGATGCCGGGTGGGACTCGGAAATGTGGGCGAATGCCAACATCGCCAAAGTTGACTATGCCTTCGACCGCAACAGCGACCATACTCCGGATGTTCAGATCAAAATGCTCCATGACGGCGAAAATGTCTGCGGACTTTTCCGGGTGGACGACCGTTATATCATTGCCAGAGCTGAAAAAGATCAGGATATGGTCTGCCGCGACAGCTGTGTGGAATTTTTCGTCAAACCCGCCGGAGCAGAGCGTTATTTCAACTTTGAGATGAATTGCGGCAGCACGTTCCTGCTCTACAGCTGCAAAGATATCTTCAACAAAGACTTCTTTGAAATCCCCGACGAGGATATGAAGACCTTCGGCAGATTCCACACTCTGCCGGCACGTATCACCGAAGAGATCACGGAACCGACCGTCTGGTATCTCGGTTTCAGTATCCCGGTGGCATTTTTTGAAAAATTTGCCGGAAGCAGCAAACCGCTTTCCGGTCAAACCTGGACCGCCAACTTCACCAAATGCGCCGATGACTGCTCACACCCGACCTGGTTGAGCTGGATGCCGCTGAAAAAATGCAGTTTCCACGTGCCCGATGAATTCGGTCAGCTGATCTTTGAGTGAGGCATTTCCCATGGCTCCGCAAATCGACCGCAAAGAAACAGTGTACAGCGGGAAGTTCCTTGCCTGCAAAAAGATCTTTTACACCGATGCCAGAGGAAACTCCCGGCAATGGGAGGCGGTCGACCGCACCGGCAGCAGCGGAGAAGCCCATGCGGTATTCATAGTGGCGAAAATCGTGCCGGATAACGAACTGGTGCTTATCCGGCAATTCCGTCCCCCCGCAGGTAAAGTGATGGTGGAGTTTCCCGCCGGTCTGATCGACCCCGGGGAAAGTGCCGAAACTACCGCTGTCCGCGAACTTTACGAGGAGACCGGTTTTACCGGCAAAGTCCTCTCCTGTTCCGCAGGCGGTTACAGTTCCCCCGGAATGACCGGGGAATCCATCATCCTTGCCGCCATGGAGATCGACGGAACCGCTTATCCAGACGGTTTTCTGCCGGAAAATCATCAGGAAGAGAGCGAAAATATTGAGGTTTTCCGGGTGAAGACAGCAGACCTGCCGGCTTTTATCAGACAGATGGAGAGCGAAAACTGCGGTATTGACAGCAAAATATATACAGCATTGGCATTCCGGGAGTTCGGCTGGTAAAATGGTGGAAAACATTGTGATCCGCGGTGCCGGACAACACAATCTGAAAAATGTTGACCTGACTATACCGCGCAATAAACTGGTGGTCATCACCGGCCTTTCCGGTTCCGGCAAATCTTCGCTGGCGTTTGACACTCTATATGCCGAGGGACAGCGTCGCTACGTTGAGAGTCTTTCAGCTTATGCAAGACAGTTTCTTGACCTGATGCAAAAGCCGAAAGTCGATCACATTGATGGTCTGGCTCCGGCGATCGCCATTGAGCAGCGCAGTGCCGGAGGCACTCCGCGTTCCACGGTTGCGACAGTCACCGAGATCTACGATTATCTGCGTCTGCTTTACACGCACTGCGGCACTCCACACTGTCCGGAGTGCGGCAAAGAACTTGCCTCTCAATCAGCAGAAGCGATCTCTTTGCAGCTGTTATCTCTGGAGGAAAACTGCAAACTTACCATCCTTGCTCCGGTAATTTCCGGGCGCAAAGGTGAACACCGTGATACGCTGGATAAACTGCGTACCGACGGCTTTGTCCGTGCCAGGATCGACGGGGAAACAGTCGTCCTGGAAGAGTTGGAAGAGCCGCTTGCCAAAAACAACCGTCACACTATCGAAGTGGTCGTTGACCGGCTGAAAACCGGTAATATCGACCGTTCACGTCTGACTGATTCTGTGGAAACCGCACTGAAGCACGGCAATGGGGTATTGACTGCCATCATCGAAAAAGACGGAACAGTCACGGAAAAAAGTTTCTGTGAAAAACTTGCCTGTATGGATTGCGGGATATCTTTCGGCGAAATGCTGCCGCGCAACTTCAGTTTCAACTCACCGTACGGCGCATGCAAATGCTGTAACGGTTTGGGAGTTCAGCTGTGCATGGATCCGGCTAAAGTGGTTCCCGATCCGGCACTTTCCATCAAAAACGGAGCGATCCCCGGCTGGCGGCGCGGTCCGCGGCATTTGATCATCTATTATAACATGATACTGCGCAAATTCGCAGAACAATTCGGCGGCACCCAGCTTTTGAGTACCCCGTTTGATAAATTGCCCGCTGATTTCAAAGAGAAACTGCTCTACGGAACCGGCGAAGAAAATCTGGAATTCGACTACTATATGCACGGCAAAAAGTACCACTGGGCAAAACCATTTGAAGGGGTTCTGGAAAACTTGCGCCGCCGCATGATCGAAACTGAATCCGACTCCGTCCGGGAACGACTGGCAGCCTATCAAAGTCCCCGCTGCTGTCCGGAGTGCCGCGGAGCCAGACTCAATCCGCTGGCTCTTTCCGTAACTGTCGGCGGCAAAAATCTGGCTGAATTCAACGCGATGAGCATCGTCCGGGCACGGGAGTTCATCGGCGGACTGGAATTGTCCGCTGAACATGCTGTCATCGCTGCAGATGTGCTCAAAGAGATCCACAGCCGTTTGACATTTCTCTGCGATGTCGGCTTGAATTACCTGACCCTTGACCGGGTAAGCAGTACCCTCTCCGGGGGTGAGGCACAGCGGATACGGCTTGCCACCCAGCTCGGCTGCGGTCTGGTCGGAGTACTGTACATCCTTGACGAACCATCCATAGGTCTGCATCAGAGAGATAATGACATGCTCCTTGCCACACTGGAAAAACTCCGTGATATGGGTAACAGTGTGATCGTGGTCGAACATGACCTTGACACGATCACCCGGGCAGATTACCTTGTCGATCTGGGACCGGGAGCCGGAACGCACGGCGGCGAGATCGTGGCGATCGGCACTCCGGCAGAGATTCCCGGTTTTCCGCGCAGTCTGACCGGAGATTTTCTGGCCGGCAGACGGCAGATCGCCGTTCCGGAGCAGCGGCATCCGGGCAATGGTAAATTCATCACCGTCAATAAGGCACGCTTTCACAATCTGAAAAATATCACCGTCAAGTTCCCGCTGGGAACGCTTTGCTGTGTAACCGGAGTTTCCGGTTCCGGTAAATCTTCGCTGGTCAACGGCATCCTCGTGCGCGCACTCAACGCCGCCATGAACATCAATGATGAACCGGTCGGTGAGTGCGGCAGCGTGGAAGGTCTGGAACATGTGGATAAAGCGATCGTCATCGACCAGAGTCCCATCGGACGGACACCACGTTCAAATCCGGCGACCTATACCGGAGCATTTGATATCATCCGCAAACTCTTTGCCGAACTCCCGGAAGCCAGAATGCGCGGATATTCCCCGGGCAGATTCAGTTTCAACGTCAAAGGCGGCCGTTGTGAAGAGTGTTCCGGAGACGGAGTGAAACGCATTGAGATGCAGTTCCTTGCCGATGCCACAGTCACCTGCAGTGCCTGCGGAGGCAAACGCTTCAACAATGAAACTCTGCAGGTGCGCTACAAAGGATTGAATATCCATGAAGTTCTGGAACTGACCATTGATCAGGCACTGGAACTTTTCAGCACCATCACTCCATTGAAACGCAAACTGCAGACGCTGCAGGATGTCGGTTTGGGTTATTTGAAACTCGGTCAGAGTGCCACTACGCTCTCCGGAGGAGAGGCGCAGCGGGTGAAACTTGCCGCTGAATTATCCAGAATACCGCGCGGACACACAGTGTATATCCTTGACGAACCGACTACCGGACTGCATCTGGCTGATATAGATCAACTGCTTTCAGTGTTGTTCCGTCTGCGGGATATGGGCAACAGTGTTATCGTGATCGAACATAATCTGGATGTGATAAAAACGGCAGATCATATCATTGATATCGGACCGGAGGGCGGTGACGGCGGTGGAAAGGTCGTTGCTTCCGGTACTCCCGAAGAGATCTGCCGTAAAAAATCTTCCCACACCGGACGTTTTCTGCTGCCGTTATTGGAAAGCTCTGTTCCCAATATAGGTTGACAACATATTGCGCACACAAGTTGTGGAGGGTGTTAGCAGCGTTCAGTTTGCTTTGATGTGACCCCAAAAAATTGGACGGATTAATTACATGGAATGGGCTCGGAATTCAACCGGGCTCATTCCGTTTAGCCTTAAAGATACTCTTCCATTGTTGAAATAGCAAATATATTCTTCAAGT
>SUWK01000109.1 GCA_015061525.1 Lentisphaerota bacterium
GATGAGCGGAGGACGAGCAAAAGCCGGTTACGCCGTGGAAAGACCGCCCAGGCAAGCCGTAAGGCGCAGCCGTTTGACGACCGGCAAAGCCGGTCTGGCGGTCGCCCCACAGAGTAAGCGGCGCATATTCTCTGAGAGAAGAACCCAATGCCCCGCAACAGTCACGGGAAGCCCCTTGAGGGAGGGGAGTTTGAGGGGAGGGAAACGAAGTGTCCCGCTCCTCAAGCAAACTGAACGCTGCGAACACCCTCCACAACTTATGTATGCAATATGTTATCAACCTATATTGGGAACAGAGTTTATATTTTATTGTTGCGCCAGTTGCCGGAAATCAGGTAGATGAAACAGAGGATGCCGCGAATGACCTGATAGGAGATTTCGGTAAGCCATGCGATTGCCGGAACCGGTCGCAGACGGATGATTATCAGATAAACCAGTGCGGCATAAATCAGCAGATTCACCGTTTCTATCAGCGCGGAAATTTTTACCGCACCGGCTCCGGAAACCGCATTGAAAAGTATGAATGATCCAATTTGCAGGACGTTGGCAAAGCAGACTACATAGAGGGAATCAACGGAATCTGCGATCAGCGACGGATTATCGGTATATATCCGCAGACAGATTTCCGGAAAAACGGTCATAAAAATCAAAAACGGCATGACTGCAGCAGCTGAAACCAGCATGACCTTCCGGATCAGCCGCCAGACCTGATCGGCCTTTTTTTCTCCGGTAAGAGAACTGACCAGTGAATTGGCAGCAGTGGCGAATGCCTGGATTATAATAAATGACAAAGTTGTCAGGCAGCGCACCACATTGACCACCGCCAGGGATCTTTCCCCCAATTGTTCCACCGCGATGAAGAAGAAAAACCATACTCCGATTGAGAAGAAAGGTTGAACCATCATCCAGATGGATACTGAAAATACTTTTTTCAATATCTTCGTATCGGTCATGGCGGCGATGCGGTCAAAGCCGTATTTTTTCAGGTCGATGTATTTCAACGTATAAACAATATAACACACCATGCTGACCGCTTCAGCGATACTGGATGCCAGAGCCGCACCGGCGATACCCATTTCCGGCATACCGTATTTGCCGAAAATCAGAGCATAATTGAAAACGATATTGGCGAGTACCATTATTACGGAGCTTACCGTAAGGATCTTCGTCCGGGCGATCCCGACATAAAATGCCCGGAAAACCGTCGTGATAAAAGCGAAAAAGAGTCCGTAAGTGCGGAAATTGAGGTATTCAATGGCTGCACTGCAGATATCCGGCGACTTGACCATCAGCGGCAGCAGTACCGGGGAAAGGTATTTTATGGCAAAAATCAGTATCAGCGAAAATATTGCCAGAAAAAATCCTCCGGCATAACATATCTGTCCGGCAGCCCGGAAATTTTTTTCTCCGTTCCTGCGGGCGATCAATATCTGGCTGCCGAAACTGAATCCGGCACCCAGTACGAAAAATGCCAGAAAGTATACTGTCCCCAGAGCTGATGCTCCCAACGCAGTTTCGCTGACCCTGCCGAGGAACGCCGTGTCGGTCATGCCGATGATATGCTCCATAAGCAAACTCAACAATATCGGAATCGCTACGGAGCATATTTTCCGGTATGAGTAACAGCCGTGCCGGTCAAATTCTGCAGTTTGTACCATTTTTTCTTTATAAAACTGTAGTGATTGGTTGATTGCCGAAAATTCCGCAGGTATAAAACGTGCCGCTTCACAGTTTGAAACGGCACGTTTGTAAAATCAATGTCTGACTCCGAGCAGCTCAACTTCAAAAATCAACGTTGAGTGCGGGGGGATCGCATTTCCGGCACCGTGTGCGCCGTAACCGAGACGTGAGGGGATGAAAAGGCGGTATTTTGCACCGACTTTCATCAGCTGCAGAGCTTCGGTCCAACCGGGGATGACCTGATCCACGGGAAATTCGATCGGTTCGCCGCGGGCGATGGAGGAGTCAAAGACTTTGCCGTTGGGCAGTTTGCCCTCATAGTGGACTTTTACGGTGTCGCGCAGACCGGGTTTTTCGCCCTTTCCCTCCACGAGGACTTGGTACTGCAAGCCGCTTTTGGTGGTGGTTACACCCTGCATTTTGGCATTTTCCTCAAAGAACTTCTTTTCAGCGGCGAGGATCTCTTCGCTGTCAGCATTCTTTTTGGCTTCCACTTCCTGCAGCATCTGCTGCAAGCGGCGCATTTCAGCAGCGTATTCGGCATTGGTCAGTTTGAGTTCTCCGCCGTTGAGCAATTCAGCGACCGCATTGCCGAGCAGGGGCAGATCGACTTTGACCGGCAGCTGTTGGATGCTGGTGGCGAAATTCATCGCCAGTGCGTAAGCCAGACGGTCGGAATCAGTTTTCAGTTCAATAGCCATTTCATTGTTCCTTTCAGAATTGGTATTTGATGTGTTGTTGATGAAATAAAGAAAAAGGCATCAAACTTCCGTTCGATGCCTTCCGTAAAATAATGGCGAGAGAGACGGGACTCGAACCCGCAACATCCACCGTGACAGGGTGGCACTCTAACCAGTTGAGCTACTCCCCCGCGCCATATCTTTATCAGCCGCTGACATCGTTGTGTATCGCTGTCAACAGTTACATAAAATACACCCTTTTTAGAAAAATGCAAGCGTTTTTCAGTAAAAAAATGAAAAAAAATGAGAAAAATACGATCGGATATCCGGAATTTTCTGAAAAACTGTTGAAAAGCTGTGAAAACCGGCGGAATTTTTCTGAAAAAATTTTTTCCCATCTTGATATTTTTGGCGGTAAATGGTATATTCAAAACGTGTTTATTACATATATGGAGGATAAATAATGCGCTATTCCGGTAAAAAAACATCGGTGATATCTTTTCCGCTCGGGGGGATCGGTTCCGGTTCGATCAGTCTGGCTGGCAATGGTTCATTGATCGATTGGGAAATTTTCAACAATCCGGCCAAGGGTTCCTATAACGGGATCAGTCATTTTGCAGTCCGGGCTGAAGATATGAACGGCAAAGTCAGAGATATCCGGATATTGAACAGCGATCTTCCGCCGCATTATATCGGTCACTACCGGCAGCTGCGGGCTTCCTCCGGTTACGGTTATGGACCGGAGCATGGCGCGCTCTGCAATCTGCCGCACTTCAAGAACAGCACTTTCGACGGGACATTTCCGACTTGCCGTCTGGAATTTTCCCCTGAAAAGAACTTTCCCGGCCGTGCCGCGCTTGAGGCATGGAGTGTTTTCATTCCCGGGGAAAGTCAGAATTCCAGTCTGCCGGCAGCTTTTTTTGAAATCGAAATTGAAAACGATTCCAATGAAACTTTCAATTATACCGCGCTGGGAGTTTTGAGCAATCCGTGGGCGTTGGAAACGAGCCGCAATCAGGTTTCCGGCAATCAGTTGACCGTCAGCAAAGGCGACGGCAACGGGGATCTGACTTTGACATTGTTGGAAAAACCGGAAAATTTTTCATATCAGAGCTGTCTTTTTCGCGGCAAATGGTTGGATCATCAGGAGGTTTATTATCGTGATCTTGCTGCCGGAGGCCGTCTGAAGGAGCGGGTTTATACTGATGCTCCGGTCAATTCCCGGCCGGATCACGGTATGCTTGCTGCGCATTTTACTTTGAAACCGGGCGGGAAGAAACGCTGCTGTTTCATAATTTCATGGAATATTCCGGAACGCTGTGCCGATTGGACTCTTGAGGAGCGCAAAGAACGTGCCGCCGCTGCGGGGATCGACTGGACATGGAAAAATTATTATTCAACTGTTTGGCAGGATTCCCGTGCGTCCGGCAAATTTGCGCAGGATAATTATGCGGAATTGCGGCAGAAAACTTATCTTTTCCGCGATTGTCTTTTTTCCGGGACTTTGCCGGAGGTGGTGAAAGATGCCGTATCCGGTACGCTCGCCGTGCTGAAATCCCCGGTATGTATGCGTCTTGAGGATGGAACATTTTACAGTTTTGAGGGTGTCGGCAGTCAATGGGGCAGCTGTGAAGGGTCATGCACCCATGTTTTCAACTATGCTCAAGCTCTGCCGTTTCTCTTTCCGGATCTGGAACGCTCCATGCGGGAATCCCACCTCAAATACAGTATAGATGAAAACGGCGGCAGTCACTTCCGGCTGCTTTTGCCGCTGGGCATCCATGCTCAAGTGAATGATTTCCGCCCCTGTGCCGACGGTCAATTCGGTGATGTGATGAAAATTTACCGCGATTGGAAGATCGGCGGAAAAGATGAGTATCTGCGCAAATATTATCCGCAAATCAAAAAGATGATCGGGTACGCGTGGAGTGACAAAAATCCCGACCGCTGGGATCCGGAGGAAACCGGTGTGCTGCACGGCAGACAGCATCACACGCTGGATATGGAACTTTTCGGTCCGAATGCGTGGCTGACCGGTCACTACCTGGGGGCATTGGATGCGGCGGCGCGGATCGCCGATTTTATGGCTGATGGTGAATTTGCCGCCAAATGCCGGAAAATTCTGGCAAAGGGCAGAAAATGGGTGGATAAAAACCTTTTCAACGGAGAGTATTTCAATCAGATCGTGGATTTGAGCTGCCGTTCCATGGTTGCGGATTTCGGAGCCGATGCCTACTGGGATGAGGAGCATGGTCAGATAAAATACCAGATCGCTGACGGTTGCGGTATAGATGCGGTTCTGGCGCAGAATTATGCGTCGCTTTACGGTTTGGATGATATTTTTTCCCCGGCAAAGGTTCGTAAAACTTTGCGTTCGATTTACAAGTACAATTACCGTAAAACTATGCGCGATACGCCGAATTTCTGGCGGACATTCTGCCTGAATGACGAGGGCGGGGTAATGATCTGCACTTGGCCGAAAGGTGAAAAACCGGTCATTCCTTTGACTTACAACAGCGAAATGATGACCGGTTTCGAGTGGGCGTATATTACCAATTTGATCCGGAACGGCATGGTGAAGACCGCCATGACCTGTGCGAAAGCTGTCCGTGACCGTTACGACGGGGAAAAACGCAACCCGTACAATGAAATCGAGTGCGGCAGCAACTATGTCCGCAGTATGGCAGCTTACGGGATGCTGATCGCATTTGCCGGATTTAAATACGATTACGGCCGCGGTATGTTGGGATTTTCGCCCCGCGTCAAGGGTGATTTTGAAAGTTTCTGGGCCTTGGGGGACGCTTGGGGAACTTTCAAGCAGAGTACCATCGGGTGTGAACTTTATTTTGCCCACGGCTCGTTCGATTTGAAGGATCTGCAGTTGGATTTCGTTCCAAGTTCATTGCAGCTCAACGGTAAATCGTGTACTTTGCCATTGACGCTTAAAGCCGGAGACATTTTGAGGGCAGTCCGGTAAAAAAGCCGGGGCTGCGGCATTTGGCGTTTCTTAAATAGGCTCTGTTCCCGATATTGGTTGATGCCCTCCGTGGAACGTTCAACGCACGGGTGCGAGGCGGTTGCCGCCGAGCGCGCAGTCCGCATGCGAATGTACTTTGCGAGCATTTCCATGCGAGCAAAGC
>SUWK01000110.1 GCA_015061525.1 Lentisphaerota bacterium
CGGCTTTGCTCGCATGGAAATGCTCGCAAAGTACATTCGCATGCGGACTGCGCGCTCGGCGGCAACCGCCTCGCACCCGTGTGTTGAATATGCCACAGAGGGCATCAACCAATATCGGGAACAGAGCTTTTTACGAAAGTTTGGCAAGCAGTGCGGCGACGGCAAATTCGGTGCGCAGAACCCGGGAGCCGAGCGTTACTCCGACCGCTCCGGCAAGGGTGAGCTTTTCCACTTCATAATCGGAAAATCCGCCTTCCGGGCCGATGAGCAGCACAACTTTTTTCCCGGTAAAATCTTCCGGGCGGTCTGTTGAACGCGGATGTCCGAAAATCGCCGCATCCGCATTGGCGATGAGTCCCGGCAGTTCATCTTCCACAAACGGTTTGAACCGATTGCGGTATTCGATGTGCGGGTAAACGGTATCGCCGCACTGTTCCAGAGCCAGACGTATTTCCTTGTCCACCGCCTCTTCCTGCAGAACCGAGGCCTGCCAGTAGCTCTTTTCCACTTTGCGTGAATGGATGAACCACAAATCGTTCACGCCCATCGTGATTGCACAGTGCAGGACTTTGTGGAACGTTTGCGGACGGGGCAGGGCGCAGACCAGAGTGATACCGGATTTTTCCGGCGGCGGAGTGGTCAGCTCCACATCCAGTACAGCTTTTTCGCCGGTGAATTCTGCTACAGTGGCATTCCCGGTCAAACCGCCGATGACTCCGGCGCGGAAAGTTTTTCCCTCTTCCAGTTTGATAATATCGCGCAACTGCAAAAAACGCCGGTCGGATATTTCCACCCGACCCGGCGCGATAAAATCATTTTGTTCTAAAAGCAGGAGATTCACTTTACCGTATAAACCCAGTTTTTGCCGTTATATTCGCGGGAAATACCACCATCGTTGAGGGCGGCTTTATCCAGCAGAGAGGCAACTTCCACCGCGCGTTCCGGAACTCCGGCAAGTTCGGCAAACGCCGCGCCGTCACCGGAAAAACCGGATTTGCCGTCAAGAGCGGAAAACACTTTGCCGCGCAGGGCAAGGACGTCTTTGGCGGCGAGTTTGTACGCCTGAACTCCAGGTTGGTGGAAAGCGTTGATATTGATAAATTCAGCGTAGACCGCCACCGCCCGCTCATAGAGGGCGATGATCTGACCGAGTTCGTAAACGGTAAGCTGCGGGATGCGGATGGTGATGGTCTGGCGGCCCTTGCTGCGCAGCGCGGCACTCAAACCTTCAAAGAATCCATGCAGGTAATCCCCCATGGTGATACCGTCGTTGATCTCCAGTTTCTGCGCATCGTGCAGTACTTCGATAAAAGTGGCAAAGAAATCATCCCTGCCGTCGTTGAGCTGCTGGATGAATGCGTGGGCATCGGTTCCGCCTTTGTTGCCGAAAACGTTGAGCCCCTGGTTGACGGTTTTGCCGTCGAGGTCAAGTTCTTTGCCCAGACTTTCCATAACCAGCTGCTGCAGATAACGCGACATCAGCACCAGACGGTCGCTGTACGGTACGATGACCATGTTGCGGTCGCCTTTACCGTTTCCGGCAAGATACCACATTGCTGCGAGCATGAGAGCCGGATTATTCTCTTTGGCTCTCGTCCACTTGTCCATATCACATGCACCTGCGAGGAATTTGCCGAAATCGATCCCGGTAAGCGCGGCAGGCAGGTGGCCGACGATCGCAGTTTCACTGGTACGTCCGCCGATGGATTCTGCCATTTCAAAGATCTGCAGCCAGTTGTTTTCTCTGGCATGCTGATAAAGGGAACTCTCTTTCATTGTGACCGCTACGGCGCATTTGCCGAAGTCCAGACCGCGTGACGCGTAGAACTTCTCCATGGCGATCATATTGTTTTTGGTTTCCTGAGTACCGCCGGATTTGGAGATGACCAGATGGATGGTCTTTTCCGGTTCCATGACCTGCAGCAGATCGGCGAAACCGGAGCTGTCGGTGTTGTCAAGGAAGTAGATTTTCAAGCCGCTGCGTCTGCTTTTCGGCAGTTCGTTCCAGTAAGGACCGTTGATGGCGAACTGCATCAACTGCGGTCCCAGAGCCGACCCGCCGATACCATTGACCACGACGGCATCGAATTTACCGTCGGCGATGATCTTGGCGGCGAAAGTTTCCACGGCGGCAAATTCCGCACTCGCGGGGTACGCCATACGGTCGGTGAAATGGGTTACTTTGCGCTGTTCATCGGGATTTTTGATTTTCCCGGCTTCAATATCCGCGACTCCGGCAAGGGCTTTGGAAAAAGCCCCTGACAAAGAGTCGATGTCACACCTGTCAAACTTCATTCCGGCAAAGTTGATGGAAAATCCGCTTTTGCCGTCAGTGAAAGTGTATTCACTGCTGCGTTTCACCCAGTCCATAATATTGCAACACTCCGTAACGGATTATTCTTCGATCTGATCTGCGATTGAATCGTCGATCACATAGTTGGCAGTGACCTGCTGAACGTCGTCGATATCTTCCATACGGTCGATCAGACGGAGGATCTGGCTGGCGACTTTGGCATCGGTGACGTTGACGGTCATTTCCGGTTTACGGGTGACTTCGGCGACGTCGGTGGGGATGCCTTTTTCGGTCAGGGCATTGGTGATGGGTTCGAAAAATTCGGGATCCGCCCAGATTTCGGCTTCACCGTCTTCCACGACGAGGTCATCGGCACCGGCATCGAGGACGACATCCATGAGTTTTTCCTCATCTGCCCATTCCCCGGTGATGACGAAGTGCGCCTGACGTTTGAAAAGACGGGCGACGGCACCGGAACCTGCCATATTGCCGTTGTTGCGTTCAAAAGCCATACGGACATCGCTGATGGAACGGTTGCGGTTGTCGGTCAGGCAGTCAACGATAACGGCGACACCACCGGCGGCGTAACCTTCATAGACGATCTCTTCAAAGACGACATCGCCGAGTTCACCGATACCTTTTTTGATGGCGCGTTCAATGTTGGCGTTGGGCATGTTGACCGCTTTGGCGGCGGCGAGGGCAGAACGCAGCGCGGGGTTGCTGTTGGGATCGGCACCGCCGTTTTTGGCAGCGACCATGATCTCTTTACCGACGCGGGAAAACATTTTACCTTTCGCTTTGTCAGCGGCTTCTTTTTTGTGTTTGATATTCGCCCATTTACTGTGTCCGGACATAATAAAATCTCCTGTTTTGGTAGTTTTCGTTTAAAGTACGTTTATATAATTTAACTCCTTTTTGCCATTAAATCAACCCCTTTTGCAACTATTTTCGGTTTGAATTTATGCTTTTTCCGTATTATATTATGAAAAATATAAAAAATTGGTAATGTCCCAAATTTTGTGAATCGGAAACATGAGGTTATAAACAAACATTTCTATCAGTGTATAAAACATATCACATAAGTTGTGATTTGTCAACCAAGCCGGTACGGGTTTGATCCAACCGGTGGATGGATTGCGGAGGAAGGTCGTGTTTTGCGACGAGTACGGTGCAGGAGTGTACTATGTACTCGACTGCTCCGGCGCAGGAGCAAGGCGCGAGATTACCCGCAAGGTGCCACCGCTGGTTAGATTTTTCACAAAATTCAGGACAACAATAAAAAATTACCGGGATAAACGTTCCGGTATTGTTACAAAACATCGGGGTAAATCATGAAAAAGATTCTGGTCGCCGGCGGAGCCGGATACATCGGCAGTGCCTGCAGTGAATATCTGCTGGATATGGGGTATGAGGTCACAGTTCTGGATGCGCTTTTCACCGGGCACCGGGATGCGGTCGATCCCCGGGCGGAATTTATTTTTGCCGATTTGGCGGATCGTGAAAAAGTTTTTGAGATCTGCCGCAAAGGTGAATTTGATGCGGTGATGCACTTCGCCGCCTTTTCGCTGGTCGGTGAGTCCATGAAAGATCCCGGAAAATATTTCCGCAACAACTTCTGCAATGCCATAAATCTTGCCGATGCGGCGGTGGAAACCGGGGTGAAGGCTTTCGTTTTCTCCAGTACGGCGGCGACTTTCGGTGAACCTGATGAAGTTCCGATCACGGAAACTGCCCGTCAGTTGCCGATCAATGCTTACGGTGAATCAAAACTCTGTTTTGAAAAAGTCCTGCACTGGTACAGCGAAATACACGGTTTGAAGTATGCGGCACTGCGTTACTTCAACGCCGCCGGAGCTACGGAGATCCATGGTGAGGATCACCGGCCGGAGAGTCATTTGATACCGATCATTCTGCAGACGGTGCGCGGCAAACGGGATAAACTGATGCTCTTCGGTGATGATTACGATACGCCCGATGGCAGCTGTATCCGCGATTACATCCATATCCTTGACCTGGCGCAGGCGCATGAAAAAGCTCTTTACGCTCCGCAGAGCGGACACTACAATCTGGGAACCGGCAACGGACTGTCGGTCAAAGAGATCATTGCCGCCGCCGAGGAAGTGACCGGAAAAAAGGTCAACTTTGAAGTTGCCCCCCGGCGGGCGGGCGATCCTCCGCGGCTGATCGCCTGCAGTGACAAAGCGCGCAAAATGCTCAACTGGCAGCCGAAACATGAGTCGGCTCCGGATATCATCGAATCAGCGTGGAAGTGGCAGCAGAAGTTCCCGGAAGGCTACGCAAAATGAAATATTTTGAGCTGGGGCCGTTTACCGTTTTTGATGTGGAAACCACCGGGATGAGTCCGGTGCGTGACCGCATTATCCAGATCGGAGCGGTGAGGATCGACAAAGACGGTTTTATCAGCCGTTTCAACAGCTTCGTCAATCCCGGCAGAGCGATTCCGCAGTCATTGATCTGTGTGCATAATATCACCGATGAGATGGTGAAAGATGCGCCGAATTTTTCCCGGGTCGGCAGGGAATTTCTCGCCTTTGCCGACGGTTCCACTCTGGTGGCGCACAATGCCAGATTTGATTTGGGATTTCTGCAGGAAAGTTTGTCCAGAACCGGTTTGCCGCTATGGAAGGGGCGTACGCTGGATACTTTACGGCTGATCAAAACCACTCATCCGGGATTGCCGTCTTATAAGCTGCAGAGTCTGCGGGCGATATTCCAACTGGATTCCGATGACTCCATGCAGGCACACCGGGCGGATGCCGACGTGGAGTGGACACTGCAGATTCTGGAGATCGCATTGAACAAAGCATTGAAAGATTCTGCCGGATGACCCTGAATGCCATCCGGGGTACGTCAACGCAACGCAGCGCGGCACAAGACAGCACCGGTGCCGGTTTTACTCTTTCCCTGAAAATAGAAAGTTCTGTTCCCAATATAGGTTGACAACATATTGCGCACACAAGTTGTGGAGGGTGTTACTCCACTGAGGTTTTGCAAAGCTTTTTTCAAAAGCGTCGATCAAGCCGCGACAGTTCATTTTCTTTGCCAAGCTTTCTTTCTTGCGAAAGAAAGCGGAGAGGGGCGGGACACTTCGTTTCCCTCCCCTCAAACTCCCCACCCTCAAGGGTCTTCCCGTGACTCCTCAAAGCCACTGGGTTCTTCCATTAAGTTATTGCGCCTGCGCTCCC
>SUWK01000111.1 GCA_015061525.1 Lentisphaerota bacterium
CTCGCAACATTTGTTGCGTCGGCTTTGCTCGCATGGAAATGCTCGCAAAGTACATTCGCATGCGGACTGCGCGCTCGGCGGCAACCGCCTCGCACCCGTGTGTTGAACGTTCCACGGAGGGCATCAAAAAGAAAAACCCAGTGGATGTTACTCCACGGAGTTTTTTGCCAAGCTTTTTTCCCAAAAAAGCGTCGATCAAGCACGCCCAACGAGGCGTGCGCGACAATCCGCTTTCTTTGCCAAGCTTTCTTTCTCGTGAAAGAAAGCGGCTTATTTTTCCACCAGTTCAGCGTGCAGAGCTTTTTGAGCCTCTGCGAAGTTTTCACGGGCGATGATGAACTGCATATTCACCTGACGCATGCACTGGTCAAGTGCCAGCACGTTGATGTTCGCATCCGCCAGAGCCATTGCCGCACGGGAAAGGAAACCGGGGATCTTCATATTACTGCCGATGACCGCCACGATGGCAACAGCCCGGGTGGAAATCTGCGCTTTGGGGAATGTCCGGCGCAATTCAGCAAGACAGCTTTCCAGATTTTTGTACCGCTCGGAAATATAATGCGTAATAGTGTTAGCATTGGTGTTCTTGGCGATGTAGCTGATATTGTTTTTGGCAAAACTCTCCAGCACCTTGTAGTCATAACCGCTGGCACCGACCATTTCAGTATCAAAAATCTCAACGGCAATGATATCTTTTCTGCCGCAGATCATATCCACTTTGGGAGTCGGGGAAACGTAATCCTGACTGATCAATGTTCCGGGACTCTGCGGGTCGAAAGCATTGGCGACCCGGATGGCGATACCGTGACGCTCCATCTCTTTGGAAGCTTTGGGATGGATCGCCTCCATCGCCATATCCGCAAGCTGATCGGCAATATCAAAATTCGTGTGGCCGATAGTGCGGACATTATCCACACCCATCAGTTTCGGATCGCCGGTGGAAAGGTGGAACTCTTTATGGATGATACCCTCTCTGGCATCAGTGACCACCGCAAGTTTACTGAACGTGATCTCGCTGTAACCGCGGTCAAATTTCGCCATGACGCCCTCGGCACATTTGGCATAACCGGTAACGATCGGCATACATTCGGCGAAATTAAGCCCTCTGAGGTGGCTGGCAATGGTCTCTTCCATAGAGCCGGTCTCCTGATCTTTCCAGCCGGAAAGGTCGACGAAAACCGCATTGACACCGTGTTCTTTCAAAATGAGTACCGAGTTGAATGCGCTGTGCGCCTCACCGATGGAACTGAGCAACTCTCTTGCCGCCGGCAGATAGTTGCCCGGCTGGAAGTGCCCGAAACTGCGCAAATGCATCAGGTGCATCAGACAGTTTTTGATACCGTCCATACGCTCGTTGACGAAATCATCCGCCACAGCCAGATCCAGTTTAAGATCGGCAAATGAGTGGTTGAGTTCGATCATTCTTGCTCTGGTGGCTTCCAGCTTCTCCTGCCACTCACTGTTGTTTCCGGCAGCGAAGTGACCGTAAATACCCGGTTCACCGGTCTTTTTGTCTTCCAGAAGCAAATTGGTGATCCCGCCGTACGCGGAAACAACGAAAATACGGTTGTAAAGTTCAGCACCTTTGCGGGAACCGATCAGGATATTTTCCATCAGCTCCCCGAAACGGGTCATACTGGTGCCGCCGATTTTTTCAACTGTGTGTTGTCCCATTTTCAAATGTCCTCTATTCTCAAAAGTTTGACCGGTGAACTGTTCACTGAAAGCACCGCGATCTCCGACAGCGCGGCACGAACCTCTTTTTCCCGGGCGGGATGAGTAAGTATGACCAGCGAAACGACATCTTTATCTTTGCGCGTTTCATGCTGGATCAAACTGGAAATACTGATGTTGTGATCGGCGAGAATCTGGGTGATCTGCGCGATCACGCCCGGACAGTCCTTGACCTGCAGCCGCAGATAGTAACGGCTGACGACATCTTCCTCTTTGAGCTGGCAGTCAAAAAGTTCCCCGGGGGTGAATCCGGGAACCCGCTGACGGCAGTTGTTTGCCAGATTGAGCGCAGCATCGGTGATATCCGCCACCACCGCACTGGCAGTCGCCTGTCTGCCGGCTCCACGGCCGTAGAAAAGCGTCTGACCGACGGTATCGCCATCGACCATCACGCCGTTGAAAACCTCGTTGATATTGGCAAGCAGCGCACTTTTGGGCAGCAGAGTCGGGTGGACACGCATTTGGACGCGGCCGTTTTCCTCTTTGATGATGCCAAGCAGTTTGATGCGGTAGCCAAGTTCATCGGCACACTCGATATCGGCAAGCTCCAACTCCCGGATACCTTCCACATAGACCGCCTCGATGCCGAACCATTTGCCGTAAGCCAGAGCCGCAAGGATGGCGGTCTTATGCGCGGTGTCAAAGCCGTCGATATCCAGAGAGGGGTTGGCTTCCGCGTAACCGAGTTTCTGGGCATCGGCAAGGATGCTGGCGAAATCTGCCCCCTCACGCTCCATGCGGGTGAGGATGTAGTTGCAGGTTCCGTTCATGATACCGAAAATCTTATTGATCTTATTGGAAACCAGACCTTCACGCAGTGCTTTGATGATCGGGATACCACCGGCGACACTGGCTTCATAACAGATATCAGCTCCGGATTTCCCTGCAGCTGCGAAAAGTTCTTCGCCATAGTGCGCCAGCAAAGCTTTATTGGCTGTAACGACACTTTTGCCGCTGTTGAGAGCCTCAAGAATGAACTTCTTGGCGACAGTAGTTCCGCCGACCAGCTCCACCACGATATCGCTTTCGCGGATGACTTTGGCGGCATCGGTGGTAAGGATTCCTTCCGGGATCTTCACTCCGCGGTCGCTTGTGATATCCAAATCAGCGATCCCGGAAAGAACCGGTTTCACGCCGGTGCGTTTGGCAATGATATCACCGTTTTTCAACAAGTTTTCGGCTACCCCGGCTCCAACCGTGCCGAAACCGATAATTCCGACTTTGAACTCTTTCATTGCAATAACCTCTGCGTTAAAAAGATGGAATAACATTCAACATTTTCATAATATAGCACACAAAAACCATGATTTCCATCACTTTTTCTTGCATTTCAATGATTATGGCGTTATTTTATACACAAAAGGGAGGTCATGCCATGAAAACTCTGTTTCTGCTTTTGAGTGCGGCACTGTGTCTGACTGCCGGTGCGCAGGAGGAACTCTTCCGCAAATACCCGTCACATACGATCAAATACCACTCCACGTTCCGCGACAGCTCCGGCAGATCAACCGGTACCGCCCGGCGCAGCGGTTCAACAGTCACTTACCGTGACAGCTCCGGACGGATCATCGGCACCGCCAGAGAAAACGGCAGCTCCATAACCTACCGTGACAGCTCCGGACGGATCATCGGCACAGAACGCGTCACCGGCAACCGTTCCACGTTCCGCGACAGCTCCGGCAGAGTTTCAGGAACAGCCGACACTATAGGAAACCGCACCACTTACCGTGACAGTTCCGGCAGAGTTTCAGGAACTCTTTACCGGAACGGCAAAAGCTCCACCTACCGCGACAATTCCGGCAGATACTCCGGTTCCGGCAGGGAGTTATGAACGGCGGTCACTCTTCAAACAGACGGTACTTCTTTTTGGAAAACATCCGGCGTTTGAAGTTGACAAGCTGATCGAAGATCTCATCCCGGGAAAAAATTTTATTTTCCACATTGCTGCAGTAAAATTCAAGCAGCCGGAGCAAATCAGCTTTCTTCAGACACATATCCCGGAAAAACGTATGCAGATCCACCACTACGGCACGCCGGATATCCCGCGCTCTGCGCAATCTGGCCACGTCGATCCAGAAAACCTCCATCTCCTCCGGAGTTTCTCCACGGAAAAGAAAGTTGCGCGGATGGGAGGCCTTGTGATAATATCCGGCATCGTGCAGTTTGGCAAGCAGTGTCAAATGTCTGCAGCAGAACTCCCGCTTCAGCTCCTCCCTGCCATCGCGGAACTCTCCCCCGCGCATGAAGATCCTGCCGTCAACGGTGTTTTCCAGAAATCCGGTGACCAGAAATGACTCTTTGAGTATAAAAAATTTCCGGGTGTCGCCCACTGCGTAAACATCGGGGATCGGAATACCCAGTGCCGCAAGGATCGCGTAATGTTTCACCTCGCGCACCGGCAGCGATGCCCGGAACATATACCGCCACGGTTTCTTCCCGTCCTGCGTTTTGTACGCAAAGTCAAAACCGTCATCCTGACAACGCCAGACATACTTGCCGGATGCTTCGTAAATATGTTTGTGCGCCGCATCTTCCATGAGTTTGCCGCCGCGCAGACGTGCCAGAGCATTTTCAAACCCCGGCACACAGCACGACCATGACTTGAAAAAACTCATTCCTGAAAGTTTGACGGTATCTGACATTGTTTTCTATCCCCTTTACGGCATTTCCCGGTGCCGCTTACACATTATTTTTCCAGTTCCACGCCCAGCCACGATGCAACAGTTCTGCCCATAACATCGTCGATGACATCCTGCGGAACTCCGGCCCTTTCCAATATCCGCAAATAATACCCCTGCGCCTTGCCGACCAGATGCGGCCACGTCACATACGCGTCGGAACCCAATACCAGTTTGCGGAAGTTTTCCGCAGAATCATTTTCCTCACTCATTTTACTGCGGAACAACTCCGTCAATTCATCCGCCTGGAGCCGCTGCCACTGACCGCATCCGCCCAGATCAGCGTACAGATTTTTGTGCATTTTTACATACTGTGACGCCTCTTCCTGATAGATCCGGGTGCCGAGATGCGCCATTACGATCTTCAAATTCTGGAACGATCTGGCGATCCGGTCCAGATTGATCGGGTGCATATTCTTCAGCATCGGACGGCGGTAGAGCAGATCACCCTCGCTCGGACGGTAGTTCCCGGTGTGGAACAACAGCGGCAGTCCGCACTTTTCCGCTGCCTCGTAGACCGGCATGTAAATGTCGTGGTCATACTCGTAATACGGATAAATACACTTGAAACCTTTCACACCCAATTCGGCATAGTGATAAACTTCCGCCGGATCGGCACTTTCCCACAGATCAAGTTTCGCCAGCGGCAGAAAACAATCCGGGTACTCTTTGCAGATCTTCAAAACCGTTTCATTGGTTTCAAAATCGCGCTCACCGTAACGCAATCCGCCGGAAAGGCAGCAAATCGTACTGTTCTGACGGGCACTTTGAGCGAGTATCTCCACTTCCTCTTTTTTACAGCTGTCACAATGCACATGAATGTCAAGATGTTTCATTTTACCGTATTTCCTTTTTTTAGCTCTGGTCCCAATATAGGTTGACAACATATTGCGCACACAAGTTGTGGAGGGTGTTCGCAGCGTTCAGTTTGCCTGAGGGGCGGGACACTGCGTTTCCCTCCCCTCAAACTCCCCTCCCTCAAGGGGCTTCCCGTGACTGTTGCGGGTCATTGGGTTCTTCCATTAAGTTATTGCGCCTGCGCTCCCGGGGCGAGTGCCTTT
>SUWK01000018.1 GCA_015061525.1 Lentisphaerota bacterium
CATTTTTCACACACCCGTTTTTTCTAATAACTTATCCTGAATCCCGTGAAAAATTACGCTTGAATTTTTCACTTTATGTTTTTATGACAAATTTATGCTGAACCTGCGGTCAAAGGTTTTGTGTATATTCACCGAGAATTTTTTTCGCTCCCGGAAAAGTTTGGTCTTTGAGTTCCAATATGATGGTGAATGAATTTTTCCCGCCTGGTAAAACTTTTTCATTGGGACCGATCGGCTCCAATTCGCAGAAATCCCTGCAGTAAAATACACACGCCGTCATCCCCGATTCATTATTGTACCGCCGCTCCGGAAAAATCGGGTAGGTGATGGTCAAAAGCAGATCATTCGGCGAAAAATAGTGCAATTTACCCGACAAAGAATCAAAACTTAATTTCGGATCAACCGGAAAAGGATGGATCGCAGCATATTTTCCGGTAATTTCCACCGCCTTATCCTGCGGACGCATCAACAGCGTACCGCGATGATAGGAGTAATATCCTGCCGGATAACGGCTGATTCCTTCACGCGGAATTATACATACGCCGCCGGGGACGGTCAAAATCCGCCCCCAGAAGTTCCACTGCACCGGCGTGGAAGAAATATTTGTCATGATCTGGGTCACGCTCAAACGGGAATCATTTTCCGATAATTCATAAATTCTGGTCAACGCCACTCCGGTACGCAAATCGGGCT
Source organism: Lentisphaerota bacterium (assembly GCA_015061525.1). Classification (GTDB taxonomy): domain Bacteria; phylum Verrucomicrobiota; class Lentisphaeria; order Victivallales; family Victivallaceae; genus UBA1784. The sequence continues at coordinate 694 of SUWK01000018.1, forward strand.
GACTTACGGCGATGGCAGTCGTATTTGAAATTTCATGCAGCTGCCACTTCTTTTCCCATAATAACGGATGGCGTGGGATGGTGATTTCCGGACCGATGTCAAATCTGCCGCCGGACGGGTCAACTTTTTTGCCGCCATCGGGGAATTCCCATCCCGCCTGGGTATTGTCCAAATAAAGAATATTGCGACCATTCAAGGAATACTCCAGCAATCTGCCGCCGTAAGCAGCGATCACCACACGGGTATGGGAATTTTTCAACTCAATACAGTCGTCGTAACCGGAATAACTGCATATCCCACCCGACAGCACCCCTGCGACTGACATTACTATTGCTGTTAGAAAACTTTTATGCATCGCAATTTGCTCCATTCATTTTACAGGAATCAATTCCAGAGCATCAACATACAATTTCTTTACCGGACCATTGGGGGCGGCAAGATTGAAAATCAACAGCTGTTCGCCTTTGTATTCCACCACACCGCCGGTTATCCAGCGATACTCTTTTTCGGACAACTCCTCCGCATTGATCCGCCGGATGGTGGTGATTTTCATGATCGACTGATTTTGTGCTCCGAAAGCTGCTGCATAGCCTTTTTTGCCATTCATTTCCGCACGCAATCTCATGCGTATACGGTATTTGCCCGGAACAAATTTCGGATAATCACGCATACGCCACTGGACATACCAGTTACCATCGGGACGCTGCACAAGAATTTCGCCGGTCAGCGATTTTTTATCTTTTACCCGTTCCAGCCCGGTCTGATCTTTTCTGGACATAGCCATAACATGATTGCATAGCGGGCAGGATGACCGTCCCTGCCGGGCGTTTTTTAATGTAGTCGATCAAGCCGATTTCATACTCGAACTGGTCAAGTTGCTGATCTGCCTGACCTTCACGTGATTCAGAAATGCCGCTGACTTTGTATTTTTTCAGCAATTCCCGCAATTCGGTGATTTTAGCCTGATATTCTTCGGCGGATTTTGCAGCACCGACCCCCTGTTCGATCGCATGCCAGAGTATACACATTTTTTCAAATTCAATTTCTTTGATCACCAATGGGTCAGTCGCCGCGGCAAGAGCCTGTTCAATCAATTTTTCAGCGGCAGGGCCGAATTCAGCGGAAAAAGCAAAGTTGCTTCCGGGTTTGTTTGCTGCATGGTGTCTTTCCCATTCGCGAATAAGCAGATTGTTGTATTCCAACATGAAAGGAGCAACTTTTTCACCGTAAAATCCGTTGATATAATCTTCGGCAAGTTTTTTGATATCCCAGTTCGGATTCCACAGCAATTTCTGGGTTACCCAAGTACGCATTGACGCCAGAGAACCAAGTTCATTGCTGTAATTAGTAAGCATCATAACGCCCTTGACTTTTTTATCCCTGAAATAACGGATACTGTTTTCCAATACCGGCAAATCGGCACGCGGTTTCAAATAAAAACGGAAATTGGTCATATGATCCCAAATCAAAATACCGCCTTGCGTAATTTCAGCCCATTTGTTGATATACGCATAATCAGGAGTATCTTTGATAAAATCAAAAGGATAAGTGTTGATCCTGTTGAAAGTCATAAAACGGATCATAACATTGGGAGCAGGACGCACATAACGCGGCGGTTTCATTGACCAGCGGTAGGCCAGAGTACTGATCGGCACATTGGGATAAACTTTGCCGACTTCGGCGGCGACAGCGTTGATAAAGTGAATTACCAGACCGCTGGGGGCACCTTCAAGTTTCACGATTCTGGCACATTCAGGGCATTCGCAATAGTCATCGTTGTCGGCTTGACTGATGGTGAGAAATTCCATATCAGGCTGTTCGCTGATTGCTTTGATTGCCTGTTGGGCAACGATTTTCCGCACTTCCGGATTGGTCATGCAAAACTGTCCGCCGGAATGAAAATTGGTACGGCTGCCATTGCGGATGGCGAAATATTCAGGATGGGCAGCGAAAAAATCCTGCCGCCGCATAAAACGGTGTATCATAGTATGCTGAAAATATTTCAGACTCTGCCGCAACTGACGCAATTTATTTGCTTCCGCCCACTTTTCATCGATTACCCTGTAACTTTTGAACGCCCAGTCGGAATAGACTATCCGCTGATAAAATGGCGGCTGATAACTGCGTGGAACGACTTTTGCCTGAGTGATGATTCCAGCCGGGGCAATCGCTTTCTGATGTTTATGATAATAACGCCACGAGAGGTCTTCTTCCAAAAATGCAGTCACTGCATTGAGCAGCCCGTCAGGACAACTGGCAGACAGTACAATATTCAGTTTCTCATCTACGGAAATTTTATAACCGTCTGCCCCCAGACCTTTTGTCTGGTCGTCAAGGGTGATTTGCAGGGGAGCATCGGCTGAAAAATCACAACCGCTGACCACTTTCCAGTTAACTTTCAGAAAATCTGCTGCTTTGCCCGGTACTCCACTTAAACGATAGTTGCTTCTGCCGTTGACGGTAAGCTGGATGATTTTCCCCTCCCCGGCGGGGGCAAGTTCATTTTTCCACGCTCCGAATGATGGACAGCCCAATAACAGTGCCACGACTGTCAGCAAAACAACCATACCGGAATGCCCTGATTCCAGTACCGCAGAAAAGAAAGATTTTTTCCGGGAAGATCTCATTTTTTCACTCCTTGTTTTTTTTTGATTGCAACAAAAGATCTTTTGTCTCTTTGACCATAATATATCACCTTTAACGCGATATGTAAATAGTTGATAAATTATAATTATAGTACTATTGTAAACTAAATTGATGAAAAATACCGATTATTTAGCATAAAACTAAATATATTTATTTCCGATGCCGATTGATTGCAATAAATAAAAAAATCCTTAACTGACATAGAAACGCAGCCCCGGGTTTCAGTCAGGGGGAACTTGGATTCTAAAATATATTCAAGTTCTGTAAAAGTGCAGGAAAAGTCCGTTCACGGAATATATCCTGCGTTCTGCCCGGATAACAGGAACAAATGAAAAATTATTCAGGTGCAACCTGTCATGGAGTGACTTTGGCTATGCAAACCTCGGTTTGCATTCCGGAATCAGCGAAAATACAGGCATCGCTGATAATGGAATCGTTTCTGCATCCGACAGTATGAAAATTACCGCAAAGACCTGTATCGGAATTTCTTTTTTTCATAGGCAAAATAATCGTTTCGGCAGATTTTTTCAACCGCAGTTTTTCTCCGTCAACAATTACCTCGCTGGCCCACAGCGGTGCGCGGTAACGGAAAACTTCGACATTTCCGCAACTTTTTCTGGTGTAAGCAAGATAAAGTTTATCATCGAGACAAAACCAATGCTGCTGCGTTGAGGAGGTGACAAATTCACTGCCGTCGTCAAACATCCACTTTTGCGGGGAGGCAAAATTCAGACCGTCATCGGACACGGCAAAATATCCGTTGCCGTCTTCGGCACGGATGGTCAGAAAAAAACGGTTCCCATGGCGGACAATTGATGGTTCGATCAACCCCCTGCCAATGGTATTAGTCATGGAATTTCCTTCGGTAACCGAAGCGATTTCAAAAGAGTCGGAAAGTGAAATTTTCAATACCTGTACAGCGAAGCGGGGATTCGGCGGATTGATACCAAAATAAATGGGAAGCAGAAATTCTCTTTTTCCAGTAAAATACAGCTGGGTACACGCCGCGCGCCATTCGACATAAGAATCAGCGAGCATCCGGACGGGATGGAATCTCTTTTCTTTACTGTCATAGACCGTATAATAACTTCCCCTGACAATGTCGGAAAAATCCTCTATTTTTTTCTTATGGTATCTGGCGGTACAGCCGATAAAAAGGACGTGCCGTTTATCAGGAAAGGTAAAACAACGGACATCAGCAATACCGATGACATAGTCACCTGCGACGACTTTGCTTTCAAATCCAGGTACACCGCGCGCCTCGCTCCAACTTCTTCCTCCGTCAAAACTTTCGCAAAATTCACACGCCCCGTAGCAATCGGAACTGAAAATACGTTGAAAACTCATTAATAAATGGTTTTCACTTAAAACAGCGACGGCGGGATGAAAAGCATTGTTCCCGCACGCCGCCGGAATGGATAAAAAATCTATATTCATTACTGAAAAAATAATGTCTGCCAAAGGGAGCAATTCCCAAGATCAAAAAAATATACGAAATATTAGTTCAAGGCATTTTTATGCCTTGCTCTGACAAGCTGCTTATTTGTAGGTGTTCTGATTGCCTGCGGCATCAAGAACTACTACTTCATAAGGACCGCCATTGCACTTTTCCGCAATCGGCACAAATTCCGGTGCGGTCAAACCGACAGCATGACCATCCCAGAAAGCGGTGTTCGCCACTTTGCCGTGAATAGTTTTAATATTACCTCTTGAGTTGTTCACAGTATTCCAATTCCAGGCGGTAGCCATACTGTTGGGAGTGCCTTTGTCAGCGCAAGTACTACTGGAGGCGAAGCCGGTATCAACCAGAGTCAGAGAGGAGGACGGTGAGGGAATCTTTTTCAGCACCACAAAATGATTCGTACTGTCGTAAAAAAATGCACCTGTAGGAACAGTATACGGCTGAATGCCGAATGAACCGTACATATTGTAGTGACTGAGACCGCCGGCACTGGCTGGCAAGTAATCTGTCGAGGGGCAGATGTAGTGGTCAGGAGCAGTAGTCGGATTCCCGGGGATAGTACCCCAACCAGTCATTGTTTCGGCTCCAGTTGTCGGTGTTGAAGCATAAACCCGTCCCCAGCGATGATTGCCGATCACGGACGGCATCACATCGTCACTGCCCTCAGCGTACATTAAAAATGCCATGCAATTCTGTTTTAGATTATTAAGGCAACTGGCTGCACGGCCTCTCTCACGCGCACTGTTAAGTGCTGGCAGCAGAATTGCTGCCAGAATGGCAATAATTGCAATAACGACGAGCAATTCAATGAGAGTAAAGTGATTTTTTTTCTGCGATGAATCCATTTTGAAACTCCTTTTTTTGGTTTCTCAACCTTTTTCATTTCCAGAAATGTTTTGCTGAAAATGGTGACAAAAAAACATTTTTTGCGCTCTTACAATAATATATCATTAAAAAATTTTATGTAAATGGTTGAAAAATTACAATCATAGCACTATTGTAAACAAAAAAGCAAAAAAGAAAGTCTGTTTTTAGCATAAAGAGCGTGATTATGAAAAATTTTCAAATTTCTAAAACCGAGTTGTTGCGTCGTTGCAGAGAGGCGGTAAATCATATTGAGTGTCCTACATTGCTCTGTTTTGATGCACCGGAACATCAGGCGATCCATGCTGTGCCGCGGTTGATATTTCAGGTAAGCGGTACTGCCAGCCACAGATTCGGAGCTGAAGTAAAAGTGAATGTGCTGGAATCTCCTAAACTCCTGTATTGTTCCCGTTTCGGTTTTTTGCGTTCGGACTATACTACACCGGGGTGCAGTATATCTTTCAGTTATTATCCGAATTATATCCGTGCAATGCACATTGATTATGACGGAGTGAATCAGCCGCCGACCATGCGGGATGTCTACTATCACAGCAGCAATCCGTTATCAGAAGCCGGAATGGAGCTGCTCAACTGCATTGAGATGCTGCACCGTTACGATAAGGACGAAATTGCCGGGAAATTGCTTGCTCCGCTTTTTTTGCTGACACTGGATGAGCTGCAAGGCAGTGAAAGTTCATCTGTTTTGCATGTGCGGTCATTGTGGAACGAGATCAACTGTTTTCTTCAGGAACACCGCACCGAAGTCATCAGCCGGAATACGTTGGCAAAAAAATTCAATATTTCGCCAGGGTATGTTTCCAATTTAAGCAAAAAGTATATGGGGATGAGTTTTTCCGAAACCAAATTGCATTATCAACTGGAACATGCGGAAAATCTGCTTCGCAACACGCTGTTGAATATTGATGAAATAGCATATGAATGCGGTTTTAACAGTTCAAATTATTTTATTCGCTGTTTCAAAAAAAAGCATGGGCAAACGCCGCATGTTTACCGATACAATGTTCCTTTAAAAAAGGATGAGATGGAGTAAGCGGTGCGGTCTTGCTTGTTTTGGTGCGTGCCCCACGTTTTTCGACCTATCTACAACATGAAATTTGCAAGAGTTTCTTGTTATAGAAAAAGTGTAATACTCAGGCAGTTTTAATGGAGAATTTTAAAATTGCGGATTTTACATTGGATGTTTTTCGATTGGAAAAATCCTCCCGGGATTTTCAGCGGTTTTGGCACATCTGAAAGGTCAAACCGAATTTTTCCAGATATTTGCCCAGCCGGTCGGAATCATTGGTCGTGTTGCATTGTTTTCTGGAAACCGCAAAGAGTTTTTTCCCCGCTTTGGCACGGCTTTGGCTTTATATGTCGGCAGAGATCAAAAAGATTCCGGACTGTTTGAAAAAATTGAGGTGCATTTTCCGGTTTCAACTGTTCTGGTTAAATGGTATCTGCCGGAAAAATTTATCCCTCAATATTATTTTTATGCGGGGTGCAGAGTTATTGTTTCAACGATCATCTGGAAGAAAGAAACAGTATCAACTGTTTCAGACGGGTACTTCATTATATTGAAACTATGAGTCCTGAACCGTCTGTCCGGCGTGGCAGCCGTAAAAAAAAAGCCTGTCCGACTTGCCGAAATGACGTTAGACATAAAACTATGGCAAAAAAGCAATGATCTTCCATTCCCCGCAGCTTCTTTGAATAACGGGGTGTTGAAGTCTGTTTCAACCACCAGGCAAGTGCCGGATAACTTCCGCACTTGATACAATTCCGGCAAATCGTGATTTCGCCAGCACCGTGAAATTGGACTCCGGCCGCACGATTTCATTAAACTGTCATTCTGCTTTTGTCATAATATATCACTTAATCATAAAAATTCAAGGGCGAAGATCAGCCCCAGGTCAATGCCTGCTGATTCCGGAAAACTCGGCACAGCGAGCCGTTTCTGGGCGTTTGTCGGCGTTCAAAGTGCAACTTCAAAGTGCGAAAATTGCACTTTGGGAATAAATGGCAAAATTCGGCATCGCCATTTTGTTTTTACGGTTTGAAGTGATATATAAAAGAAAGGTGCTTACAAGCACTGCTTTTGAGGGAAAAGGAATTTTTGCACCCTTTTGTATGCAGTTTTTTTGCAAAAGTCGTTAGACGTATTCAAGTATGCTAATTTTGAGCAGAGCGGATTATAAAAATACAAACAGCAAATCAAGAATTTCAGCTTGACGGAGAATTTTGGGGAATATTTCTCTGAAATAAAATCACCATCAAACTTGAAAAAGTTTTGCCATTTTGAGCGTAAGAGAATTATTTAAAATCCCTTTTTACCTCCACCATCCTTCGCTAAAGCTACGGATGGCAAGCCAGTCTTGCTATCCGTAGATTTTTTTGCTTGCAAAAATAAGCGGAGTGCAACGGAGCGGGCGAAGGATGCCTGGAAATTTATCCTCCATAGCTTTAGCGGAGGAGGAAGCCTTGGCGACGGAGGGCTAATGGCAGAGAATTGGAGAAAAACGAATGTTCTACTCCTACATTTTCGCAGTATTTCCGCCTCTTCGACGGTTTGTGACAAAAGTTCATAATGATTTCTCGCTTGAAATTTCCGGCAGCTGATAGATTTTTATGTTTTTCTGCCTGTTTCTGTCACAAACCGTCGATGAACCAACTTCTTGTCCTTTTAATCCGGAATCGAAATCCCATGAAATCCTTGCGGTAATCCCATTTTGAATTGCGAAGCCGGACAATTTGCAGTTTATCAGAACCGTTTGAAAATAAAATTCCGTAATTTTTCACAATCACCCATGTGAATTTACGCCATCCCGTAAAATAATGTGGCGGCAATAAAATTCAAATCATAAAACCAGCTCCATCATCACCAATTCAACGCCAGTGAATAAAAAACTCCCGGAAACGGTGATCCATTTCCGGGAGCAACTCTGAATAATTATGCTGATCAGTCAAAGAAGTTCTCTGCAATGTAATTGAAACTGCTGCGCAGTTCATCAAAAGGATCGAGACCATTGCAATCATCCTGCTCCACAATGAAGTATTCCACTGCGCACTCAGTTCCGGCGGCGATGATCTCCTTCCAATTCAAATTTCCGCTGCCGACAGCAAACATTTTACGCTCTCTGCCGATAATACCATACTCTTTGAGGTGCAGCAACGGCTGTTTGCCGGGAAAACGTCTGATCCAGTCAACCGGATTCTGCCCGCCGGTCTGAATCCAGAACGTATCAATTTCCGCAGCCAGGTCAGGAGCATTCTTGTAGATCAAATCCAAAACCAATTCACCGTCGACTCTGCCAAATTCCAACGCATGATTGTGATAACTCAGCGTGATACCCTCTTTCGCCATGGCAACTGCAGCGTCATTGATTTTTCCGGCAAGATCGATCACCGCAGCTTTGGAATCGATCGGCAAATGAGGATAGGGATACGCCGTATAACGGCAGTTGAGTTTTTTCAACCGTTCAATAACCGCATCAGTTTCATCACAAATCCGCGCACCGGCCTCGTGGGTGGCACAGATAGTCAATCCGCAATCAGCGGCGATTTTCGCCAATTCCGCCTCGTCGATCGGCCCCATTCCGGAAACCTGAATGGTTTCATAGCCGATTTCCCGGACTTTGGGAAGGGTTTTCGCCACATCTGCCGGAGTTTTGAGAAATTCGCGCAGCGTAAAAAGCTGTGCAGCGAGCTGACTTCTTTTCATTATTTCCATCTCCTGTTATTATTGCAACTGATTTTTTCAGTTGATCATAATCCTCCCGGAATGACTGACACACCACCCGGTATTACCGTAAATCGCAACGCTTTTTATCCCGGCTCTGATATTCCGGAGCGATATACTGTTCTATTGCAATTTTACATTTTTCTCAAGCCGGAAAGTTGCAAAATTATTCCGGTTGTGCTATAATATATCACATATTTTTCTTTAGTAAATAGAGTAAACAAAAATAAAAATAGATTTTTTGATCTTTTATGAATTTTTTTGACGGCATAGAGTTTATCCGCTACGGAAATCTGCCGGATTATACTGTAACGCTGAATAAACTGTATTTTGCCGATTACTTCGGCATCCAGTACAATCACACCGGCAGCTGCCGTCTGCAGATCGATGACGGTCAGGAAATCATGCTTAAAGGCGGAGAAGGGTTCTTTTCTGCGCCGGGACGGGCTTACTCTTATGGTGCCCCTGCCGGAAAAAGCCGCCACCACTGTTTCATCTGCTTTGCCGGAGAACGGGTAAACTCATTTATCCGCGGCAAACTCTTTTCGCCTTTTGATCAACGTCCGGTTTTTCAAGTACACAATCCGGAAAAATTCTATCGAAGTATGTTGGAACTGCAAAATCTGCTTCGTTATCCATCCGGTTTCCGCGCCGCCCGCCGCGTTCATCTGCTGGAAGGTCTGCTGCTGCAGATCAATGAAGAACCAGCCAATGACGGTAATATAAATCCATTTCTCAGGCAGAATATCGATCAGCTGCGGCGCAACATTGCCGCCCAACCGCAAAAAAACTGGGATTTCACGGCGGAGGCAAAAAAAATCTCTGTTTCATATCCGCATTTCAGAAGGATTTTCCGGCAGATCACCGGTTTTGCCCCCACCCGTTTTCTCATCGAATGCCGTCTGAATACCGCCGCATATTTACTGTTGCAGACCAACATGCCGATCAATGAGATCGCCCACGATTGCGGTTATCAGGATGAGTATTACTTTTCACGCCTTTTCAAGCAGTACCGCAACTGTACCGCAACTGAATACCGGAAAAAATTAGGACATTGAAGTATAAAATGAATATCGGATTTGAAGAACTTACCACCGGAGAATCATTGCAAATCATCCGGGATATTGCCGCTGACATCTGGCCGAAAACCTTTGCAGAGATTCTTTCCCGGGAACAAATCAGTTATATGATGGATATGATGTATGCTCCGGAAGTGATGTCCAATGAGCTTGCCGGAGGATATCACTTTGAGATCATAAAAATAAATAATGTTCCTGCCGGATATTTTTCATGGTCGCCCTATGAACCGGCAGGAACCGCCAAGCTGCATAAACTCTATTTACTGCAGGAATATCATGGTAAAAACATCGGCAGCTGTATGCTCAAACAAGTTGAGAAACGGGCATACGCCGCCGGATTTACCACTTTGCGTCTCAATGTCAATAAATACAATAAGCGGGCAAAAAAAGCCTACTTGCGCAACGGTTTTACAATAACTGAATCGGTAAAAATCGATATTGGCAACGGATTTTTCATGGATGATTTTGTCATGGAAAAGTCTATTGCCGCCAAATTACAGCTGCTCAATCAAGCATGATCGCTTCCCCCCAAAAGAGCATCTGTGCCCGACCATTGGTATATGGCACAGCAAACTCCCGGTACAATTCTTCAAAGCACTGGGTCGCCGCCCCGGCAACTACTGCTAATTCCTGATAATTCACTTTTCATCCTCATAAAAAATGGCGAAATACACATACTGCATATTCCGCCCGAGAATTTATTTTCAATCACGCAACGAATACGGCGGCGCACCGTTGCGCCGTTTGACAACGGCACTCATCAGTGCTTCCATATTCTCCTGCACTCTCTTGTCAAGAGCCTCAATTTCCGGAAGAACTTTGGCAGCATCGCCGCCGTTATCCAGATAATCGGTAAGACGGTTGACATCGCGGAAGTCGTCGATGACCTTCTCTTTCAATTGTTGGAACGCAGTATCCGGATCATCAACATAACGGCTCCACTTGGCAGTTTTTTCATACATTTCCGGGGTGATGATGAACTCCACATTCTGCACCAGTTCAAAATCTTTCTGTCCCAGGTAACTGCGCATACCGGAAATCAGTTTCCACGCTTTGCCAAGCGGAGCAGCAGCGATCCGTTCATTCAGTACGGCAAACTCTTTATTCAAAGCCGCCAGAGCCTGACGTCCGGGAAGTTTGTCGAATTTCCACGGATCAATGACCGCAATGCCATTTCCGGCAGCGCGTTTGGCAGCAACCAGATAACGGGCAGCTTCACGGTTGTAACGGCCTTTGTGAACCGCATCAATTTCGGCTTCATCCTTACCAAGATACAAATAAACAGCTCCGCCCGGGGCAAGTGTCCGGGTGATCTTTTTCCCCTCAAGTTCTTTGAGCGCAGTCAGATCCCAGCCTTCCTGCGGCAGAGAGATAACCGCTTTTTCCGCGGCATTGGGGTTTTGATTGACCGCGACGATGATCGTACCTTTGGGAGATTTTAATGCGTAAAGCTTTACGGCCGCTCCGGTATAAAAGCCGTTGGGGTCAGTGAAGTTTCTGCATTCTACCGCACAACCGCCGGGAAGTTCCGCCGGACGGCTCTTGAGCAGCAGCATACCGGTACCTGCCATTTCCCGGAAACCGTCAACGATCGCCTCCCAGCCGGGACCGGGCATTGCAGAGGCATTCAACGGAGTTTGCCGTAAGTGGAAATACTTTTTCACCCACTGCCAGCCGGTATTGGTAAAGCCATACCAATGGATACCGCGAACACCGGCAGCTATCGCCAGATTGAACATCAAGCGGATCTCACCATCTGTCGGATAAGCGTAAATATCATATTTTCTCGGTTCACCGGCATTGAATACCTGCGGCATGAACCAGACCGGTTTTTCTCCGGCGCGTTTGACCTTGTCGGCAAATTCCGGGTAAACACTCCACGGATTTGCTCCGGAAGAGCTTTTGCGTTTTACAGGATAAAAGTCCGCATAATAGATCGGCATATACGGCATCAATTCAACTGTGGAAGAATTGAGGATGGTAAAGATCACAGCACCTTGGGGCATGATTTTTCTCAGCGCATCATTAGCGGCAAGCACCACGTCGATATTGGCGGGCAGCGGTTCATCACCGGTATTGATAGAGAGCAGCCGGTCGCCGTAAGTGTGGACAAATTTCTGCAAATTGGGAGCTTCCCAGACTTTGAGGATCTCCGGCAGACGTTTTTTATACGCCTCTACATCAGTATCTTTACGATGGTACATCATCCTGCCCAGACCAAACGCCATCCGGTGCTTACGGATAAATTCACCGAATTCATGTTTGCCGTCAGGAGTTTTGAAAAATTCTTTGTGCGATCCATCCATGACCAGATGCACTCCACCGACACTGGTGGCATAACTGTCAGTGAACACCCGGGTAAGACGCATGGCAGTGGGACGGAACATTTTATAAAATCCCGGACTCACCTCCATACCGGCGGTTTCCGGTTCAATCAGATTGCAAAGTGAAGCTCCGCAGGGGAAAAACTCTTCACAGATCGGCGGCAGCGGCTCACCGGCAGGCGGCGGGGGCATTTCGATCGGTTTGATCTCTTCCACGCGAACGTTGTTCTTCTTCGCGACCTCATCAAGATAGATATCTTTCTGACCGCTCAATACCTTAACTGCGGCATCCGTTTTCCAAACTTCACCGGGCTGGAGGGTAAAAGGACGGTAATACCACTCCATCGTGGCAAACGCCGGAACCAGATAGTTGTATGCCCGGACACTCTTTTTGATATCGTAGGTAAACAGCAGCGTCGTACCGGCATCTTTATAAAAACGCGCCATCCATCCGGCACGCAGAAGATCATTGATAATGGAATTCAAGCCGTTGAGCGGTTTGCCGTCCTGATGAAAGACCTGGATCCAATCCGGTGTCGGCCAGGTGAAACTGCCGTTGGCAGAAGAAATAAAACTCTGCATACGGCAGTTGACCTCCATCGGATTTTTGCTCTTGTTGCGGAACTCGATCGCAACTTTTATCTCGGTACTGTTATCAGGCAATTCGTAAGTCCGGACGGCCTCAAGTCCGGCAAATTTACCGGCATCGATCGTCTGAACGACTTCGATTTTTTTATTCGGAACCAGCACTGTCGCTTTGGACTGCGCAAAACGCAACTGACCGGGAGTACGGTTGCCGGGAACAATAAAGGTGAACATACCGCCATTATCACCAATCAGATTCGGGCGGGAAAAATCCATTTTATTTCCAGCGATCTTCAGAGAATCAATACCCCCGCCGATGCGAGGATTGATAACTGCTTTGATTTTGCCGTTATCCAACACAGTTCCGCCGGAAATCCGGCATTTGACGGCATCAAAATCAACTTCTCCGACAGAGGCGATGATCTCCAGACTCAACTCAAATGCGGTAACACCGGCAGGAACCACCACATTGGTATCAAATCTCTGCCATTTTTCAACAGCATTGCGGCTGTCAAGAAAATAGTTTTTAAGTTTTTTACCATCTTTGTCATACCAGAAAATGCGGATATAGGCTTTACCCTTGCCGCGGATCATGGCATCAACATAGATCCGGTCTCCGGGTTTCACCGCCGGTTTGACTTCACTGCGCAAAGAAGCGATCGCTTTTTTGTCACCGCAGATAAGACGGACGGCACGGAAACCGTCAAATGCACCATCAGTAACAATTTTGCAGTAAGATTTGGCATTCGGGTGAGCATATCCCTCCCAGCCTTTTGCCGGATAGTGCCGCCAGTTGCGGTTGCTGATCTTATCGGCAGGCACTTCAAAACTGCCGTTCGCCGGAAAACCCGCATCGGCCGCCGCAATCGTTTCAGCTTTGACGATATTGCAGTCAACAGCATCAAATTCCACTTCAACCGGAACATTGATCGCCTCAAAACTGACTACAAAACTCTCGGCTCCGTCAGGAACTTTTGCCGTCACTTCAAAATTTTTCCAATCTTTATCGGCGTATTTTCCCGCCATGAAATACTTTTTCTGCATTTTGCCGTCTTTATCATACCAGCAAATGCGGATATGGCATTTACCTTTGCCGCGGATCATGGCACTGGCATACACCTGATCGCCGGGAGCAGCGGGAATGCGTTTTTCGTTGCGGACAGTTGCCATACCTTTATTGTTTTTGGAGATCATCTTCACCGCGCGTTTACCATCAAATGCGCCCTGTTCCACGATCTCAAACGTGCTGTTTTCATTGGCGAGGTAGATTTCCCAGCCTTTCGCCGGATAGTGCCGCCAGGTACGGTCACTTTTCTTTACCGGCAACTCTTCAAAACTGCCGTTTTCAAACAAAGCCGCCGACAGTGACAACGCCGTTGCCGAAGCAAATAATAGTGTCAAAAATTTTTTCATTGCGTTAACCTTTTTTACTTACAAAGTCGGTTCGGTGACAAATCTCAAATTGCTGGCAGTAGTAATATCCCACATATTCAACCCGCCGGAATGACCGCTGTGATAATATTTGTCAGTATTCTGAACTGATCCGTCAAGGAAAGCAGCATTCATATTTTTGCCATGCGCACCGGCAGAACCGACATTGGCATGCTTGTAACTCCACAATACTTCGACAGCATTGACACCGTTACCTTCTTTACCGGCCATTGCGGGGAATGAATAGATTCTCCACTTATCCCCGAATACCATGGTTTGGGCAGTATAATTACCGGATTTGCCAAGTTTCAAAAGCTGGGTGTATCCATCTTTAGTTGAATCATATCCGGTATACGTACCGGCTGAAAGTGCCATATTCAGACCATAAGACAGTGCCAGATCAAAATTACTCCACCGCCGACAGGTGGGAGTGTTGCTGGGACAGCCGAGAACTGCTTCTGCGGGCGCGCCGCCGCCGTTTTTGTATTTATTGCCATCGTAAGTATTCATAAGATAAGATCCGGCCATCACCTCATACCACATAAGCTGGGTACCATTGAGATTGGGAGACGGCGCCTTGAACGGCAGCAGGTTATCATCATTATCCTGAGCATACATGTTCCAATAGAGAGAAAGCTGCTTGAGGTTATTTATGCAGCTGGCACTTCGTCCGCGTTCACGGGCACTGTTCAAAGCGGGCAATAAAATCGCCGCCAGAATCGCGATGATCGCGATAACCACGAGAAGTTCAATTAAAGTAAAGCTGGCCAGCTTTACTTTCCTGCAGCAGGAAAGTTGATTTTTCAGAGACCTTTTCATAAATCATTCTCCTTTTTTTTGAAGTTATTCAAGGCACTTAAATTTCTTCATTCCCATGTTCTTTCAACCACGCCTGCATCTGCGGCACAGTATCAAGACCGAGGTCTGCACAGCAATTGGAACAGATGATGATACCTTTGATCTTACCTGCTTTGATATATTTATAATAGACATCCAACTGATGCTGCATTTGTTCCGGAGTATACGGTTTGCCGTTGCCGTAGTCCCAGAGGTAGCAGCCGCAGTAGAAACGTTTGCCGGGATTGGCGGCGATGACTTTTTCCAGATTTTCTTCCAGTTTCCAGAGATTTTCGCCATACCACGTCCAGAAAGTGATCACGTCAAAAACATCCAGAAACTCTTGGACATCCAGATGCATTTCGCGTTCATAGTAGACCGTCCAGTATTCCAGCGGTCTGCCGACAGCGGTACGGAGAGTTTCCTTAACTTTCTTCAGCACTTCCGGGGTGAAAATTTCCCGGCGGCGGTCGCTTTGCAGAAAGTCATCCATAATTCCGCCAACCACATTGGTATGCATTTTCGCCTGACGCAGAACCTCATCCAAATCCGCAAGATTCTCTTCATTGCGGCTGACACTGCCTGCTCCGACGATCGACCAAATGACCTCTTTAAGTTTATCCAGCGGAATTGACTCATTGTCAAACGGCGGGAAAGGTCCCGCTCCCATCGCCACCCGGCAGCAGCGGTCAATGCCGAAAAATTCACATCCTTCAATAGGAGTCATCGTGTTTTTACCGGGCAAACGGTAGTCCGGATTTACATGATGAGAACCGGGGGTCTGCCCCCACAACCACACGCCATCGATCAATTTTGCCATTTTTTACACCTCTTTTTTTGGTTATTTTACAATTAATAATGGTTGATATTTATCGTTTGTTGTGTATATTATACACCATATAACCCCGGCATAAAATGTCAAAAAAGGGAAAAAGATGTCAAAAACGCCCAACACGCTTGAAATTCACCGGATGAAATTTATTGCAGAAGTCCCCCGCTGGCATTACCGCCACGCCAGCACCCCGACTTGGAGGTTTTATTGGAATCCGCTTCCGGGAGCGTGGCTGAAATCCGGCGATAAAACCATTGAACTGCTGCCGGAAACTGCCGTACTGATTCCTCCGCAGACTCCTTTTGCCGCCGGAGCCGATAAACCATTTTCACATTTCTTTGTTCACTTCTCAATTCCACTCTATTGCAATCCTGATAAAAGGCAGATATGGACACTGAAAAGCAAAGATGTCATTCTGGAAGAGTTTCAAAAAGAGTTGCCGCACCTTTCCGGGCAGCGGATGTTCTGGACAGCAGCCAGCATCGTACAAGCGGCATTGACCAGACTGCCGCAGGATGTTTTCAGTGAATGCGAACCGGAAAGAGAAAACCTCTTTGACAAAGCGGTAAAATTTCTGGATCAGGATCACGCTTATTCGCTTTCCTATGCCGAATTGGCGCATCTCTGCGGAACCAGTATCAACACCCTGCAACGCCAATTTGTCTCTGCCACCGGATTATCCATCCGTAAATGGCAGCTGAACCGGAAAATGGAAAAAGCGGTACAGCTGCTGCTCCATGACGGTTTTTCCATCAAAGAGACCGCCGATATGCTCGGCTTCGCTGACCGCTATCACTTTTCCAAAGCGTTCAAACATTATTTCGGTATATCCCCCGCTCAATTTGTTAAAAGCGGCGGCATCCCCCTGCCCTGACGGCAGTCAAAATCAATATGCGTGGATCGCGATCACTCCGGGATAGGCTGTTCCGGATTTACCGATGCGGAGTATCGTCTGCGGCGCATCGCCGGTCAATGTGATAACTCCATTTGCCGGCACGGAATAACGTTCACAGCGTCCATTGAGGGTTATCTTCACCTCGGAAACCTCCCCGGCACACAGATGTATATCAATCACTCCTCCCGGAACGCTCTGCAGTTCGACCTCAATAAAGCCATTCGGAAAAACCGTATTCCCGGCATACCGCACCGGAACCCCATTTTTCAGCAGACTGTGGCTGGCATGCATGTAACGATAAACCCGGTACTGATCACCGAATGACCCCGGCAATACTATATCCGCTGTTTTTTCCGAAACAAGTTTTTTTCTCAAACTCTGTTCCGCCTCATACTGCTCCAACATCTCCCGGCACAATATCCGCAACCCCTTAAGATAAACCCGGTCAAGGTCATCCCCCGGCAGCGGCGCACCATCACAGCAACTTTCCATCGTCGGCAAAGACTCCGAAGGATCGGTCAACAGCGATGTTATGAGTATTTCCGCTTCTGCCGCCGCGATCCGCAATTTTTCCGGATGCTCCGCACCGTTTTCCAAATCATCAAAATACGCACACAAAGCTTCTGTAAAAGCTGCGATCGCTTTTCCGGCGATCCCCAATATCCGCCATACCCGGAATGCTTTACGGAACTCTTCCGAAGCAAGGACATTTTCCAGTTTCAACAATTTCGCCATGCCTTCTTCTGCAATCTGCAGAGCTTCGCATTTTTCCCGGCGGATCGCCTCGCGGCCCGGAGCATCCTGATCGGACAATATCCCCCAGTTTCCCCGCAGCTGTCGCAAAGACACCCCATTTTTATAAACCCCCAGAGAACCTCCGGCTGCGGGCCACTTCCAGTCATGCAGGATCGGAAACTTGTGAAAAACCACATTACCGCAAATAAAGTTGGTCTTCAATACCGCCTCCAACCCCATATGCGCCAATTCGGTCATCTCATTTTCACACCCCTGCCAATGCTTTGCCGCCCACTCTTTATAGATCGTTTCCGCAGAAACTTCCGGATCACGGATCAAACGGTGGTAGGCGTACAAGTTGATCTCATGGCTGTCAAAAATATTGTTGCCGATACGGTCAAGACGGATGGCGTAACGGGAAACTCCGGCAGCCTCACCACTATGAACATAACGGACAATATTTTCCACATTCGCTGCCGGCAGATATCCGGCACCGAGAAATTCACCCAGCACATCACATTCAGCATTGAGCATCGTACCCGGCTGCCGTTTCAAAAACGGATTCACCGGCAGAAACGGATCAAAGTCATAGGGGGTGATTTTGGTTTCTATATCAAAATGATGATCTTGCGCCGCCACTCTCGCTCCGCGCAAAATCCCCTCATAATCCTCGGCAATAGAACCGAAAGAACGCAAAATGAAACGTTTGCCCCGTTTCTCGTGTTCTTCAGCAAAGATCCGCACGATCTTCTCCACCACCAGATCCGGCGGATAACGGTCAGGATCAGAGTTGTGGATAACCGAATAATCCGCCTCGGTCAAAGTCAGCACCACGCCGCCGATCTTAGGGATAACCCGGAATATATTGTCAAGTTTATACCGCAAAAATTCCTCAAAATCCTTACCCAGCAGATCAAACTCGCCGTCCTTGTCCAACAATGCCGGACGATCATTCAGCATACCTTTAGGCATCATGATCTCACGATGCCACAAATATACGGGTTTATCCATCGCTCCGGCAATATCAACGATCTCCTGCAAAGTCTGCCGTGTCCGCATGATCAAATCGCGGTCGCACTGCGCCGCCGCTTGAGGATACGGTTCAAAAAGAAGCAGACCATTCAAACCTCCGGCAGGATTGGCAAAGGCTCCGCAAATTTCAAAACTGTCAACATCATAACGGACAGCTTCCGCGGCCACCCGGCGCATATAGACACTGTCTATCGTTGTCGGGTGCATCAAACTCCAGGTTATCTCTTTTTTCATAAGGTTCATCACCGTAAACTTATTTTTTCTGCCATCTTAAAGCTGCATCAATGATCTTTTTTGCTGAACAGCTCCAGAAATTCCGTTCAAAATCCGCTGAAAATGCCGCTATATGCGGAGTAAAAATAACATTGTCAAGCTGAAAGAGCGGATGATCCTTGGCAGGTGGTTCATCGCACAGCACATCCAATGCCGCCCCGCCGATGGTACGATTCTGCAGTGCTTCAAGCAGAGCTGCTTCATCCACCACCGGACCGCGGGACGTATTGACCAGAAGTGCATTCTTTTTCATCAATCCCAGACGGCGGGCATCGATCAGATTGCGGGTCTCGTCGGTCAACGGACAATGCAATGACACAAAATCAGAAGCAGCAAGCAATTCATCCAGATCCATGGAGTCAGCGACGAACGGATCATAGTGAAGAACTCTCATGTCGAATCCGGAAACCATCTTTTCCACACTCCGGGCAATTCTGCCGTAACCGACCAAGCCAAGCGTCCGACCGGAAATGTGCCAATCCATACCATTAGGCTCTTCCCAGTTGCCGCGTCTTACTTCCCGGTCATAATGTACCAGACGACGCACCAGCGCGAAAAGCATCGCCACAGCATGTTCAGCGACACAACCGGAAATGGATTCCGGAGTATTGAGCACCTCAATTCCCAGTTTTTCCGCGACAGCCACCGGCAAAGCATCCAAACCGCTGCCGCTGCGGAAAATAGCCTTGCATTCCGGCAGACGGCTCAAAACCTCGCCGGTCAATCCCGGATTAGGTCCGAAAAACCAGATCAAATCTGCCCCTTGAGAAAATTCCTCCACCTCCTCCGGACTTTGACATTTGCGGCATTCAAGCGAAATACCGGCATCACGGATCTGCTGCAAATACTCTGCCGGAACCGAATTTTCACCACCGGAAATCAGAACTGTTTTCATTTTTATTTATCCCGCTGCTCAAGCATATTACGGAAACCTTGCGCCATAAAGCCCCAATCGCTGCCCATCGCGATCCAATCAACACCGCGCTCCTGCCAGCGGGAAAGCGGACCGGATGCCGTTCCGAGCATTTTTCCGGCAGCTTTGGTCTTGCGGCAGATTTCATCAATCACTTTATTCAGCTCCTCATCCTCGGTCTGGCACAGAATACCCATGCTCCCGGAAAGATCACACGGTCCGATGCAGATACAATCCAACCCGGGAACTTTCAAAATCTCATCCAGATTACGGACAGCATCAATGTGTTCGATCTGCACTATAACCAGCGGTTCAGACTCGGAGATCCGCAGATATTCAAAAAGATCATCAGCACCGTATCTGACCGCGCGGCGCACACCGCATCCGCGGATACCGCGCGGCGGATAACGGCAGGCGGAAACCGCTGCTTCAGCCTCTTCAGCAGAGTTGACCATCGGAATTATCACTCCCGCCGGAGCAAGATCCAGTACCGGCTTGAGAACTCCGGGATCATTGGCGCACACCCGGACAAAAGGAGCGCAGCCGGTTCCGCGGCAGGCGGTCACATGTCCTTTGATGGTGTCAAGAGTATGCGGCCCGTGTTCAGCATCGATCCACACAAAATCCAATCCGCAGTCTCCGGCACACTCGCAAACCGCAAGATCGGAAAGAGTTATAACTGCTCCGATCGCAGTTTTTCCTGAAGCGATCGTATTCTTGAACTTGTCCAAATGATTGATTTCCATATTTTTCCTCCTGTATTTCACTGGTTGTACCATACTATAACATCAGAGAAGAAAAAAAGCAAATATTTTTTATTAAAAAAAGAATATTTTATATTGTAAAATAACATAGCTTGAGTTATATTATTACGCAAACGGGAGATTTTCAATATGATACAAGTCATCAGCAGGGTATTTACGATATTGGAAGAGCTGAGTCTGGACGGTGAAGTTTCGCTTGACTCATTGGCACGGATAACCAACTTGAATAAAGGTACTCTCTGCAATATTCTACGCTCACTTATTGAACTTGGTTACGTCAGCCGCACCAGAGGCAGTCACTATGAATTGACCGCCCGTTTTGCGGAATTGACTGCACCGGAAAAACGCTCTGCAGCTGAAATGGAAGCATTGAACCGGACTGTCGTATCTCTGGCAGATGCCACAGAAGAATCCGGAGTACTTGCCGCCTTGCGCGGCGGACGTGTCGCGGTTGTCTCCCAGGCGCAATATCAACGGGCATTGATGGTCAATGCGGTGGAAATCTATGCAGCCCTTTCCCTTTACCACAGCGTTTCCGGCAGAATATTGATTTCACACCTGCCGACAGCCGAACGTGCGGCATTGTGCAGCCGATGCGGTTTTCCCGGTGAAAAATGGGATGATATTTCCACCTTGGAAGAACTGGAAAAAGCCTGTGCAAAAATCCGCAAAGACGCTTTATCGGTGATGAAAAATCAAAGCGACGGTATCATCGCTTTTGCCGTTCCGGTATTTCTGCCCGACGGAAAAATCATGTCGCTCGGTCTGACTATGCCGCTGATGCGCTGCACTCCGGATAAACGCCGGAAAATATTGTCTGAATTGCAAATCCATGCAGACAGATTAAAAAATCCGGCTTGAAATTTCCTGCAAAATCGTTTTGATTTCAGAGAGTATTTGCAGTTCCTGATTTGCACAGGGAAAACGTTCCTGCAAAGTTTCATCATTCAGAAAACGGTAGAGGTGCGGATATTTTTTCAGGTCGCAGCCGTGATTCAATTCAAGGATTTTTGTCAGGGTCTTATCGGTTATCCGGCGATCCTGATAATGGGCAGCCGATGCCGCACAGCCGATGATACTATCGGAATAAAGTTCCTTTTCACCGAGGAAACTCGCCACATCAAAGCCGGGAACGCAGTTTTTGTTTTCCTGCGTTTCCCGTGCTTGAGCGTAAACTGCAATAACTGATTCAATCAGCTTCTGCAGACGATCAAATTTTTCTTGTGACAGATATTTCATTGTTTCCCCAAATTCAGAATAAAACCAAACAGCCCCGTGAAGAATGCGACAAGTGACAGAGCCATAAACAAAAAATACAGCACAATACTGTACGGGCAGAAAAGATTTATTAAAAGCAGTACCAAAAGTAAACCGCACACTGTTTTTACCGGCGAATTTCCATACAGACTCAGAAAAAGCAGCGGCAGATAAATAATTGCTCCGTTCCAGATATGAGCATAAAAATTGCAGAAAAAAATCACCGCCGCCGCCAAAGCCAACGCCAATGGAGCAACTTTCATCAGCCAATAGTTATTGGTAAAGATGTTTCCGGTGATTTTCATATATTTTTAATCCTTGTGAATGATTTTCTGATAAACGTTCAGGACAAATTCCGGTTCTTCATCATCTTCAATATCGTCAGTAAAATTTGCCAGATCCAAGGGATTTCCGGCAGAAGATGCGAGAAAATTCTGTACGATTTCCGCTTCGCTGTCCACAATTTGCAGTTTGCAGTTAAAAGGCAGTTTGTCATGGGCGGCATTGATAAAGCCGAAACGCAACGCATTTGCCAACGCATCATACCACAGATAATAACGCAGATCCGCGGGAGCATCGGCTTGCTGTTTATCTTTGATCGCAGTCAATAAATCACATATTTGCGGAACAGAAAATTTTTTACTTTCTCTGGCAGAAAGCACCAAATCAAAGCAATTATTTTCTAATTCCCGATCCAATTCATCCACGCTGGGAGCGAAATATAGTTTGCGGCTTAAATTTTTCTGCAGCCACTTGTCTGTTTTCATTTTTTCCTCCCGCTGAAGATAAAATATACTGCTTCGACAATCAATGCTAAAATCAGTACCGCAAGGGCGATACCGAGGATTTTTCCCGGCAGCCACTCGTAATATTGTTTCCACAATTCCCAGTTGTACCGGAATACCTGTCCAGTTTTTTCCATACTGAACGCAAAGTAGGCAAAACGGTGCAGCAGCCCCGTGATCAGCAATGCTATCAATGTGACAGAAAGTATTTTAAAACTGACGCCTGATGTTTTCATTTTCCCTCCGGCAGAATATCACTTCCCTGAATTTTGTTTTTTCTTTTCCGTTTCAGCCGGACGCATCCAGGGAAGAGTCCACTCGTCCGGAAATACCCGGACAAGATTGTGGCGGTTCGGATTTTGCAGAGAGCAGCCAATCCCAATATAATTTTCAAGCATAAAACAAAGTTTTCCTGCTACCCAGAAACAGGGCAGAAAAAGGATTCCTCCAACAATCGTGCTGTAATATTTTATAACGAGAAAAGGCAGCACGCCGCCAAACAATACAAGGATGATAATACTGCCGGCAAAACATACGATATACCATTTTATCTTTGTCCAAGTGGAGTCTTTTTCCGATACGATCATTTTTCCTACCGTCCCATGTTCCAGTTTACCAACGGCAGCCACGGAATGTAAGATTTGGAATTGTAATTGAGTAAACCGAGCTGGAATATAAAACTGCTGTCGTGGTCTGCGGCATTAAAAATGCCAAATTGCCAGCAGATGTTCCTGTTATGATATCCTCCGGCATTTGCATTCAAAAATCCTACTTGCAATGGAGCATTGAGATTGGCGATGCCAATGTGCATAAGATCAAAAAAATTGATGCCGAAAAACTGTACAAGTTTGAATTTCCCGGACACATTGAATAAGCCGATTTTCATGCCGTAATTTTCATTGGTATCGGTACAATTTTCAAGCAAACCGATCATCAAACCGTAATTGCGGTCAGTAAGCGATGCCGCGGAAACTTGAATACCGTAATTGTTTTTCAATTCAGTTATGCCGCCAACTGAAATAGTGGAAGAATGCTGTTGTATTCCCAACAGTCCAATAGAGAATAACGCAACCGAATCAGAATCAAACAAATTTGCCGATTCAAAAATACCAACTCCAACTTGCACCGGGGCAAATTTCCAACCGGAAATCACCCCCTTGCTGTCAAACTCCCCGGCAAATGCAGAGGAAACGACCACCGCCGACAAAATTATCAATAAAAATTTTTTCATTTTATCCTGATTATTCTGGTTTCCCCCGGAATAATATCAAAAGCCGGAGCATCAGTATTTACGGCAAGGACTTCACCTGTCACCGCATCAATAAATGTGCGTTTGCCGGGGAACTTCAGCACCTTTCTGCCGCCGTTTGCCGAATGGATACCCAAGAGTTCACTGCCGATGTAAACAATACAATCCGGATCATTATCCACATACAAGTGAACCCCCGCCGAGCGGGCAAGTTCGCGCCACAGATCCAGCGGCAGCAGAGCAACGGTGCTGTAAAAGCTCCGCCAGTTTTTGAATTTCTTATACGCCATTGGCTTATACATGGAATTATTCAGAAATGACCCGAATTTTTCCGCATCCGGATCAACCGCCACTGCCGCCGTGTCAGCATTGCCGCAGTTGGCATGAAGGATCTTTTCCACTTTTTGGAAAAGTGTGCCGCCGTCAACAGCCGGATCAAAACGCATAACCATCTGCAGAGCCCCGCTCTCCGCCATTTTGATACCGGTCAAATCTGAAACATTTTCCACTGATTTGCTGCGCCCGTTGATATAGCCGCTGTTGTGCAGAAATACCAGCAGTTTACCATCACGTTTCAGGTCATTTATCGCCTGACGCTGCTCTGCTGTCGGAGCTAACGCATTCAAAAAAACATACATTTTGTATTCCGGAAATCCGGGCTTGCCGAGGTCACTCAAAAACCAGACATCGTAAGGTGCGCCCAGAAAACCGAATGCCGAATCCTGACGGGGTTTGAACCGCAACCTTTTGGCATAGGTGCAGTACGCGTAACTTTTTTCATCGGCAATAAGTGCGATTTCCGCCGGAACGACCGGAGAAACCGGATCAACAGCAGCGATATTCTGAATATTGCCTATCGTGCGCCAGAGAGCAGAGTTCTCAAACATGCCGCCGAAAATATCGTACCAGTGCAGTCCCATGCCGTTCACCCGGCTTTTCATGAACATTTTACGCGCCTGCGAAGCAAATTCAAAGAGCGAACCGGTCTTCGCCCACTTGGCGGCTCCGGCGATGTATGTCCGGATATCCGCCTCATCTACAAAGAGTTTATTATGTTTGCGGTAACTTGCCGCCGGCACGATCAATTCATGGGGTCTGCCGACCGGACGTTCAATATAATCCACCGCCACAAGATAATCAAAATCCGGATTCCGCAAAATCCGCTCAATATCCAGTTCCGCCCACTGCAAAATACCGTAGATGGAGAAAAATTTGCCGTAATACGCCGCCACCAGACGGGTGCGGTCAGTGGCGGATTTGATCATCGCAGCATAATCGCAGATCAAATCCGCTACACATGAGGAATACGCCAGATTGAAATCCACGATATCGGCATCTTTCACCGGGTCAAGTATCGGCTGGGTATCGTCACCCTGCCGTCTTTGCGGTGACGGGACAGCTATATCGGCAAAATCTTTATATGAACTTTGCCATTGGTTATTCAGCTCTTCCACAGTGCCGTACTTTTTCCGGAGATACTCATGGAAATAATCGCGCATCGGCACACTGTAATCACCGACAAAAGTTCTGCCGTTGCCGGACCACTGCATAAATTGTCCGTCATCCCCGCCATCCATACCGATACCGGCAACACGGTTGAAATACGGCTGCTGTTTCATATATTCGATGACCTTGCGGAAAAATGCGGTCGAATCTTTGCGGTATTTCTGCGAACCGTAAGAAATGTACGGTTTCACGCCTTTGTCGGAAATAAACCTCTCTCCGGGATTTTCTTTCAGATACCACGGCGGAGCATCGGTATTGAAATAAACGATCAGATAACTGTTCGGCGCATAAAACAGCGATGACTGCAAATAAAGATCCAATTCGGCAGTATTTATTGAACCATCCGGCAGCCAGAGTCGGTTGAAATACAAGTTGGTTTCAACAAACCTCACCCCTGCCCGGTCAATGCCGCCGGTAAAGCGGTATCCGGTGGTGTCATTGCGGAAATTGATGGCACTGCGCTGCAAAAGAGCCGGGACAACCTTGCCGTTGATATGTATCGCCGGAATACCGTTGACCTTTCTGACTTCCGCTTTGAGGGGAACTGCCGGAGTTTTGCCGGCGGAAATAGTCAACTGACCGACCTTTTCCGGAAAAATCAGACTGCGGCTTTCCAGTTCAACAGAGTAAGTGTCATTGAACGCAGCTTCCGGTACAGTCAATCTGCCGGATAAGCCAAGCACCCCTTCCCGGCTGTCAAGAGCAAGCGGCATCCGGAAAAATTCCCGGTCACCTTTTATCAGTTTCAACCAGACTTTGATATTTCCATCAATTTTGCGGCAGGGGGCAGTCAGATTGAAATCGACGGTTTTTCCGGCAACGCCATGCCATTGGTACGGCAATCCGGCAAATTTGATTTCCGGTATCGGAGCAAAATTGGTATAACGGGTTTCCCCATAGGGCAGCTGCGGCGGACGGGTGTTGCTTACAGCCAAAGGCAGCTTGCCGTAATCAAAATCCATCACACCTTTATCCGGCATAGATACTTCCAGATACCGCCAGTCGGTTCCGCTGGCGATGTACCGGACCGAGCCGTCTTTCATCACCAAAGTCAATTCGCCCATAAAGGTGGCAGGTCCGAAAGGGATACGGGCATTGCCGCAGAATACATTTTTGCCGTTTTTCAGATACGGCAGCACATCTGCCACCGCTTTCGGAGTCGTCCAGCCGAAAGTACGCCCCAAATCGTGACCATTGATATAAGCTGTACCGTTGTTGGAGCCGATATATTGACACCCGGCCTTTGCCACTTGGGTCAAATCAAGCTCGAACTCCTTTATGTAATATATGGAACTGCCGTTTTTGCGGGCAGGAGTTCCCGGCGGATCATTCGGCAGCAGCCAGCTTGCCTGCCAGTAATTCGGTTCCAGCGGCGGCAAACCGGGATCACGGACGATATTGCGGATCCGCCACGGCGGGAATTTGCCGTTCTCATCTTTCAAGGTAAATGACACATCATGGGAATCGGCATCCATGGCAAAAGCAATATCGAACATGCGCTTTTTGTCAAGCTCAAGCGGGAGCGTCCGGGTGAATGTTTTACCGTTTTCATCAGTGAACTTCAATTCCATTACCGCCTTTCTCACCGGCACAGTAATCTCACCGGTAAGTTTGTTTTTTTCAGTCAGAGGCAGAAAACTCCGGTCTACAAAGGCATCTTTACCGGTAAGCAATTTTTCCTGTGCCAGCATTTTCAACTCATTTTCCGGCAAAACCCGGTCAAAAACGGCGATTTTGCCGACGGCGACACGCTGCTGACCGCTGTTTTTTGCCCATGCCGGCTGATCGTTGATATGCCATTGGCGCGCATTGCCGTCTTTGCCCCAGACAAAATTCATCCAGTGTGAACCGGCAAGACGGCCGTTGATCCACAATCTGCTCATAGTGGATTTACCGTTGCTCTGCCAGGTCAATGCCAGATGCACCCATTTGCCCGGAACGATTTGAGGCGACCTGACAACGATATTTCCCTGAAGTTTTTTCTGCACATCCAAACACCACAATACCCGGAATGAGCCGTCTTTCTGCCGGTAAAACTCCATTGCCGGAAGGTCATTTTTCTGCCGGGAACCGATTTGAACCACACTGTAAACACCTTTATCATCAGCATCCCACTTTTCCGGGCGCACCCACAATGAAAGCGTACCCGACGGAGCTGCCGGGGCGTTGACTGTGACAGCTTTGTACCATTGAGCATTTTCCACTGCTCCCGGGAGAATATTGTCACGTAGAACAGTTTGTGCCGCAATCAGACCGCAGCAGCACAGCAATATACCGATGAACAAAATACGTTTCATATTTCAGTCCTTTTCCATAATGACATACTGATATGTAATAAAATACACTGATCTTTCACCTTTGTCAATGGATAATGAACAAATCACTACATTTTTTACATTTTTTTGATTTTTACTATTGACTTTTGTTTTTTTATGTGTATACTTTATACAAAGCGCATTTATTGCAGCAATCCCAACTAAATAAAAAAGGAGACAAAGAATGTCTAATTTACTCTCACAGGTGAGAGTAAACCGCATGCGGTTTACTTTGATCGAACTTCTGGTCGTCATCGCCATCATCGCCATTCTGGCAGCGATATTGCTTCCTGCTCTTAATTCCGCAAGAGAGCGCGGCAGAACCGCCAGCTGTATCAACAATCTCAAACAGCTCGGTCTGGCAAGCAGCAACTATTCAATGGATTACACCACCTTTGTTCCGATGGGCGGATCATTCGGATTTGGTGATGCTGGAAACATGAAGTATGCTCCGGCATATCTCTATTTGAAACACGGTTATCTGCCCGGTAATGTATGGACTTGCGATTCTGTAACTGAAGTTACGAATCAGTTTCTGATTCCGAACACAGCCCCCAGTTCCACAAACTGGCTCTGGTGGTATCCGCATTACGGTTACAATGTGGTCGGTGTCGGTCACGACTGGAGCGGTCTTTACTCAACTGCGGGTACAACGACGAATTACAATGAACTTTCTCCGTTGATCCCCGGTACGGAGAAATCAGCTTCATCGCTTATCCTGTTTGCAGACTCCGCACGTACCACCACGAACCCGAATTACGGAACAATGTTTGCGGTTGATGTAAGCCTTACCTCTCTTACCGGATCCCGCGGCTACATCCGTGACCGCCACAACAACAAATCTGCCAATATCGTCTTCGTTGACGGTCATGCAGAAAACGTGGTCGATCCCATCCGGTATCAGGAAACCGGCGGTAACCTCAACTCCACCAAGCACTTTGACACGCTTGGACACAAACACTATTGCCGCGGCGGAGCTGAAGGATAATAATCTGCTGAACAGTCAATAAAATGAGTCGTATTCTCTTTGGGGTGATGTTGACCATGCTTTTGATGCAAAGCGCAGCCGGACATTTCGTCTCTGCTGATGAATTTCTGAAAAAGCGGATCGCGATCAGTGATACAAAGCGTTTCACCTCATCATCCAACCCGGTCAGTTGCTTCGATCCGGAAACTCAAACCATCTACTCACCATACCACGCAGCTTTCTCGGGGTATGGTGAGCAAATGTCTGTTTTCGCTCTGGCGGAAACTCCGATACCGGCTGTTTCCGGAGCAAAAAACCATGTTCTGCTGCAAAGCGGTGTACCCTTTCAAGGAAAAAAATACCGCAATCCGGTCGATGCCAGTGCCATTATATGGAAAAATCAGGTGCGGGTCTTTTTCCTTGCCAACTCCTCTGAATACTATTTTTTTGACTGGTCAAAAAGTGAACACAAAATAACAACTCCCATACAGCCGCTGCTGTGCAAATCCCCCGGAAGCGAAACTTTACCGCTGACTGCCGAAGCTGTAAAAAAATTTCTGGATGCCAACAACTGCACCGGTTACCGCCTGACACGCGATCCCCGGGAACACATCATTATGACGTCCCGCCCGGCGCGGGTCGGAGATACCTTTTACGGCACGATCACCAGCGGCTGGTCACAACCGGTGCTATTCCGCTGCTCCGACGGAAAAACCATTGAATTTCTCTCGGTCATCCCCGCAATAGCTCAATATGAGTGCGCCATTACGGTGCTGAATAATAAAGTTTATGCCCTGCTGCGCGGTACGACTGCCAAAGATAATTTCTTCGCTGCCGATATGAACGACTGGAAATTCCGCCCTTGCGGCAGACTTCCCGCCGCTGAAACCCGCGCCCAAATGCTTACACGGAACGGCAAAGTCCTGATCGCTTATTCACAAAACGGTATTCTCCCCAACAAGATCCGCAACGGCAGAAACAATATGATCATCCTGGAGGGTGAGGGAGAAGATCTTAAAAATTACAAAGAAATTTTCCGAGTAGTAGATGAGATCGGTTTTGTTTCATTTGATATCGTGGAATGCCATGAAGATTTGTATGTGATCTGGAGCAACAGTGAGCGTTTCCCCGATCAAAAAGTCAGTGTCAGCGGACAAATGGCTCTGCAAGGCAAAGATGTTCTTTTTTGTTCCAAACTTACCGCCGGAAAATGAGAGATATGAAAAAAACTTTACATGACGGAAAAACGGCGTTTGGAATTTTTTCCGCGTTTGCAGACCCCGCTGCAGTTGAAATTGCCGCCGGATGCGGATGTGATTTCCTGATTCTCGACGGTGAACACGGTCAGGCTGATGAACGGGCAATTTTCACTCAAATTGCCCGTCTGGAAAAATATGATACCGTAAAAATAGTCCGTATCCCGGCTTTCCGGGCAGAATATATAAAAAGGATGCTTGATTTCGGAGCGGACGGTATTCTCTGCCCGATGATAGAAACCGCTGCACAAGCGGAGGAATTTTCCAAATCTTTACGTTATCCGCCGTATGGCTCCAGAGGTATGACTGGAATTTTCAGGGCTTCAGATTACAATAACAATTTTGATGAATATTATTCACATGCCGCTGAAAATGTATTCGCAGCAGTACAGATAGAAAGTGCCAAAGGCGTGGAAAATGTTGAGGAGATCGCCGCTGTTGACGGTATTGACATGCTCTTTATCGGACACTCTGACCTCACGATCGATTACGGTTGTTACAAAGATTTTTCCAATCCGCAAATCATCGCCGCAGAAAAAAAGATCATCGCCGCCGCCCGGAACAACAACAAATCTGTCGGCATGGTGCTGCGCGCCGGCATGGATATCAGAGAATACACCGGACGCGGAGTTGATTTTATTTGCCTTGGCACTGATATCGGCATTATGCAAAATGCATTGAAAGAAAAAATCAATTTTTCCAGTAACATATTAAAAAACAACCAATAAAAGAAAGGATGAAACAATGAAAAAAAGTTTTCTACTCATGACTATGCTGTTCACAGCAATGGTCTGCAGTGCCGCCACCGTCACGGTGCGGCAGAACGCCCTGCCCGGTGCAGCAGATGATCCCGGCATGTATCAACCGGAAAAAATCACCTGTCCGGATGATCTCAAATCCGCCGGAACTCTCAACATCTGGGTAAAACCGGAGAAATGGGATGCCGCTGATAAGGGTGTTTACTGCGTTGCCGATGCCGGAAACCGCAACGGAGTTCCCGGTTTTGAAATATACCGCAACAGCAACAACACTCTCAGAGTACTGCTTTTCAACGATGCAAGAAAAAATGCGATCGGCGATATCACAGTAAAAGGCGATGCCATCGTCCCCGGTCAGTGGAACATGTTGACTTTAGGCTGGAAAGATAACGGTAAAAGCACCATTATCAATTTCTATATCAATGGCAAAAAAGCCGGTCAACGCTGGGTCAATTTTGTCTGGAATCCGGCGGCACAGGCAAAAGTATGGAATTTGAACAACTCCCCCGCATGGGCAAAACAGCGTACCAAATTCAAAGTCGCTCTTGGTAAATCGACAGTTTATTCCCGCGAATTGTCTGCCGATGAAATCGAAGTTCTTGCCAAAGAAAAATATTCCGCCGACAAAGCCGATGCCCCGCAAGACGGCACTGTAACCTTGCGTGACAACGTGCTTCCCGGAACCGGTATCAACGAAAAACTTTACGCTCCGTCAAAAATATATCCCGATGCCGATTTCGGCAACGCCGGAACTTTTTCCGTCTGGGTCTACACTGATAAATGGAACAATGCCGACAAAGGCATTTACTACATCGTCAACGGCGGCACCCGGGGAAAAACTCCCGGATTTGAATTGCAGCGCAACCCGGACAACTCCCTCCGGCTGCTCTGGTTCCGCGATGTGGCAAAAAAGCAGATAAGCGACATCATATTCAAAAATGTTCCCTTCGCACCGGGCAAGTGGACCCATATCGCATTCACCTGGAAAACCAACAGCAAAACCGGCATGCTCAAACTCTACGTTGACGGTCACTACGCCGGTGAACGCTGGCTTAATTTTGCATGGAGCAAAGATGATGTTCCGAAACTCTGGCACATCAATAACTCCCCGGACTGGGCAAAAAAACGCAGCAAATTCCGTCTGGCAACCGGCAAAACCGTGCTGATTCCCCGGGAATTGTCCCCGGAAGAGATCAGTATTCTTGCCAAAGAAAAATTTTTACAGGGAGCAAGAGCCTACAGTGAACGGAATTTCCTTCCATACACCACCGGAAACCGGATCACCGGACAACTGGCGGCTCCTGTAAAAAATGCAGTAATGCTGGTTGAGTTCGCAGATGAGCTTGACCGTATCACCGAAAAAGAAATACCGCTTGCTGTTGATGCAAACGGTATTTTTGATCTTGACCTGACAATGGATGATGATACCCATACCGTCATGTTCACACTCAAAGATAAAAACGGCAAACTCCCCCCTTGGCGCATCCGCAAAATCGTTCACGATTCCGGTATGCCGCCGATCGAAAAAAACTACTGGCAGGCATACTGGCTGCGTACCGCCACCATCCGTACTCCGGAACAGGGCAGATTCATGGGCGGCACATGGTACTTTGCCAAAGAGTTCGACCTTGACCTGTCACAAGTTGCCAAAGCCGGCTGTCAGTACATAGGCTCAAATAACGGTACAGCTTACATCAATGGTCACGATTTGGGACGCACTTACGGCTGGACAACTCCGAAAGCTGTTGCTGATGTGCTGCCGTATCTGCGTAACGGCAAAAACGTTTTCGGCGGCGATGCCTATATCCCCCACGACAGTTCCACCTGGATGGGTGAATTGACTCTGGTAATGAAAGACGGCTCCGTGCGTTACATCGCTTCCGATGCCACGTGGCGTTACTCTGATGTTAAAGTCGAGGGCTGGGGCAAACCCGAATTCGATCACTCAAAATGGAATTTTGCCCTGGCCTACATGCGCCCGCCCCAGCGGCCCTACGGCGAAACCCGCTATACCAACTTTTCCCCGGTTCCCGCAGTTGCTCCGGAAGCGATCAATATTGCCGGAGTTGCCGGCAGCAGTGTAAATGTGAAATTCACCGCTCCGCTTGCAAAAAATGAACCGGATGCCAAAGTCTGGCTCAAACTTTTCCGCAATGGTTCTGAATTTTACCGGATGCCGCTGAATTTGAGCTGGGCAGACGGCAAATTGACCATGCAAGGCGATCTGGTGATCCCGTCAACCGCGATGAGTGCCGATTATGAATTAGCTCTGGAAAGCCGGGATATGACCTTCCCGGAAAAAGTCGGAACTTTGAAAATTTCCGGCAATCCGCAAGTTAAACCACTGACCGCTGAAGTAAAAAAAGTCAAAGGGACTCCGACTCTTTTTATCAACGGCAAAGCTGCCCCGCTGC
Source organism: Lentisphaerota bacterium (assembly GCA_015061525.1). GTDB lineage: Bacteria > Verrucomicrobiota > Lentisphaeria > Victivallales > Victivallaceae > UBA1784. Next base: position 33,612 of record SUWK01000018.1, read on the forward strand.
TCCTGCAGCGCTGCGCGATCAACTTCCGCAACAGCACCATCACCTACCGTTATATGACCGGGTTTGACAAATCCGGAGTCAAACTGGCAGAAATCAATCTTAATTTCAGCCGTCTCTGGAAACCGGATAATACTCTGGATACCGAATATCTCGATCACTTTCTGCAGTCCGCGCTCTTTTACGCGCCCAATAACAACCTGATTCTCTTCTTCCAGACAGATGCCCCCAAATGGTATGTCAAGAAGTATCCGGAAGAGGGCTTTGTTTCCAATGAAGGTCCCAAACCGTACATCTCCTACGCTTCACAGAAATATCGTAAAGATTCCGCAGAATTTCTCGCAAAGATCCTTGAATACGTCAAGACCCGCCCCTACTATCACCAGATCGCCGGTTTCGGTCTGGATGGCGGCGATGACGGACAATTCATGCAGTGGGCGGGCCGCGGCATCCTCTATGTCGGCGACTATGGTCAGGCTATGAAAAATTATTTCCATGACAGCCTCCGCAAAAAATACGGCACCATCGCCAAACTCAATGCCGAATGGGAACGCGCTTACAAAGATTTCAGCGAAATCGAAATTCCCTCTGTGGAACGCCGGAAAGGTACTCTGGAAAAAGTATTCCTCCATCCGGTCAAAGATGCCGATGTGGTGGAATTCACCCGCGCTTACTCCGCCTGTGTCGTCGATCTGATCAGCGATTATGCGGCTGTGATCAAAAAAGCCACTGAACGTAAACGCATCGTGGCGGCATATTACGGTAAATTTTTCTCCATCGCCGGTATTCTGCAATGGGCAGAACTGGATATTGAACGTGTCCTGCGCAACCCGGATTTTGATTACCTGATCGCGGTGGATTACAAACAGCGTCCTATCGGCAAACCTCACGAAGTCAGCGCACCGCTTGCCTCATACCGTCTGCACAACAAAATTTTTGTGGATGAAGCAGACTGCCGCACGTTCCTTACCGGTTCAAAAGATTGGGAAACCGCCAAAACATTGTTTGAATTTGCCTCTCAAGGCAGAAAGATGTTTATTTTAAGCTGGGTGCGCGGTCATGGCATGCACTGGTACGATCTCCACGGCGGTGTCTTTGAAAACACCGGTCTGCTGCGTACCGTTGAAACCATCCAGAAAATCGCCGAAGCCGCTCCCGCAAGAGAAGTTCCAAAAGCTGAAATAGCCGTGTTTGTAGACGAGAAAAGCTTCCTTCACACCACTTACACCAGGCGCGGTCTGAATGCCAGCCGGCAAGGATCTGCATTTCTCCGCATGGGAACCACTCTTGACCGTTATTTCCTCAATGATCTGCTCCATCCGGATCTCCCGGAATACAAAATGTATGTATTCATGACCGCATGGGCTCCGACAGCGGAACAGCGTCAGGCGATCGAAAAACTCAAACGCGACGGCAAATTGCTGGTATTCCTCCACAATACCGGATACATTGACGGCAAAACCATCGGCGTGGACAATGTTTCCCGCCTGACCGGTATCCAAATGGCAGACAGCGGCAACATCAATCTGGCAATGCGTTACAACCCGGGTGAGCTGCCGGAAGTTTTCAAAAAAGTCAAAGATCCGGTCTTTGCAAGCGTCGGCAAAGTTGAACATGCCGCAGTTCCGGTGGATAAAAATGCCAAAATTTTCGGTTCATTCCTCTTTGACCAAAAACATAAACCGATGGCTTACCGTGATTTCGGTAATTGGAAAAGCTTCTACAGTGCCGTTTCCCTGCTGCCGCTGGATCTGTGGCGGGAACTTGCACGCAAAGCCGGAGTGCATTTCTATGTGGATAATGATCCTGACTGCATGGTCTATGTCGGCAGCGATCTGGTCGGTATCCACTCCGGCAAAGGCGGTAAAAAAGTGTTGAATTTCCCTGCCGCCTATACTTTCATTGATGCAGTCAGCGGTAAAACGCTTGCAGAAAAAACCAAAAAACCGGCATTTGATATTTTGCCGGGAGAAACCAAAATAATCCGGATAAAATAAAGGAGAAAGCAAATGATTACCGGTACATTTTTGGATGAAATCAGTTTTGATATCCCGCATCATAACTGGGGAGTGGAAGAGTGGGACAAAGATTTCCGCGCAATGAAAGCGATGGGGATCAAACGGGTCATAATGATCCGCTGCGCCCACAAAAACTTTATGACTTACGATTCAAAAGTCATTCCCCGTATCAACTCTGATTATGTGATGCACAAGCCCCCCGTCGACCTGGTGGATATGTTCCTGACGCTGGCAGAAAAACACGATATGGAATTTTTCTGCGGCACCATGCACTGTCACAACACTCCGACCCGTACCTGGACCGACCCCAAAATCTACGATGAAGAGGCGCAGTGGAACATCGACATCATTTCCGAAGTCTGGGAACGTTACGGACACCGCAAAGCGTTCAAAGGCTGGTATCTGACTCACGAAGTCAGCCGCAACCATCCGGGAACGATCGACCTCTTTCTGAAACAAGGCGGATTCGCCAAAAAGATCTCCGGCGGTCTGCCGACCCTGATCTCTCCGGGATTTTCCTGCGGTGTCAAAACTGCCGGTTTCGTCGCCCGCGATGCAAAACCCGCCAAAACGATGGAAGAGATGTTTGAAGATTGGGAAGCGATCTTCTCTCAGCTGGGCGGCACGCTTGACTACGTGGCGTTCCAGGATGGTCATGTGCAGTTTGATGAATTGATCAAATGCCACAAAGGTATCCATGCTCTGGCGGAGAAATACGGCATTGACACCTGGACGAATATTGAAAGTTTCGACCGCGATATGCCGATCGCATTCCTGCCGATCAAATGGGAAAAATTCCTCTGGAAGATCGAAGCTGCGCAGGCTGCCGGTATCAAAGATGGTATCACCTTTGAATTTTCACACTTCATGAGTCCCAACAGTATGTACGGCTCAGCTCACGGTCTGTATGACCGCTACTGTGAATACTTCGGTATTCCTGCCCGTTCCGCGGACTTCCGCTGATAAAAATTCTGCATAAACCCCAAAATCCCGCCGTTCAAAAAAGTTGATGGCGGGATTTTTTTGTAAACTTCATTTGACATCTTTACAAAACAGAGCTATATTAAACGCATTGTAACACAGGGGTGCTGTTGTCGCGGTGGCAATGGCTGAGATCAAACCCTATGAACCTGAAACGGGTAATGCCGGCGTAGGAAGAAAGAAATGAAAATTTTTGTTACACCATTTTTTACCGTGTGCGTTCCGCACCGGCATGCCAAGCAATGGGACAGCACAATGTCCCGGAAAGGATTTCCGGCATGTCAGCGGAAAACATCATTTCAACAGCAATCATCAGCAAATTCAGCCAGAAACTTATTGAGGGATTGAAACTTGACGTCGCCCTTGTCGGCGGCGGTCCCTCTGCTCTCGTAGCCGCCCGCTATCTGGCTGAAGCCGGATTGAAAACCGCCATCTTTGAACGCAAACTGGCTCCCGGCGGCGGCACATGGGGCGGCGGAATGCTTTTCAATGAGGTCGTCGTCCAGGATGAAGCTCTTGATATCCTTGACGACTTTGCCATCACTCACAAGCAACTGGAAAATGCCCCCGGCTATCATACACTTGATTCCGTGGAAATGGCAAGCGGACTTATTTTCGGAGCGATAAAAGCCGGAGCAAAGATTTTCAACTCCGTCAGCGTTGAAGACCTCGTTTTCAAAAACGGCAAAGTCAACGGGCTGGTTATCAACTGGACTTGTGTTGAACGGCTCGGTCTTCATGTTGATCCGCTGACCGTGATCGCAGAAAATGTGATCGACGGAACCGGTCACCCCAGTGAAATACTCAACCTTGCTGTAAAAAAAGCCAAAATCCAGCTCGACACCCCGACCGGCGATATCATCGGCGAAAAACCGATGTGGGTGGAAAACGGCGAAGCATCCACCGTGGAAAACACCCGCTGCTACTTCCCCGGATTATACGCCTGCGGCATGAGTGCCAATAACGTTATGGGCGGATACCGCATGGGACCGATCTTCGGCGGCATGCTCATGTCCGGACGCAAAGTTGCCAAACTCATCATTGAGAAAGGCCGCTGACAATGCGTACTTTATCAGAACGCCTTGAAATTTTCAAAAGTTCTGATCTCTATCCGGTGGTAAGTTCCGAATTCTGCAACGGGCGCGATGTCTGCGATATCGTCGCAGGCATTGCCGCCGGAGGAGCAAAACTGGTGCAGATCCGGGAAAAAAATCTTCCCGACTGCTCCATGTTTGAACTGGTGCAGAAGTGCAAACTCATCACCGACCGGTATCAGATGCTTTTGATCGTCGATGACCGCGTGGATATCGCCATGGCAGCAAAAGCCGACGGAGTTCATCTGGGGCAGGATGATTTCCCGCTGACAGAAGCAAAACAACTGGCTCCGGAAATGCTTTTCGGTGTTTCAACTCACAATGCCGGTGAAATACATAAAGCTCTTGCCGGGAATTGTTCTTATTTGAACATCGGTCCCATGTTTCCGACCAAAACCAAAAGTGTCGCCTGCGGAGCATTGGGGCTGGAAAAAATCGAAGAACTCAAGTCTCTTGTCACGTGTCCTTTTTCAGTCATGGGCGGAATAAAGGAACACCATCTGGAATTATTGTCTGCCAAAGGATTCCGGCACATCGCCATGGTTACAGAAATAACTCAGGCTCCGGATGTAGAGGCTAAAGTGCGGCACTTACGGCAAATCATGAAAGGCAGCAGCAATGGATAATATCCACCCATCTGTTATGACCATCGCCGGAAGTGATTCCGGAGGCGGAGCCGGTATTCAGGCTGACTTGCGGACATTCAATGCCTGCAAAGTTTACGGCTGTTCAGTAATCACCGCCGTCACTTCCCAGAATCCCAATGAAGTCCGCAGAGTCGACACCCTGCCGTCTGAGGCGGTAAAAACACAGATGGAAAGTGTTCTTGATGCCATTCCGATTTGTTTTGCAAAGACCGGGATGCTCGCAAATCGCAGCATCGTTGAGTGTGTGTCTGAACTTGCTGAAAAATATGCTCTCAACGTGGTAGTCGATCCGGTGATGGTATCGACTTCCGGAGCAAAATTGCTGGAAGATACGGCGATCGAAGCGATGCAGAAATCACTCTTTCCGCTTGCCGGATGGATCACCCCGAATATTCCGGAAGCAGAACTCATCTGCAGCAGGGCACTGACAACCCCATCTGAACTTACCGATGCAGCGTTGGAACTTCATCAAAAGTACCGCGCCAATATCATTCTCAAAAGCGGTCACCGAATCATGTCGGATAAAGTAACGGATATCGTCTGTTATCAGGGGCAGCTTTTTTCGCTGAGTTCACCGGCGGCAAAGGTCAGCGGCAATACGGCTCACGGAACCGGCTGTACTTTGAGCGCGGCATTGGCAGCAAATCTGGCTTCCGGTAAAAATTGGCAGGATGCTTTGATAACAGCCAAAGCATTTGTTTACGGTTCTCTTTGTGAGAATGTGTTGTTGAGCGATACGCTTTCCCAAATGTATCCTCCGGAAAAAAACTATTTTGATCAGGTAATCTTGAATAGACTATGACACAGACTGAATATGCAAAAAGGGGAATAATCACCCCCCAGATGAAGCATGTTGCCCAAAAAGAACATCGCAGCGAAGAGTTTATTGCTGAAAGAGTCGCCGCCGGGACGATCGTCATTCCGGCGAATATCAATCACAAAAACCTGATTCCCTGCGGTATCGGACGGGAACTTGCAACCAAAACAAATGCCAATTTAGGTAATTCCACTCTTTCCAGTTGTCCGGGGGCAGAAAAAAGCAAACTTGCCATCGCCCTTAATTACGGAGCCGATACCGTAATGGATTTGAGTACCGGCAATGATATCGCGTCCATCCGTCAGGCGATGCTTGACCAAAGTACGGTTCCGCTTGGAACAGTACCGATTTACGAAATCGTTGCCCGCTTCGGCGGCGATGATTTTGCCAGAGAAAAAATCCTCGCCGTCATCCGGGAACAGGCGGAACAGGGAGTGGATTACATGACTATCCATGCCGGTCTGCTGAAAAAACATGTTCCGCTTGCCTTGAAACGGAAACTCGGCATCGTCAGCAGAGGCGGAGCATTGCTGGCAGCGTGGATGCAGAAAAATCAAAAGGAAAATCCTTTTTATGAGGCTTTTGATGAGATATTGGAAATCTGTTACCAGTACGATGTGACGATCTCTCTTGGCGACGGTTTGCGCCCCGGATGTCTGGCAGATGCGTCGGATGAGGCACAATTTGCCGAACTTGACACTCTTGGTGAACTGGTTGGCCGCTGCCGGAAAGCAAATGTTCAAGTTATGGTCGAAGGTCCCGGGCATATTCCTCTGGATCAAATCAAAGAAAATATGGAACGGGAACAGAGAGTTTGCGGTGATGCGCCGTTTTATATTCTCGGGCCGGTAGTGATCGACTGCGCCCCGGGATACGATCACTTTGTCGCCGGGATGGGCGGTATGATGGGAGCATATTACGGGGCGGCGATGCTCTGTTATGTCACACCGAAAGAACATCTCGGTCTGCCCAATGCCGATGATGTCCGCCGGGGGGTTGTCGCATTCAAAATTGCAGCTCACGCTGCGGATGTCGCCCTTCATAAGCCAGGCAGCTGTGACCGTGACAATGCGATTTCCGATGCCCGCGCCGCCTTTGATTGGGAAAAACAGTTTGAACTTGCTCTTGATCCGCAATGGGCAAGAGAACTGCGCAGTCAGGCTCTGCAGGAAAGTTCAGCATCCAATCAGCACGGCTCAGAATACTGTACGATGTGCGGCCCGGATTTCTGTTCTGTAAGATTGAGCAAAAAGCTGAAAGAAAACAGCTGCAAAAACGATTGATAATAAAATGGGGTTGTCTCAATTGTTGCAAAAAATCTAATCGGCGATGGTACTTCGTATGGTTCAAAACAGTATTTGCCGGGATGACAAATCACAACTTATGTGATATGTTTTATATGTTAACCCCAAGGGGTGTTTATAAGTTCCGGCTTGGATTTTACAAAATTTTGGACATTAACTACTGAGTCCATCAAGTAGGAGGGGCTGTTGCAAAACCTCAAAAAAGGTGAGCAACAACCCCTTTTTTTTTATAAGCTCTGTTCCCAATATAGGTTGACAACATATTGCGCACACAAGTTGTGGAGGGTGTTAGCAGCGTTCAGTTTGCTTGAGGGGCGGGACACTGCGTTTCCCTCCCCTCAAACTCCCCTCCCTCAAGAGCCTTCCCGTGACTGTTGCGGGTCATTGGGTTCTTCC
>SUWK01000019.1 GCA_015061525.1 Lentisphaerota bacterium
GAGTGGGGTTTGGGGAGAGGGGAAAAACCTCTTTTCCCGTGAAAAGAAGTTTTTCCCCTCTTCCCAAGAGCGCATTCACTTTGATCGAGCTGCTCGTGGTCATCGCGATCATCGCCATTCTGGCGGCGATCCTGCTGCCCGCACTCAACAGTGCGCGTGAGCGCGGCAGATCGGCAAGCTGCATCAACAACCTCAAACAGTTTAGCAATGCGGTAATATTTTATGCGGATGCCAATGACGGTTATCTGGTTCATTGCTCGTGGGACAGCAACAATACCTGGCACCGGGAATTGGAAAAGATCATCGTCGGCGGCAAAGGCTACACAGGCGGCGGTGTTTTTCAGTGCCCCAGCTGTCCGTATTTGAACAAGAAAGGGGAGATACCGGCGCGCAGTTACGGTTATAATCGGACTTGCTATCTGTCCGGTTACGATTCAACCCATGCACGTTTCGGCAACTACCGTAAACTCGGAAACATTGCCAATCCGTCGCTCCGTCCGCTGATGATAGATTTTTACTGGTACAATTATACCGGCAGCTCTGAACCGACTGTGCAATTGAGCTACGGTCTGTTCAAAACCAAGGATGACCCGGAATACAAACAGACCAACTGGCATAACAACAAAGCCAATATCCTCGCTGTTGACGGTCATGTGTACAGTGACGAGGCGATCCTGGCGAATTATCCTGTACACCGGGTGGAACTCAACTACCGTTTCCCCGAAGCATGCTGCGGTTCCAAAAATGATCAGCCGCACCAGTGGTGAGTGGTTTTAACAGTGTAAAAAAGGGAAAAAAAGATAATGTTGAAGAAAATCTCGATCGTTACCGCAACAGCCGTTCTGGCCTGCGGTGCAGTGGAACTGCCGGAACGCATCATGTCCGGTTACGGCGGCCACTTTCTCGGGCAGCAGGTTGAAAACGGTCACATCTGGCGGATGATCGGCAAACTTGGCGAACAGAAGTTCAACTCCATTGAGGTGAAGTTTCAGCAGACTTTGCCTCCGGGGGTCCGCAAAGTACAGGTGGATAAATTCAAAGGCGACATTGCCAAACTTTACAATCATGCCAAAAGCCGCGGACTGCTCTTTCAAATTTATCTCTATCCCGCCTCCAATGCCGGTAAACGTTTTGTCGCCTGGGAAGAACATGCCGCCTGTCCGGCGGTGGTTTCCGCTGACGGGCTGGAGATTCCTGATGTGTTTGCCATCAATGACATCCGTTCATGGAGAGCGTTGTTTGAGCACGCCTACTCTTTTGCAAAGATCCATAAGGAAGTTCCATTTGCGTCACTCAAATTTGATATTGAGGTAACTCCTTTCATCTACAGCTACGATGATGCGACCTGGGGGCGTTTCTGCGCCGCCAATGCCGGTTTTGCTGCGGATACTCCGGCGGCAAAGCGCGCTGCGCTGCTCAAGGAGAAAAATGCTGAAGCTCTCTACAAAAAGTTTTTTGAAGATGAGGTTGGTAAAGCGATCAAAACTTTTGCTGATGAACTTCACGCCATCGCTCCGGAACTGATCCTCGGTTTCATGCCCAGTCATCACGGGGTGTTTTCGGAATTGATGGAAAAGAACCTTGCCACGGACAAAGTTCCGGCGATCGTTGACGGCTGGGAACTCTACAACGGTGCCGGGTATGAGGATTATATCCGCAAAAATGCCGCCCGTGCCAAAAAGAACCATCCCAATAACCGCTATGTCACCTGGCTGCGTCCGGATAACTACGATGCCGAGGATATCGCCATCCATGCTTACCATGCCGGAGCAAATCTGGATGGTTATTCCATCTGGGTATTGTGGATGCTCGATGAAGCGCAGCCCAAATCGATTCCCAAAGGTTTGAATGCTGCCGGACAACTGGCGGCATTCGGCAAAGCCAACAATGCTTTGCGTGCTGATATGGCGGCAAAGACGCTGGCAAAAACGCAGCGTATCGCTTTCAAAAAGGCGAAAACCAAAGTCGCGCCGATCGTTTACAAAGATCTGGTCATCCCCACATTGAAACCGGTCGGTTCCGGTAATATGGCCGGTTCGGTCAAACAGTACATCCTGCGCGAACAGCAGGTGACTTTGATCTATGCCAAAGCCGGAGAAAATATTGATGTGACCCTTGCCCATCTGGCGGGCAAATCCCGTCCCACCGGATTGCAGTATGCGGTTTTGGATCAGCAGAAAAATATTTTGCGCAACGAGTCGCTCACCTACGGAACGAGAGCCAGTTTCCAGATTCAGGCTCCCCATACCGGAACGTATGCTCTGGTGACCAGCGCCGGCTGGGGCGGTCAGTCATGGTACAGCGTAGAGGTCAAAACTCCGTTCGCGGCACTGCTCGCCGGTTTCGGCAAAGCCAACAACGCGCGTAACAGCAGCATGATCTATCTTTTCAGTCCGCAAAAAGTTTTCCTGCCGGGCAAAGCTGCGGGGAATCCGGGTTTTCGGTTTGAAACCACCGACAATGAGTCATGGCATCTTGCAGTGGATAAAGGGGTGGTGCAGAAGCTCAAACGTCCGAAAAAGCTTCAGGTATCACTGCCGGATAAAGCGGTGACAGAGGTGCTTTTCGGTAAAGCTGATGTGGATTACAGCCAGAATATTTTCCTCTATTTCCCCGGTGGAAAAAATCCGCTGATCTTCTTCGGACCGGAGCGTACCGTGGAGATAGTGAAATAAAAAAACATGCTTGAACAGAAGGGCCGCTGCAAAAATTTTGCAGCGGCTTTTTGCTGTCAAAAAAGCGGCAATGGATGATGAAGTTTCACCGTACAGGTCAAACCACATGCTGTTTACTATCGTCCGAAACGCGACAACGGCGCGTTGAGCAGAATCGTTTTTATTTAGCGTACTTTTCTTTTAGCTCTATTCCCAATATAGGTTGACAACATATTGCGCACACAAGTTGTGGAGGGTGTTACTCTATTGAGTTTTTTGCAAAGCTTTTTTCAAAAGCGTCGATCAAGCCGCGACCTCGGAGCGGCGCGACATATCGTTTTTCTTTTGCGTACTTTTCTTTTTTCCGTAAAAAGAAAAAAAACGGCGGGTGTTATTCCACAGGGGTTTTGCAAAGCTTCTTTTCAAAAGCGTTTTTTGCTTTGCATTATGGTCAATCCCGCGCCTTGCTGGCGTCGCTCGCGCAGTCACATACATAGTATGCTCCTTTGCTTGCTCCTTGCAAAACCCGGGCTTGCCGCATACTGCTGTGCAAAAAATAAATCGATCAAGCCGCGACAGCGGAGCGGCGCGACAGTTCGCTTTCTTTGCCAAGCTTTCTTTCTTGCGAAAGAAAGCGGGCTTCCCGTGACTGTTGCGGGGCATTGGGTTCTTCCATTAAGTTATTGCGCCTGCGCTCCCGGGGCGAGTGCCTTTTGGCACTCTTTCCGGTCGCTCGCGGCTTATTGCTCGTCCTCCGCTCATCCTCGCGACATTTGTCGCGTCGGCTTTGCTCGCATGTAAATGCTCGCAAAGTTCATTCGCATGCGGACTGCGCGCTCGGCGGCAACCGCCTCGCACCCGTGCGTTGAACGTGCCACGGAGGTCATCAAAAAGAAAAACCCAGCGGGGGTTACTCCGCTGAGTTTTCTTTGCCTATTTTCTTTTGCAAAAGAAAGTAGGGTAATTCGTTTTTCTTTTGCCTACTTTTCTTTTTTCGTAAAAAGAAAAGTAGGACAGCGGAGCGTTATTTACCGGCATTTTTGCGGATGACGGCGGCAAACTGCTCCTTATCAGAGTTATCCATCCGGCTGATCAATAATTCCGCGATATCCAGAGGGGAGGATTCATTGACTTTACTGACATTCAAAGACTCCACGTGACCGTCAACAAACAAGACGGAGAGCGTGGTACTCAGCTCCGGCAGCCGCCGGGGGTCTTCGATGACTGCCGGGAATTTGCCAGGTGCGCGCAGAGCGGTGACTTTGATTCTGCCGGGCAGATAGATGTAAGAGGATTTACCGTTTTTGCTCTTTTTGTCATAGGGAGCTGTCAGCAGATCTCCGGGCAGATTCAATTCGCTCAAATCTGCCGGAAAACGGCCGTTATCGGCTTCAAAGATAAACAGCATGGTAGCGATCTGTTTGAGATTACTGTTGGAATTGATCCGGTGGGCGCGGGTCAGTCTGCTGCCGGTCTCTTCACTTCCGGTACCGGCGGCAGATTTCTTTTCCGCTTTTTTGCATCCGGTGAAAAACAGCACGGACAATGCGATAACGGCAGTTGCGGCAAAAAGTTTTTTCATCGTCTGCTTCTCCTTCTGTTCTTACGTTTTAATCTGTTTCCGGTGGGATTACTCTTCTTTTGAGCTTTTTTCAGCTCATCGATCTGATCCAGCATTTTGTCGGTCTTTTCTTTGAGGCTGGGATCTTTTTCCACAGCTTTTTTCAACAGAATTTCTGCAAAGGTGAGATTTTTATCAACTCCATCGCCATCGAAGTAGCATTTGCCGAGCAGATATAAGGCAAACGGGATGGAGCTTTCAAAATTGCCGTCTTTTTTCTTCACGACTTTTTTGAGATATTTGACAGCTTCAACAGTGTTTTTCTCCACTCCGCGTCCGGCATAAAAATGTATTGCGATCAGCAAATGAAGTTTATCTTTTTTGTTATTGTCCCAGAAATCGTCACTTCCGGTTTTATTGCCCAATTTACCGGCGGTATACTGCAAAGATTCAAAGACAGTTTTCTGTTCCGGAGTTTTCAACGATTCATCTTGAACATACGCTTTGGCGACCTCTTCTTTGGCTGCTGTGATGCTGTTCTTTGCCGCCTGGCAGAACCAATGGAAACCTTCCTGCGGTATGTTCTTTTTATGATACAGACCGTATCCCAGAAGATACTGGGATTCCGGGTGGTTTTTCGCCGCATTCTCCTTGTAGTATTTGAATGCCTCTTCATTATCCCACTTGCCGGAGTTGAGGTCAAAGGAGGTGTATTCATCAAAACTGCCGAATATCAGATAATTGGCATACAGATATTTCGCTTTGGGTGAGCCGCTGTCAGCTGCCCGCTTGAGCCACTCCATTGCACGGTCAAGATTTTTTTCAATTCCGATACTGTCACGGTAAGCCAGAAACACTTCTGTCTGGGCATCTGTGATATTCTGATAACCGGCTTTCTCCATCCAGTACAGGGCGTTTTTGGCGTTTTTCTGCTCCGTGGTTCCGCGCTGGTGGCAGATCCCGTAAATGAACTGGGCGATCCTGTCGCCGTTGTCAGCAGATTCCCGGTACCAGACGGCATACTCTTTGTCAGTGATCTTTTTATTGTCGGAGTAAATGGCGCGGAGTTTCTGCAAAGCAGGGTAATAGTTGTGCTGGGCAGCTTTGTGATACCAGACCACCATCTGCTGGAAGTTGTATTCAACACCGAGACCGGCAGCGTAAAGTTCGGCAAGCTCATACTGCGAACGCACATGCTCCTGTTCGGCTGCCAGCCGGAAGAATTTGGCGGATTTTTCCCACTCTTTGATGCTCTTGTAATAATCGCCCAGAGTGTATTGTGCTTTAATGTGTCCTTTCTCTGCCGCCAGTTCCAGATATTTGATCGCCTGGGTGACATTTTTGGCAACCCCCTCACCGAACAGATAGCAGTAACCGAGGTAGTAATAGGCGTGGAAGTTATTCTGCCCGGCTGCTTTCATAAACCACCGTACTGCCTCGGGACGGTCACGGGGAACCAGCTTCTGCTGAAGCAGAACCATGCTGTCATTGGACAAACTCAAATCTTTGAAGATCACTCCGCCGGTAATATTCACCCCGTGGAAGAGGTTGAGTCCGTGGATATACTGGCTGTAGTCACTGCCCCATGTTGCCGAGGCGGCATACTGCAGTACGGCATACGCAGTATTGTTGCGCAGTTCCGGCTGGATGTTGAATCCATCGTAGCGCAAGCGATAGTTTACACGGTCAAGTATTTTCAGGTCGTTGATATTCTGCGGCGGCATCTGAGCGCGTGCCGCAGTCAGGATTTTTTTCATTTCCAGATATTTATTGGCTTTTTCCTTGTGGTATGCTTTCAGTTCTGCGTCAGTGGGGATATAGATGAGTTTACCTGCTTTGAATTTTTCGGTCAACTCTTCCTGATGCTTTTTGATCTCTTCGATTTCCCGTTTACCGGTTTCAACTGCCGCGTTGAATACTTCTTTTATCAGAGCGGCGCGTTGTTCCGCTTGCTTACGGTTGTTGAAATCAGTGATCCGCTCTTTGGCAAAGTATTTCAGGAACTTCTGATCTTTCTCGACCTCGTTTTCAGCAGCCAGATAAGCTATTTCGTTTTCGGAGAACAATTTGATAAGCTCATCTCCGCTTTCCTGCAATTCTTTTTTCAGCTCTTTATCTTTTGAGATAGCTTTTTTGAATACGTTTATGATGAAAGTTTTGCGTTTTTTCGGATCATTTTTGATCTCATCGCTGTTGAGTTTAACCCGTTCTTCTTTGGTAAAGTGCTTCACATACTCTTCATCCTGTTCCACGTTTTCAGCGTCGAGATAGAGTATTTCACCTTTGGCTATTTTGCCGAGCAGCTCTTTTTCAAGCTGCCGGAGCCGGACTTCCTCTCTTTCGCGGATCGCTTCAGCAAAGGTGCTGTTGATAAACGATAAACGCTGTGTGAAAATCATAGAGTTGAATTTCGCGCGTGCTCCATCGGGGAAGTATTTCAGATGCTCTACAGTGCGAATGACCGGGATCTCCTCTTCACTGATTTTATTTCTCTGATCGTTGGCTTTTTTCAACTCGTCATCGTAGTGTTTTCTGTACTCAGCCAGACGTTTGCGCAGAACCGGTTCAAATGTGTAAAGATCTTGATCCGCACAGTTTTTGAACATGATATAGTTGGCGAACTGCCGGGCGGCCTCTTTGCCGCCGTTGTTGGCTCCGCGGTAGAGCATACGCAGAGCTTCTTCCTCATCTTTATCAAACTTCCAGTTACCGGTGAAAAGGCACTGTGCCAACGTGAAACAGGCGTCACCGTTATTCTGTTCAACAGCTTTTTTCAAATACTCCACAGCTTTGATCAAATTGATTTTCAAACCGAAGTCGCCTTCGGCAAGGAATTTGGCATACAGATTCTGCGCCGCCGGGAAACCGTTATCTGCCGAATCCTGCAGCAGTTTGATACCCTGCTCCGTTGAGGCGGTAATGTCACCTTTGCCGAACAGATAGATTTTCGCCAGTTCAAACTGGGCAGCCGGATGGAGCAGATCCGAGGCACGGGTCAGCAGTTCGACCTCTTTGACAACATCGCGGATCGCCGGATATTTGCTGTAACATGCTGCAATGTTGAAAATAAGCTCTTTATCATCGCTCAAAGCGGCTTTTTCCAAAAATGCTTTTGCCTCTTCAGTTTTTTTCAGTTCCAGAAGATAATATTTGCCGATCTCAAGTGCCATGGCGTGGGATTGAGCGGCTGCATTATCGAAGTGTACTTGAGCTTCATCGGGCTTTTTCCGGGCAATACAATCTTTGCCGAGTTGATATATCGCCTGCAGGACATTTTGTTCCGCGCCTTTAAGCAGCCACTTCAGACGGGCATCGGCGTTGCCGTCAAGTTCATAGAATCCGGCGATCTTCAATGCGTTCTGCGGGTCACTGTTGAAAAATTCCTCCAGAACAGCTTCATCATCAGTTTGCTGCGCCAGACGCAGTTTTGCCGGGGCGAAATCTTTGGCAGCGGCTTTTTTCAGCATTTCGACCGCCTGATCTTTATTTTTCTCTTTGATGAACTGCAGTGCCAATTCGTACTGGGCGACGGGCATACCGTTTTTGGCGGCTTCTGTCAGAAAATAGTGTGCGAAATGAGAATCGGTTTTCCACATGATATCTTTCCAGAAATTCAATCCTGCCGGAGCGAATGCCGGAACAAGCTCGATGCCGAATCCATCCGTGTAAAACACCGACAGCATATACTGGAACTCTGCAACTCCCCGGAGTGCCGCATACGTCAGAAAATACGGTGCATACCGTATATACCGTGCCGGAAGATTGTTATCGTATTTGTTGTTATTGTTATTTCTTCTGGACACACCGTCAATAAAATAGGTGTTATTGTCGTTGCTGCGTCGGCGTCTGTTGCTATTATAAGTGACAACCGCGTCGATGTAACTTTTTATTTTTGAAGAAGCAGCGTTGGCAAATTTTTCTTCATAAGAGATAAAGTCGCAGTCCGGATCCGGTCTGAGGGTGCCATTTTCAAAACGGTTGACAGCATCCCGGTGATAATTTTTCTGCATATCAGCGAGATACTGGCGGAATGTTACCGGATCAGTCTGGTCAATGTGTCCGAAAAGATACCAGTTGGCAAAACTTTTGATCGCTTCCAGATGCAATCTGCCGGAAAGTTTGGCGTTGCCCTTGGGATGGGTCAAAGTCCAGTACAGCGTGTCGGGTTCTTCCAGAATTTTCCGGGAGGCATCGAAAATAAACGCCGCTCCGAGTTCCTGATCAAGTTGAGTTCCGTAACCTTTGATCTTGCACACCCCGAACCGGTAGATCGCATCGCAGTAATTATTGGCAGCGGCAAACAGGAAATATTTAGCCGCTTCTTCCGGGTTTTCTGCAATGCCGATGGAGTTGCGGCAGCACATCGCGTAACGGTACATCGCATTGATGACCCCGTTATCTGCCGCCATTTTGAAGAAATTAGCTGCTTCTGCCGGATTTTTTTCCACGCCGAAGCCTTCGGTCAGGCAGAGAGCCAGAGCGTACTGGGCATCCGGATGATTGCGGTTAGCCGCCTCTCTGAAAAGTTTAGCCGCCTCTTCCGGATTCTTTTTGGTTCCCAGTCCCAGAGCATGCAGTCTGCCGAGGATGAAGAGCGCGTCCGGATGCCCCTGCTTGGCAGCCATGGTAAAATATTCGATCGCTTTTTCATAGTAGCGCATGAAAAATTTACCGAAGTTGTAACACTTGCCGAAGTAATACTGGGCATGGACAAAGTCATTACCGACAGATTTGAGCAGCCAATCCTGAGCTTTCTGGATATCCTTTTCACAACCTTTAGCTGAAGCGTAACAGATTCCCAGAAAATACTGGGCGAAGGGGTTTCCTGCTTCGGCAGCGGGGAGAAAATCTTCAGCATTGAGAAAGTCATTTGTCATCCTGTGGAAACAGAAAATACCGAAAATATATTTGGCATCCGCATCACCGTCTTTTGCTGCTTTGCGGTAAAAATCAATTGCTTTGCGGAAGTTTTCAGCCTGGTTTTTCGTATTTTTATCGTTGATCAGTTTTTCCTTGAAACGCCGCATGTTTGCCTCGGTGTCGCGGTCGTAGTATGTCACTGCGGGGAATATTTCTGCAGGGAGAGTTGCCAACGGGGTGAGATCGGGATTTTCAAATGATCCGGTAAGGTGGTAGTTCGCCAGACGCAAAGAGGCTTTGGCATGATCTTTTGCGCTGGCTTTTTCGTACCAGAGCAGAGCGTTCGGAATTTTTTTAGTTACGCCGGAACCGGTGGCATAACACTCGGCAAGGTCGAACATCGATTGGATATCACCGCCGCGGGCTTTCTGGTATATTCCCTTGATATCAGCGGCAGAGAGCGTAAACACAAAAGCGGAACACAAAAAAACAGCAGTAAGAAAAACAGTTTTTCTCATGGTAATTATCCTCTGTGGTGAACAAAAATATAAAATGTATATACTATACCTCCAAAGACTTTAATTGTCAAGAGCTTTTTGCATTTTTCCGTCAGAGAGGGTGTTCAGGATCTGTTTTTTGCGGTTCAGCGGAGTTTTGCTGCGGCAAGTTCTTTATGCAGACGGTGTTTGAGCCGGATGTACCCGGCAAGATTCCACCATTTCCGCCGCTCGTAACGGTAGATGGCAAAAGGTTCACCGAGAAATGCCCGTTTATAGTCGTATTCACCGGGGCCCATGAAAAAATATTTCAGTTCCGGGTGGTCGGCAAGCAGTTTCATAACTATGCAGAATGTCAGATAATATCCCGGCGAATATTTATCAAATTCCCCCCCTATGCTCCGGGTCAGATGTGTGTAGTTGTACGCCGTCCCGTTGAAGTATCCCAGCGCGGCGGCAAGCGGTTCACCATCGGCTGAAAGCAGCAGAAAACTGAAACTGCGTTTCTGCCGGATGAACTCCTGATAAATGCGCCATACCGCCTGATTATCGGCACAGCCGGGGGTGTATTTGGAAAATTGGGTACAGTAGAGCTGCTCAAATTTTGCAAAATCTGCCGCACTTTCCAGCGGTACGACCTGACAGCCGAGTTTGGGTACGGCATTGCGCAGCCAACGCAGTTTTTTGCGGTTTTTCGGCGAAAGCGCACGGAAAAAACTTTCCTCATCACTGAATGAACCCAGATCCAGCACCCGGTGGCTGGAAACCCGTAATTTCCAGAAATCACCGTCCCTTTCGATCGCCGCCGGAATATCTGCCGGATCAAAGGTGACTGCGTTGAATTTTTTCCCCGCCGGTAAAGGTGCATAGAATGTCTGCAGTTTTCCTGCCGGGTCGATATGGGCATTCGCCCAGAAAACATGGCTCAACAGATGGTCGGTATCCGGCAGACCGGCGAGCAGGGAACGCATCTGACCGGCATCTTCAGAACGCAATTCGCTGTAAGAATTGAAAAGGGATTCGTAACTCATTTCTGCTCCTGATAAAAATCATCAAAACAGACTTTTTCGGTGTGAAAGAGCCCGTGGAGTTTCTCCAGCAGAGCGTTACGGAAAACGATGCTGTTTTTGTGAAATTTTTTCCACCGCGATACTCCGATGCGCGGCAAAACAAGACGGCGATCGGCAGGTTTGCATGCCCCTTTGTATACAGAAAACTGTATATCATATCCGCACTCTCTGACGATCTGTGCCGCCGGGTTGCTGTAGTGACCGTACGGCCAGAAAAATACTTTGCCGGTTCTGCCGGTGAGGTTATCCAGATATCTGCGGCTGTTGAGAATGTCGGCACGCAGTTTTTCTGCAAATTCCGCATCACTTTCCCCTTGCGGAGCAGCGAGGACGCTCTTACCGAGAGAACCGGTCATGTGGCGCGTGCCGTGGGCCTCCAGACTCCAGACGCCGGATCCCATGAGCATTTTCAACTCTGCTTCATTCAGATAACTTGCCGGGTTCCCTGCGCGGGCACTGGCAGCAGATTTTTCTATCGGGCGCAGCAGAGTTTCCCGGTCAATAGTTTCCCGCACACTGCCGGAGTGGGCAAAACCGGCGGAAACTGCCATCATCGCCTGAAGTCCGCGCTTTTTCAGTTCATCTGTCGCGTAGAAAAGATTGTCTGCCCAGCCGTCATCAAAGGTCAGAGCGGCACAGCATTTTTTCCCGGCCGGCACGATGCCGTCACGGATATAGCGGCAGCACTCATCCGGAGTGAGCAGTTGAAAATTTTCCTGCATATAGTCCAGCTGCCGCCGGAAAAGCGGCAGATCGACTGCCTCCGGGTGAGGTTCCGGCAGAACCCGGTGATACATGAAAACGAGCAGTGGCATAAATTATTGTTCTTCCTGTATTAGAGATTTACATAATGCAATGCGGCAAATGGTTCCGGCCGGCAGCCGGAATCACTTTTTGTGCCGTATGGAGTTGAAAGTACCGTAATATTTCTCTGCAAGCAGCCGGATCATTCCGGTGCGTTCTTTGAATTCTTCCCGGGTGAAGCGGCAGCTGCCGTCGCGGATACCCCGGATTATCCGGGTATTTACCTGCGGGGAATAATGCATGACATCGGCGTAATGTTCTTCATTCAGAATAATATTTGTGTCACACTGAAAGTCGTGGATGACCGCATTTGGCAGTGCGTACAACTGTTCTGCCAGAAATTCCCGGCTGCGCAGATAATCTTCCAGAACACCATTTTCTTTCAGGTAGCACCAGTAATAGACACTGTACGGGGGCAGGAAGATATCGAACTTCACATTTTTGTGATTTCTGATATGGTCGATGAGCTGCTGCTGCATCGCGCTGCGCGAAGCAGCATCCGGAGTGACCGGCTTTCTTACCAATTCGCGGATGTCTTTGCGGAGCAATTCACCGGAAAACTTCATCCGGCTCGGCTTGTTGCCGAACATCAGGGAGTAATTCAACTGATGCCGTGAGTCCTGATGGTAGATCGCCCGGATATTCAGCCGCACCATGTCATACATCGCTTCAAAAGTGTCTGCCGATAAGAAATATTCCGGATCGAATGGCGACTCGTCATAGAGATAACTGTAAGCTTTCCAGAGTTTTGAATCATTTTTTGCAAAGGCAAAGGTATCCACGCCGATCAGACAGCGTTTCAATGTTTTCCGGTGATCGTTAAGGGCGATTTTGAGATACTGATCCATATCGCTGCCGGTAAGTCCGGCACTGGTGGCTTTGATGCAGTTGACCCCCAGTTCCCGGTTGATTTCGCCAATGTCAAAATTCTGGGTCATGGAACTGCCGCAGATCATGGTATCATAATCGTAACGGCGCAGTATCCCGGGGATCATCGCCCGGGAATTGGTGTAGGTCTGCTTGAGAAAAAATGCCTTGTGAAAGCAGATATACGGATCAAGGAACCATACCAGCATTACCCAGATGAGCAGAAATATGACCAATGCCAGAAAAAAACGGCGCAGAAACACTTTGGGGGCAAGCGGCTCTTGGAAATAAGCCGCTGTTTTCCGGAAAATTCCATGATTTTTTTTCTGTCCGTTACTCATTTGTCATTTGCCTGTCAGAAGTTGAAATAAATAAACGGTGATATCCGGTTGAAGCAGAATATACTGCTCAACAACAGTATAAATGCGGTGGTCAGATGCCATCTTTTCGGTTGGAACTCTTTACTTGCAAAGGAGTTCGCCGGAGGAAGAAAGATTATGATAAAAGCGGAAACGACGAATAAGCCGAGTGTATTCAGAGAATATTCATCGGTGAACTCCCGGAAGCCGGCTGCATTGAAATCGGTAAAACCTGCCAGAACTTTTCCTGCTTGCGCAGCATTTTCCGCCCGGAAAAATATCCAGACCAGCCAGACGAAAACAAAAGTCAGCACTGTTCCGGCAAGTTTGGGCATTTTCATTTTCAGTTCCCTGCTCCAGATGCGGTGGATCACGATCGCCGTACCGTGCAGCGCACCCCAGAGGATCATCATCCAGTTCGCACCGTGCCACAGACCGCTGACCAGAAAGGTGACTGCCAGATTAATGTAGGTGCGTACCCTGCCTTCGCGGCTGCCGCCGAGGGGGATATAGACGAATTGCGACATGAATCTGCCCAAAGTTATGTGCCACTTGCGCCAGAATTCCTGAATATTTGCTGACAGATACGGGGCGTAAAAATTCACCGGCAGTTTGATATTGAAGATCAGACCGATACCGATCGCCATATCGCAGTAACCGCTGAAGTCGAAGTATATTTGCAGACAGTATGCCAGGGTTCCGGTAAACGAATCGGCAAACATCGGTACTGCCATATTGAATGTACGGTCAGCGATGCCGGCAAAGTTGTCTGCCAGCAGCATTTTTTTTGCCAGTCCCAGAGAAAAAACGAATATTCCGCAGCTCAAATTGTGTTCATCCGGTTTGAGATTGCGCTCATCGGCGAACTGCGGCATCATCTCGTTGGCAAGGACGATGGGACCTGCCACCAGCTGCGGGAAGAAAGTGACAAACAGAGTATAGGTCAGCGGAGAATATCTTTCCGCAAGTTCCCGGTGGTACACGTCGCAGAGATAAGATATCTGCTGAAAGGTGAAAAAACTTATCCCCAGCGGCAGCAGCAGGTTTTTCAGTACCAGATCAGTTCCGAATATCCAGTTGATATTCTCCACGAAAAAGTCATAGTATTTGCAGTAGCCCAGCAGTAAAATATTGACTGCAATGCCGAATGCCAGCAGCAGACGGTCGGCTTTTTTCCACAGCAGCATACCGGTAAGATAGTTGAATACCAGCGAGGCTGCGAGCAAAAGCAGATATGCCGGATTGAAGTAACCGTAAAAGAAGAATGATGCTGTTAGCAAGTAGAGTTTTCCTGCTTTATGATGCCATTTGTTCAGCAGAAAATATCCCGCAGCTGTGAGCGGCAGAAAAAGCAGAACGAATACGTATGAACAAAAAAGCATCTCTTTTACCCGGAACAGTTACAGTGACAACGGTTTTTATAATATACATCCATCAGGAGGATATTGCAAGTATCCCTGCGGTGGAGAGTTGAGGATAAAAAACTGAAGATATTTGAGAAAATATTTGCATATTATCCGTGGTAAATGTATAGTATGCAAATGTATTCCGGCGCAAATCCGGCGTTGTGAGAAAATTCCTGAAACTCATGAGGTGTATATGAAAAAAATCCGGGAAATCTTCCGGAAGATCTTTCTGGCGGAACTTTCCTGCCGCCGGTGGTGCATTCTGGTTGTTTCACTTTCGCTCGGCATCGTGCTGGGTGCGGCATTGCTGGCGGTGGTGGTCGATCCGCATTACCGTTACCATGAACCGTGGTTCTACGACAAGGTCTACTACGAATTATACGCTACAGCTCCCAATATCCTGCAGCATGAAAATTACGATCTGCTGATGCTCGGCACTTCAATGACCCGCAATTTTTTCCTTGAGGATATCGCAAAGAGTTTCCGCTGTAAACCGTTGAAACTTGCAGCATCCGGCGGAACTCCGGAGGATCTGCGCAAGTTCTTTGAGATTGCCCGTGCCGCCCGGGGCAGAAAGCTTGACCGGGTCATCCTCTCGCTGGATATCTATTCTCTCAACAAAACTCAACCGCACTGGAAAGAGTTTGAGTACCTCTACCGGGACGATCATCTGGAAGATTACCGTTATCTCTTTTCCAGACAGACTTTTTCCAGCATGATCTACCTTATCAAGCGCAAGACCAGTCCCAAAAAACAGCGTCCGCACCAGAGCGACCGCAACCGGATGTTCGCTACCGAATACAACGGAAAACCTTACGGCTTTGCCGAGGTGATTGCTGATGCCCTTGCCAATGAAGAACTTCACCATACGCAAGCTCCTTATGATCCGGAAGCTCATTTGAAAAATCTTTACGGTAAGCTCCTGCCCATGTTCGATGACAATCCGGATATCACATTTACCGTTTATCTGCCGCCGTACCACATCTACACCTGGTGTCAGAGTGAATTTTTCCATGAGGCTGAAGGATTGCTGAAACAGCGTGTGATGGTACTCAATGAGCTTATCAAACGGCACAATGTGACCGTGTATGACTTCCAGAGCGACCGTAGATATGTGAGCAACTTCGACCATTACGCCGATGTCCAGCACTTCGGCAATCCGGCGGCAAAGGAGCTGCTGCAGGATATTTCCGGCAGAAAAGCTCCGTTGAAAAGCTCTGCTGATATCATCGCTGCAGATAAGGCTCTGAGGGAGTTGATCCGGGACACCATGCCGGAATTCCGGCGCAACATGGAACAATACAGGGGGAAATAAATAATGCTGTTTCCGACATTCACATTTATTCTCGGTTTTCTGCCGCTGACTGCCGCCGGCTACTTTCTGCTGGCGAAAAGCAATCTCCGGCTCGCCCGGTACTACCTGATAATCGCTTCGTTCGTTTTCTACTCCTGGTTCAACTGGAGTTACTCACTCATCCTTGCCGGTTCCATTCTCGGCAACTGGTGCTTTGCGCAATGGCTGATCCGGAACCGTTCCAAAGTGGTTCTGGCATTGGGGATCACCGTCAACGTGATATTGCTGGGGTACTTCAAATACTATGACTTTTTTATCGGCAATATCAATGCGGTTTTCGGCACATCGCTGCTTTTCAAGCACATATTGCTGCCGCTTGGAATAAGTTTTTTCACCTTTCAGCAAATATCATTTCTGCAGTTGGTCTTTGCCGGAGAACTGGGAATGCGTCTTACTTTCAGCAATTACGCGCTTTTTGTCTGTTTTTTTCCGCAGCTGATCGCAGGACCGATCGTGCTGCCCAATGAGATGATGCCGCAGTTTGACCGGAAGGAAAACAGCCGTCCGAATGCGGCGAATATCGCTTCCGGGCTGTATATTTTTGCTCTCGGTTTGGCGAAAAAAATCCTGTTGGCAGACTTTTTTGCGGAGATTGCCGATGCGGGGTTTGCGGAGTTGGACGGAAACTTTTTTTCCGCGTGGAGCAGTGTGCTGGCGTATGCATTCCAGATATATTTTGACTTCAGCGGCTACTGCGATATGGCAATCGGTGTCGGGCTGATCTTCAATATCCGGCTGCCGGTCAACTTCAATGCTCCGTACCGGGCGGAAAATATAGCGGATTTCTGGCGCAAATGGCACATCACTCTGGGCAGATTTCTCATGTCAGGCGTCTACATCCCGTTGGGCGGCAACCGCAAAGGTAAAGTCCGAACTCTGCTGAATTTGCTCATTACATTTTTCATCAGCGGTTTGTGGCACGGGGCGAGCTGGCTTTTTGTCCTCTGGGGAATGCTTCACGGTGCGGCACTGATCATCCACCGGGTCTGGAGCAAATTTTTCAACTGCCAAATGGCGAAACTGCCGGCTCAAATGCTGACGTTCTTTTTCGTTATGCTGGCATGGATACCTTTCCGGGCTCCGGATTGGCATAGCTGCTGCACCATATTTAAAACGCTTTTTGCTCCGTCTTCGTGGCACTTTTCCATGCCGCAGTGGCAGAATATCCTGCTGTTTGTTTCGGCGATCGTGATCGTACTCTTTTTCACTCCGGCACCGGAAATGGAGAAAAAGTTCCGTCCGACCTGGGTCAATGCGCTGCTGACAGCGGCACTGATCGTCTGGTCGATGTTTCTGTTTGTTAAAGTTTCACCATTTATTTACTTCAATTTTTAATATGAATTACCCTCTTATTTCAATCGGTGTATCAGCTTACAACCGCAAAGATTACCTGCGGCTCTGCCTCAACTCTCTGCTCGGACAGAGTTATCCTGCCTGTGAGATCATCGTAGTCGATGACGGTTCCACTGACGGTACAAAAGATATGATGGCAGCGGAGTTCCCGCAGGTCAGGTATATCTGTCAGGAAAATGCCGGTGATGCCGCAGCGAAAAATCATGCCGCGCGCGAGGCAAAAGGGGAATATATCATCTTCAACGACTCCGATGACCTCTTTCTGCCGGATACTGTGGAACGGCTTTTTGCCGCCATGCCTCCGGGGGAGACCGCCTGTACTTACGGAACTTATCAGACCATTGATGCTGAAGGCAGAAAAGTGCCGACCAAACGGAAAGCTGCGGTATATCCGTCAGGTATGATAACCGGCGAACTGCTCTCTCACGTGCTGGTCAACAGTACCGGAGTGCTTTTTCCCCGTAAACTTTATCTGGATAACGGCGGATTTGATACCTCATTGCGCGTGGCACACGACTATGACCTCTTTTTGAAACTTTCTCTGCAGTGTCCGTTTTACGCGGTTCAGGAACCGGTATTTCTGCGGCGGCGGCACGGCGGGAACCTTTCTGCCGGGTCTTACAGTAAAATGCTGATAATGGCAGATGTTTTTGAAAATTTTGTTGCGGCTCACCCCGAGCTGCAGAAGGATTTCAGTAAAGTCATCCGCCGCCGTCAGGCTGATATGCAGAACAAACTGCGCCGGGAGGCTCTCAAGGAAAACATGCGTGAAAAAGCCCGGGAACATGCGGCAAATGCCTTCCGGCTTGCCCCCGGGCTGAAAACGTTCTTCCGCAAAATTTTTGCGTGATACAGCAGCTTATTACAAGGAACCTTTGGTGGAAAGCACACCTTTGACCCGTTCATCAAATGAAAGAGCCTGATCCAGAGCTTTTGCCAATCCTTTGAAGATCGCTTCAAAGAGGTGGTGGGTTTCGCAGGAAACGATCATGCGTATATGCAGATTCAGACCGCTTCTGACGGCGAATGACTGGAAAAATTCGTGGAATAACCGCGTGTCGATATTGTTGAGCTGCTGGGCAGGCGGAGTCACATCATAGTAAAGTCCGCCTCTGCCGGAAAGGTCAAGCGCGATCATTACCAGTGTTTCATCCATGGGCAGCAGGAAGTTGCCGTAGCGGCGGATGCCGGCTTTGTTTCCGGCGGCTTTTGCCAGCAGATCACCGAGGACGATCCCCAGATCTTCCATGGTGTGATGGCAGTCCACTTCCAGATCGCCCTTTGCGGAAACGTTCAGATCAAAAAATCCGTGTTTTGCAAAGAGGGTCAGCATGTGATCCATAAAAGGTATTCCGGTGGCGATGACCGATTTCCCCGAACCATCAAGATTGATGGAAGCGGTGATGTCAGTTTCGGCGGTTTTGCGGGAAATTTCTGCGATTCGTGCTGTCATGGTTCACTTCTCCAGTTTGAGCTGCAAAGCGATGCAGGCGTTGCGGAGCAATCCGGCGATGGTCATCGGACCGACACCGCCGGGGACGGGGGTGATAAAGGAAGCTTTTTCCGCTGCTTCATCGTATTTGACGTCGCCGACCAGACGGTTTTTACCGAGAGTTTCGTCGAAAATGCGGTTGATGCCGACGTCGATGACCACGGCACCATCTTTGATCATGTCACCTTTGACGAATTCCGGTTTGCCGATAGCGGCGATCAGAATGTCGGCATCCAGAGTGTAACGGCGGATGTCGGGCGTTCCGGAGTGGACAATTGTCACCGTGGCATTGGCACCGGCAGCTTTCTGCATGAGCAGTGCCGCCATGGGTTTGCCGACGATGTTGCTTCTGCCGATGACGACCGCGTGTTTGCCCTTGGGGTCGATACCGGAACGTTTGAGCAGTTCCATAACTCCCCACGGAGTGCAGGGGTGGAACCCTTTTTTCTCGCCGATGAGCAGTCTGCCGACATTGCGTTCGGCAAAGCAGTCGACATCTTTATCCGGATCGATGGCGAGGATCACCGCTGCCTCATCCACCTGCGGCGGCGGAGGGGACTGCACGAGGATGCCGTCGATGGTCTCATCGGCGTTGAGTTCGGCAATAACTTTGAGAACCTCTTCCGTGGTGCTGCTGGCGGGCATGGCGATCATGCGTGACTCGATGCCGGTTTCACCGCAGGCGCGGACTTTGTTGCGGACGTAGACCGCACTGGCAGGATCATCGCCGACCAGCACGACGGCAAGTCCGACTTTTCTTCCGGCTTTACGTGCCAGATCTGCGGCAATTTGAGCAGTTTCCCGGTTGATCGCCTGAGCGATGGCTTTTCCGTCAATGATCTTTGCAGACATGATTTTTCCTTTTATTTTTTGTATTTTATTAAGTTGTATACGTCATCCGGTGAAATATAACACCGGATCGCCGTTAAAACAAGGTGTGTATACGATTTTTTTTGTTCAATTCTCCAAAGAGGTACGGTGACGGGCGGCAGAGATTTGAAGATTTTTTGAAATAACCCCGGTTTACTTTGAAATTATCTCTTGACTAACAGCGCGAAAGGGTGTATATTACATCCCGGTCTTATGCGGCGACCCTTTGAGTGTGTTTTACGCAATTTATAAATATTACGGGAAAAGAGGTTTCTTATGGCACAGAGGACAGATATCAAGAAAGTTCTCATTATCGGTTCCGGTCCGATCATCATCGGACAGGCATGTGAATTTGACTACTCCGGTACACAGGCTTGCAAAGCTCTGCGTGAACGCGGCTACGAAGTGGTGCTTACCAACTCCAACCCCGCGACGATCATGACCGACCCCGGCATGGCGGATCACACTTATATCGAGCCGCTTACCGTTGACAGTCTGGAGCGTATCATCTCCAAAGAAAAACCCGATGCCCTGCTCCCCAACCTCGGTGGACAGACCGCGCTCAATCTCGCTATTTCTCTCAATGATGCCGGTATCCTGGAAAAGTATGGCGTTCAGGTCATCGGAGTTGATCTCGAAGCGATCAAACGCGGCGAGGACCGTATCGAATTCAAGAACACCATGAACCGCCTCGGTATCCCGATGGCGAAATCCGAACCCTCTTACTCTGTCGAAGAAGCCGAGAAGATCGCCGCTGATCTCGGTTATCCGGTCGTTTTGCGTCCTGCCTACACGATGGGCGGAACCGGCGGCGGTATCGTTTATAATGTAGAAGAGCTGCGCGAGGTCGTTTCCCGCGGTCTCGCAGCCAGTTTGATCGGTCAGGTGCTGGTTGAAGAGTGCGTGCTCGGCTGGGAAGAGCTGGAGCTGGAAGTTGTCCGCGATGCCAAAGGTCAGAAGATCACTGTCTGCTTTATTGAAAACGTCGATCCGGTCGGTGTCCATACCGGTGACAGTTTCTGTGTTGCTCCCATGCTGACCATCTCCAAAGAGGTTCAGGATGAGCTGCAGGAGTACAGCTATCGTATCCTTGATGCCATCGGCGTTACCGGCGGCTGCAACGTTCAGTTCGCCCGCAACCGCAATGACGGCAGAGTGATCGTTATCGAAATCAACCCGCGTACCAGCCGTTCCAGTGCACTGGCGTCCAAGGCCACCGGTTTCCCGATCGCCAAAATATCCACCGTGCTGGCTACCGGTGTCACCCTTGATGAACTGCCCTACTACCGCGACGGTTCTTTGGATAAATATACTCCCTGCGGCGATTATGTGGTTGCCAAATTCGCCCGTTGGGCGTTTGAGAAGTTCCCGCAGGCGAAGGATGCTCTCGGCACCCAGATGAAAGCGGTCGGCGAGGTGATGAGTATCGGTAAAGATTTCAAAGAAGCCTTCCAGAAAGCGATCCGTTCTCTGGAGATCGGCAGAAGCGGTCCGGGTTGCATCCGCAAGATCGAAGCATTGTCGCTGGATGAACTGCGTCCGCTGGTCTCTTCGCCCTCCAGCGAAAGATTTTTCCACCTCTATGAAGCATTCAAAAAAGGCTTGAGTGTCGATGAAGCATTCAAGATGACCAGTATCGCCAAATTCTTCCTCGGTGAGATTCAGGAACTGGCACTCTTTGAGCTGGAGTTGAATAAATACACTTGGATGTCACTGCCTGATGAATTGCTCATCAAGGCGAAAAAGTTTGCCTTCTCCGATAAATATCTTGCCAAATTTTTCAACGTTTCGGAGAAAAACATCCGTGAACGCCGCATCAAGCTCGGTTGTGTCGCCTCCTATTGCCGCGTGCCGGTTTCCGGTGCCGAAGGCAGTGAAGATTACTACTACTCCACCTACTCCGGTGTGCCGGATGAGGTTCCGGTCTCCGATAAGAAGAAGATCATGATTCTCGGCGGCGGCCCCAATCGTATCGGTCAGGGTATTGAGTTTGACTACACCTGTGTTCACGCGGCATTTGCTCTGCGCGATGCCGGTTATGAGTCGGTGCTGGTCAACTGCAACCCCGAAACGGTTTCCACCGACTACGACACCAGTGACAAGCTCTACTTTGAACCGCTTACCACTGAAGATGTTTTGAGTATCTACTACAAAGAGAAACCCGAGGGCGTTATCGTACAGTTCGGCGGACAGACTCCGCTCAATATCGCTCAGGAACTCAAAGATGCCGGTGTCCGTATCGTCGGCACCCAACCGGAGGGTATCCGTCTTGCTGAAGACCGTGAGTATTTCCGCGAAAGAATGCTCGCCCTCAAGGTGAATCAGCCGGAATCCGGTATTGCCCGTTCTCTGGATGAGGCGATCGCACTGGGCCGTAAGATCGGTTATCCGGTGATGGTTCGCCCCTCGTTCGTTCTCGGCGGCCGCGGTATGGCGGTGATCTATGATGAAAAGACCCTTGAGCGTTACGCGATCGAGGCTATTCAGGTGAGTCCTGAGTATCCGATGCTGATCGACCGTTTCCTCGACCCCGCGATCGAATGTGAAGTTGATGCCATCTGTGACGGCCAGGATGTGTATATTCCTGCGGTGATGGAACACGTTGAGCTTGCCGGTATCCATTCCGGGGATTCTGCATGTTCCATTCCGCCGGTGACACTGGCGAAAAAACATCTGGATACCATTGCGGAAAAGGCCGCTGCCATTGCCCGCGATTTCCGCGTGATTGGTATTCTCAATGTGCAGTTCGCTGTCTGTGAAGACAAAGTGTGGATCATCGAAGCCAACCCGCGTGCATCACGTACCGTGCCGATCGTTTCCAAAGTGACCGGTGCGCCGATCGCCCGTATCGCCACGAATCTGATGCTTGGAGCCAAGTTGAGCGAGTTCAAATCTCTTCTGCGCAATCCGCCGACCAAATATTTCGGTGTGAAAGAAGCGGTGTTCCCCTTCAACATGTTCCCGGAAGTCGACCCGATCCTCGGACCGGAAATGCGTGCTACCGGTGAGGTTATGGGACTTGCTCCGACTTTCGGCATGGCGTATTACAAGGCGCAGCAGGCTGCCGGTTCCCAGCTGCCGTTGAAAGGCAAAGTTCTGGTCACTGTGCGCCGCCGTGACCGTGAAGAGATGCTGCCGATCGTCAAAGGTCTGGCAGAAATGGGGTTTGAGCTGATTACTACTGAGGGAACCGGTGAGTTCCTTGACGAACACGGCATCAAGCACGGCAATGTCTGCAAACTCAACGAGGGCAGACCCAACGTTGCCGATCTGATCCGCAACCGTGAAGTCGATCTGATCATCAATACTCCGATGGATAAGTTGAGCAAGATCGACGACAGCTGCATCCGGATGCTGGCGATCCAGTACAAGATCCCCTACATGACTACTATTGCCGCTGCCCGCGCCACCGAAACCGGTATCCGCGAAGCCCGGCAGGGAGATCCGGTACTCAAATCATTGCAGGAGTATCTGGCAGACTGACGGCAATCTGCAGGAATTGGTATGACAACAGCTCTGGTAATAATATCTGTACTGCTGGTAATCACGATAGTGATTGCGGTGTCTTTTTACCGCAAAGCCTACGAATTGCGTACCGATTTGACCGGTGCGGTGATGAGCCGCACCGAGATTTCCAACTTTCTTTCCCGTTTTGCCTCGGGGATAAATTGTGAAGACGGGCTGGATGGTGCATTGCACTCTTCAGCCTGTTATGTTTGTGAACAGGTCGAAGCCGGTTCAGTGGCGATTTACGGACTGAATGACCGGAAACTTACTGCGCTCGGGGTTTGCGGAGAATATCCGCTTTTTTCCGGTAAAGCCGGAGAATCCCGGCAGAAACTGCTGGAAGATCTGCGTATTGAAGTTATTACCGCTGGAGAGGGGTTTCTCGGCAAAGTTGCTGAATCCCGCCATGGTGAACTGGTTCCGCTGGCGAGTGTTGATGAGCGTTTTACGGAGTATCCGTCATGTTCGACACTTGGCAGTGTGATGGCAGTACCAATGCTGAAGGAAGGGATAGTTTACGGGGTGATCTGTGCGGTGGATAACCGGATGCTTACCGGAAAACCTTTTTCCAATGCCCAGTTTACCCGGTTGAAATCACTTGCTGCGCAGGTGTTGATGGTTCAGCAGCTTGTCCAGGTTTACGGAGAGATCAGCCGCCGCGAAAGGATCGATCAGGAGCTTGCGTTTGTGCGGCAGTTCCAGAATTCACTGCTGCCGCCGGCATCGGTGACGCTTGGTGATTTTTCGGTTTGCGCCCGTACGGCCAGTGCCAAAGAGGTCAACGGTGATTTTTACGATATGGTGAAAATCGACGGGAACCGTCTGCTGGTGAT
Organism: Lentisphaerota bacterium; assembly: GCA_015061525.1. Lineage (GTDB taxonomy): Bacteria > Verrucomicrobiota > Lentisphaeria > Victivallales > Victivallaceae > UBA1784. The sequence goes on from SUWK01000019.1 coordinate 23,488, forward strand.
GGTTGGCGATGCCTGCGGCAAGGGTATGCCGGCATGTATACTTGCTTCGATGACCCGCAGCTTTGCCCGTGCGATGGCGGCGCAGTTTACGACGTTGAGCAAATTTCTGCGGGATGTGAATGCCAATTTGAACCGTGATTCTGATGCCGACCGTTTTATTACCATGGGATGCTGTCTGATCGACAAGCGCGGCGGTCTGATCGAATTCGGACGGGCAGGGCATACGGATATGGTCATGCATGTACACAACCATCTGCGCCGTTTATCTCCACGGGGAACGGCATTGGGGATGCTGCCGGACGAGGATGCGGAATTTGACACGATCTGTCTGGCGGTTGATCACGACACCAGTATAATGCTGTTTTCCGATGGTTTGAGTGAAGCATTGAATTACGAGAGAACAGAGTTCGGTACGGAAAGACTTGCCAATGCGTTCCATGTGGCATGTGATCACCGGGACACCCCGGAAGAGATCATTGACGATGTGATGGCAGCAGTTCACGAGTTTGAATACGAGCAGAATGATGACCAGACTATGTTGCTGATCCGCCGCAGCTGACGCAAATTCAGATATCTGTGCTTTGCGGCACAGTGAATGAAGGTATTATGAAAAATTTTCATAATACCTTCATTTTTTTTGGCTTGGTTACTGCCTGACGATAAAATCCATTAAAAAAAATCGACAGCTATTGCAATTTTATTTTCTTCATGCTAAATTATAGATACAGAGACGTAAGTGGATGAATACAAAATAGATACAGATTTTTCTCTGGAGGGGTGTTATATGTTGAAATATCAGAAAATGCGGCAGATTCTTGAAGAGCTGCTTAATAATATGGAACCCGGAATGGCGTTTCCTCCGGTTCGGGAGTTGATGGCGACCTATGGTGTTTGTCAGAGTACTGTTTTACGTGCCATCGGAGAGCTGGAGGAAGCAGGATTACTGCAGCGTAAAGCGAAATCCGGTATTTTTGTTTCCACTCCTCCGAAAAAACGTTCGGTGACTGCTCTTTTATTGAGTTATCCCATGAGCCGCAGCAGTAACGACATCATCCGGGGAGTTCAGGAACGTTTGCTGGAGAGCCGGAGAGGTTTGCTGCTTCTGACATGGGCGGGCATCGGTTTCCAGAAATTGGAAAAAATTCTGGACGACAACCAGATCGGTTCAGCTATCATTCAGCCGAGTTCCGACGACGTGGACGATGTTGAATTTATCAATTTTGTCCAGCGTTTGGAAAAACGCGGTATCCGTCTGGTAATTGCGGATGTGGCGGTGCCGGGATGCCGGGCATCTTTTGTCGGCGAGGAAAACAGTCATCCTTTCCGTGAGATGACCTTAGAGATGCTGTCAAGCGGTGTCAAATCATTGACTGTTGCCGGAAAAATGGGTAATCGTGTATATGCAAAACGGCTGGCAGGTATACGCAACGCGTTGAAAAAAACAGATATATCTTTGAAACAGGTGGATTTGTCGGAGTATTCCACGGCGGAACAAAAAGCAGCTGCGATTTTGAAATCAGGCGGCAAGGGGATTCTTCTGACCGATGCCGGCAGTTCCACTGCGATCGCTTATGAGCTGCGTCTGGCGATTCCGGAGCAGGATTTGTCCGGATATTATATCGGCGGAGTTGTGGAACCGGGAGAGAGCTGGCCGATCAGCGGTAAAGGAAGTGCCTGGCTGCAGAAGCAGAGTCTGGAAATCGGACATCAGGCTGTAGATATGCTGCAGAGCCAGCAGAGTTCTCCGAATATCAAATTATTGCCGTTGATCAAAGGACAATGACCGGTGGTAATCAATACAAAACACAAAGGAGGGTTTTCAAATAAAAAATTTCACTATTTATCGCGCAGTTGCATCCCGAATGAAAGAAAATCATCACTTTTCACTAACAATCAAAAAAAGGAGGCTTCCCGGATGAAACAACACAACTTATTTACTCTGATAGAATTACTCGTTGTCAGCTCACAACTCTGCCGTGATTTTTTCAAACGCTTTATTTGTACGGATCAGTACGGATATGTACGGAAACATACGGAGAGTGCCGCTCACAAAAATATGCCGCATCATACTTGCAAAGCAAACACTTCATGCAGCAACGCTGCGCTTCACACGGCGGAGCATGATTTATCATCACAAAGAAGTCCGCTTTTTTTGAAAGAGAAAGGGGGCGCGGGGGAAAGGGAAAACTTTTTTTCCCGTGAAAAAAAGTTTTCCTTGTCCCCCGCACACTCATTTACCTTGATCGAATTGCTGGTGGTTATCGCCATCATTGCCATTCTTGCGGCGATATTGCTCCCGGCGTTGAACAGTGCGCGTGAGCGCGGGCGCAGTGCCAGCTGTATCAACAATATGAAGCAGTTGGGGTTGAAAAGTCAGATGTATACTGATGATAACGAAAACCGCTGGGTTCGTTGGAACTTTCCCGGGGGGAAATACTGGCACGGTTGGGGTGACTATTTTGCCGGTCCTTATCTGGGGTTCACAGAAAAAGCCAACAGTTGTTATCAACCGGGCAAAGTCACCGATTGTCCAAGTAATATTCCGGAAATGAATACCGATTATTTCGGCAGCGATCCGGTTTGGTGGGATTATGGTTTGTGTACTTTTGTCACAAATAATTCGACTCCGTCATCAGTCAAACAGCATTCCAAGTGGATTTTGATGTTTGAGGGACAGAAATCCACCAATGCCGCGGACGGAGGATTCAATACCGCCGGCAAGGAATCCGGGGTCAAGTGGGGATTCGGCCGGGTCTGGAACCGGATCGTCCACAACAATACGACCAATTTGTTGTTCCTTGATGGTCACGTGGAGAATATAAGTTGTGTGACACATGAAGAATATGATGTTTATGAAGGCAGTCATTATTGGCTGGACACCCGGGAAAATTGATCATCGCCGGATAAAGAATTATAAGTTACGGTAAATGGATGAGTGTTATATGAGAAAAATTTGGACTGTTTTTTTGTTATTGGCCAGTTTTACTGTTTTCGCCGAAAAGGCAATGATCCGCGGCGATGGAACTCTGGTCGTGGAGGGGAAACCGGTGTTTCCGGTCGGATACCGTGCTGAAAGTCTTGCCGATGTAAAAGAGGGCGCAAGTGTCGGTTTCAATCTGGTAATGGGGTCCGGAGAATGGGGGGAGCCGCAATTTGACTATGCCGCAGCCAAAGGCATGTGGATCATCGGCGGTGACTGTTATTTGCACTTTCACGGGACCCAGGACGGGATAGATCTGCACGCCAGAGAAGATGCTGTTATCGCCAATTTTCTGAAACATACCAAAGATCAGAGCGGCAGGAGCGTTCCGGAGGCTTTGGATACTTTCGGAAATAAAGACCGGGTGATCGGCTGGATCATCAGCGATGAACCGGAGGCAAAACAGACAGAGGTGGCTGAAGCTGCTTATGAGGTTGTCAAGGGGTATATGCCGGAAAAACTGGTGTTTTCCATCAGTTGTGATGTCAGATGGCTGCCCGGATATCTCAACTCTGCAGATGTGATAATCTATGACCGGTATCTGCTTCAGGGGACGAAGGAGAATGCCGAATCATTTTATCATACGGATAATACCATGTCTGATTATCTGGATTTCGCCTGCAAACAATGGGAATCCAAATCGCTCTGGTATATGCCTCAATTGTATCAGCCGAGTTATTTTTCGCTTCAGCCGCAGGATCTGTTGGAAAAACGTGATTTGCGCGCTCAATGCTACACGGCGGTCATATCCGGTGCCAAAGGACTTGTCTTTTACACCTGGGATGCGTTGAAGGTCACTTATAAATCTGACAATGGCAGACGCAAAGAGATACCGCTGACAGCGGAACAGACCAGTCAGCAGCTTGATATGCTGCGCGGAATCGTTGCTGAATTCAAATCACTCAATGATATATTGTGCGACGGCCGCCCGTCCCGGGAAGTTTTTGTCAACTGGACAGCTCCGGGAATCAGAGGTCCCGGCAGTATCCGTCACCGGATTTTGGATCATTACGGGAAATATTATCTGATAGTACACAATCCTCTGCCGTTTGATGTGACCGGTATTGCGCTGAATGCAGATGTCAATCATGCCAACAGCAGCCGGAATTTTACCGGAAAACTTATCACCGGGAAAGAGGATATCGTTTTGAGCCGCCGCAAGGAAGGCATGGTTCAATTTACCATCCGTCCTCACGGCTGCGGTGTTATTGAATTGACCCGTAAGAACATTATTCCCCGGTATACAAAGGAGTGAGCAATGCTTTCTTCATGGGAATACTGCGGTGCTTTGTGCCGCGGGGAGATAAAACCTGGAGTTTTTTGTGTACAGCCCTCCGGACCGGTTGAGATCGCTCCTGACCGCTGGTTGTCGCTGTATACGATGGTGGATGGACGTGGACACGATGCCAACTGCGGCATATACGGTGAATTACGGGCGGATGCTCCGGATGGCATGGTGTTGAGATCCCGGATACTTGTCGCCGGAGGAGATGGTACAAATTACTCTCCTTGCGGTGACGGGGTGGAGTATTTCCGTTGTGCCGGACAGGCACATGTTTTCGGTTCTCAAAAAACGGGTGTTTTTGCCGTCACATATTATCAGCATGTCCAGAAGTGGGAGAATGGCGTTTTGCAGAATCCCGGTTCATGGCACTGGCGGCAAAAGCATGGTTCGATGCTCATGTCCGGTACGCTCCGGGTCTGTATGCTGCATTTGGAATACGATGCACAGGCGGATGATTGGCGGATCATTGAACAGCCGCATTTACTCGCTCAAGACGGATGGGAAAATTCCCCGGATGCGTTTTGTGAATTCGGCCCCGGATTTTCCTTGAACCATGCTTTGGAACCGCCGGTTCCATTGAATGATGACGGTACGGAGTTTCTGGAATATCTGACCATCACGGCGTATGATGATCCGTATGCTGTCGGAGGTCACGGAACCGTTGTGCCGGTCCGGTATAAGTTCGATCCGGAAACGCGCCGTTACCGCTGGGTTCAAACCGGTAAAAGATGGCGTGACGGGAACGACACTCTGGGGGAAGTCAGTATTGTCAGAATACCCGACGGCAGTGGGGATTTCCTGCTTTCAGTACGGCAGTTCCTCGGTACAGGTGATATAATACTTGCCCGGGTGAGTGACCCATTCGTTGAAGGTATCAGAAAAGTACACCGTTACAAGGGCAGCTCCGCACCGCGAACTTTGGGGGTGCGTTCCGACGGGTTGATGCGTATTTTTATCAATGATTCAGATATGTCGCCATATAAACATGAACGCAATCCGCTGTATGAGTATCAGATATATCCGGATCTGCGTCTTGGAGAACCTCATGTGGTCGCAGATGCTGTTCAGCAGAAACTGCCCTGGCCGGAACCATTTCTGGATATGGGCAGGTATCTGGAGTATGCTCCGGGCAAAGAGATGCTCTGTTTCCGGGCATTTGACCGGGTGCAGATAGTTGGCAATGAAGGAAGTGAACCGTTGAGCGCAGAAGCGGCGGATCTTTATGGAGTTCATTATTTGAAAGCAGATTTTTAACTGCTCATAAAATACAATTAAAAAAACAAAAAAGAGGTTTCAAAATGAAAAAAATCCAATTACTGTTCTTTATGTTATGTTCGGCATTTAGTGTGCTGTCTGCAGAAAAACTGATCACGGCGCAAACACCGTGGCTCTCCAATCCCGGAGATACGACTTTCAGCATCAGCTTTGTGATGCCGTCAAGCGACACCCGGACATTTACGGTGGAATACCGCAATGTGATCGACGATGGTGCGTGGAGCAAACAGGCCGCAGAAGCTGCTGAGCTGGAAGGGCAAAATATTTTTCAGGCAAATCTTAAAGAGTTGAAACCCGGTAACTCCTATGAATACCGGATTATTGCTTCCGATGGCGCAGTTACGGAAAACCGGATTTTCAAAACTCTTGACTCCACACGTAAACGGCACAAGATTTTTTTGAATTCCGATATCCATCACCGTTCAAGTATGTTGAAATTTATGATGGGCAAAGGTGTCAAAGCTAATTGCGATGCTTTTATACTGCTGGGTGATCAGATCGGCAACCGGATGGATCCGAACAGCTTTGTCGCGATTTTTGATGGTTTCCTGACGGATGCCGCCAAAGCAGCCGATGGACGTTGGCCCATTGTGGCAGCGCGCGGAAATCACGAGTGTCGGGGCAGAGGAACCAGTACTGACAACTGGTTCAAGGTATTCCGCGATTCCGACGGCGGAGATCGTACATGGCAGAGTTTCCGCATTGGTCCGGTCTGGTATATGGTTCTGGACAGTGCGGACTTTGATTCCGATTATCAGGCTGATAAAGTCTATCCCCGGCAGAAAGAGTGGATCGCAAAAGAATTGGAATCTGAAGCCTGCAAAACCGCGACTTTCCGCGTAGTGATGGTACACATTCCGAACTCATGTATCGATGAAAAAGTCGAAGAACTTATCTGGGACAAAATGGGGGGAGAATTGTTGAAGTCGACCGATCCTGCCAAACGGATCCATCTGATGGTTTCCGGTCATCGCCACCGTTATGTCCGGTCAGATGCCGGCAGTCCGCTGTTCAAAGTCAATTGCAGCCGTGTCGGGGATAATCCCAGCGGCAAGCCCAACAAAGATCTGCCCTATACCTCGGTGATTTTAGATGCCCGCGGCAATGGCGGAGTGGAGTATTGTTACGCTATAATGGAATCCACACCGGAAGCGATCGTGTTTCAGGCGTTTGACGGTCAGACGTTGAAACCGATAGACCATTTTTCCATCACGCCTGACGGCAAAGTGAAGGATTTGATGGAAGTACCGTCATTTGAATATTGATAAAAAACAACTGTTGTTCAGGCAATTTTAAGAAAGTGTATATCATGGAAGGTAAAAATTTATCAAATCTGCTGGATTTTCACGGTAAGTGTGTCATGGTTACCGGCGGATGCCAGAACTTCGGCAAGGAGATTTCTGATGGATTTGCCGAGTTCGGTGCAAATCTGGTAGTCACCTCCCGCGATGCAGTCAAAGCGCAGCATCGTGCAGAGGAACTGACCGGTAAGTACGGAGTGAAAGCGATCGGTATCGGCATGGATGTTACCGAAGAAGCATCCGTGCAAAATGCTTTCAAAACCGCCGCCGCTGAATTCGGGGAGATCGCCGCTCTGGTGAATAATGCCGGTGGACACGGCAAAGGAACGACCGGAACTTTGGTGGATGAACCGCTGCCGGTATGGGATTTCTATTTGAAAGCCAATTTGACCGGAACATTTTTGTGTTTGCGTGAGTATGCCAGACTGATGATCCCGCACGGCTATGGTGCAGTGGTGAATATTGCTTCGGTTACTTCGCTTTTGGGGCGTGACCGCCGGGTCTATCAGGATTTGCCGATGACACCCAACCCGATACCGTACACGACTGCCAAAGCCGGAGTCATCGGATTGACGTATGATTCAGCGGCAGTTCTCGGTAAACACGGTATCCGGGTGAATGCCGTTTCCCCGGGGGGATTTGAGCGCGGTCAGCCGGAACCGTTTATTCAGGCTTATTCAGAACGGGCAATGCTCGGCAGAATGGGGCGTGACGGAGTTGATCTGAAAGGAGCGGTCGTGTTTCTGTGTTCCGATGCAGCAGGATACATTACCGGTCACAACTTATATGTGGATGGCGGCTTCAGCCGTTTCAAGTGAAAAATGGAAAAGATGAAAATTTTAGTTGCGGGCTGCGGGTCTATCGGTCTGCGTCATTTGAGATGCCTGACACGCAGGGATGATTGCCGGTTGATGGCGTGTGATTCCAATCCGGCGGTCGGGACGCAGATAAAGGAGATCCATCCGGAAATTCTCTTTTTTGATGATTATCAGAAAGCTCTGGCAGCCGTTCCGGAACTGGTGATCGTCTGCACGCCTAATGAGATGCATGAAAAATTTGCGACAGAAGCGTTTGAAGCCGGTGCGCATGTGCTTTGTGAAAAACCGGTCGCTCACACGATAGAATCCGGTGAACGGATCGTCGCTGCAGCAAAACGTACCGGCAAGGTGCTGGCTGTCGGATATACGGAGCGGTTCCGTCCGGCATTCGGATATATTCTGGAAAAAGTCAGATCCGGCGATCTTGGCAACCTTACCGGCGGTCGTTCAATGGTTGGCAGTTACAAGACATTGATGTGTGCAAAAAGTGACTTCCGCAGTCATACATTCGGTGTTATTCTGGCAGATTTTACTCATGAACTGGATATGCTTCAAGCCATATTCGGTCAGGCGGCGGATGTGGCTTGCAAAGCCAATACTCTTGCACAGAAAAAACTTTCTGCCCAGCCGTCAATGGTGGCGATGCTGCTGGAGTATTGTTCCGGAGCAACAGTATCGATCCATTTTGACTATGTTCAGCATCCCCAGCGGCGCATCATCGATATCTACGGTGATAAACAGACGCTGGTCTATGATATGGAAGCAAATACCGTGACCGTCTTTGATGAGGAGCGTCCGGAACCGGAAGTATTCTCTTTCCCCTGTGAAAGAGATACTCTTTTTGAGCATGAACATGAGAATATGATCCGGGCGATCCGAACCGGGACACCGGTCATGGTCAATGGTGAACAGGCTTTGCGGTCACTGGCGATCGCTGAACAGGCTGTAAATATGCTGAAAGATTGAGCCGTGCGGTAATGTCCGGGATCTTATTTGCGCGGCAGATTAAACAATAACAATTTATAATCAGGGAACAAATTAAAATGTCAAAACTCGTTATCAGTGCAACTGTCACTCCCCTTCTTGAAAACCGTAAATTGGATAAAGAAGGATTGAAGAATATTTTTAACCGCAACATCCGGCATGGGATGAACGGAGTTTTTCTCTTCGGTTCAATGGGTGAATGGGGAAGTTTTTCCGATGCGTTCAAAGAGGAAGCTGTGGAGTTCGCCTCTGATGTAATTGGCAAACGTATGCAGCTTCTGGTCGGTATCAACGGGACGAGTGTTTACCGTTCGCTGGAGATCATGGACAGTTACAAGAAATACGATTTTGATGCGTATGTCTTTATGCCTCCGGCTAAAACTTCCGCGCTGGATCCGGTAAGATCCATGTTGAAAATTCTGGATGCCGCCGATCGTCCCGCTTATCTTTACCATTGTCCGCCCAACAACGGGATCAACTTCACACTCAAACAGTTTGCCGAGATGATGAAACATCCCAATCTGAAAGGTATCAAAAACTCCTCATCAAATATGTGGCTGCGCCGTGAAATGCTTTTGATGCGCGAAGAACAGGGGTTCAAAACGCTTTTCTTTGAAGGTCAGGAGTGGGCAGCCGACGAAGCACTGTTTGCCGGATATGACGGTATGATCTGCGGTATGGGTGCGCTCTGTTCCAAGATGATGAAAAAACTTGCTGTCTGCGCGGATAACGGGGATATCAAGGGTGCCACTGCCGCACAGAACAATATGATCCGCCTTTTCCACGGTATTTACGGTATGGATATTGAAAACTGCTGGAACGGTCAGAAATATGCTCTGCATAAACTCGGCTTGATCTCCACACCGCTCACATTGGCGCAGGAGATGGATTCTCTGACCGATATGGCAAAAGCCCGTATTGAGAAATGCCTTGCAGATATGAAAGATGAGCTGGACTGAAAAGCCGTCGGAATAAACTGCAAATAACCCGGGGCCGCTGCAAGACTTTTACAGCGGCTCCATTTTTTGTCTGACGGTATTTTTTCCTCCGGCGGTGTTCCGCGGATTGTATTTTTTTTTAATGGAGTTATATTATATTTGTAATACATGTGTCAGTGGAATATTTATTTGGCTCTATTCCCGATATTGGTTGATGCCCTCCGTGGTATGTTCAACGCTCGGGTGCGAGGCGGTTGCCGCCGAGCGCGCAGTCCGCATGCGAATGAACTTTGCGAGCAAAACCATGCGAGCAAAGCCGATGCGACAAATGTCGCGAGGATGAGCGGAGGACGAGCAATAAGCCGCGAGCGACCGGAAAGAGTGCCAAAGGCACTCGCCCCGGGAGCGCAGGCGCAATAACTTAATGGAAGAACCCAATGACCCGCAACAGTCACGGGAAGGCCCTTGAGGGAGGGGAGTTTGAGGGGAGGGAAACGAAGTGTCCCGCCCCTCTCCGCTTTCTTTCGCGAGAAAGAAAGCTAGGCAAAGAAAGCGGACTGTCGCGCCGCTCCGCTGTCGCGGCTTGATCGACGCTTTTGAAAAAAGCTTTGCAAAAAAACTCAATAGAGTAACACCCTCCACAACTTGTGTGTGCAATATGTTGTCAACCTATATTGGGAACAGAGCTATTTATTTTTGAAAAGGTTTTCATGCTGTGAAAAAAATTTTTATGATCCTTATTGACGGAATGCGGTCAGATGTATTGGCTGCAGTCGATCACCCTTTTATCAAAGAGTTGATGAAAACATCGCGTTATGCGATCGAATGCCGCAGTGTGATGCCTTCGGTAACACTGCCTTGTCATATGTCGATTTTTCACAGTGTGGAACCTTGCCGTCACGGTACAGTTACCAATACTTACGCTCCGCAAGTCCGTCCGGTTCTGGGACTGTGTGAAGTTTTGCACGGAGCGGGTAAAAAGGTTGATTTCTTTTTTGACTGGGAGCCATTGCGTGATATCAGCCGTCCATTGAGTTTGAACCGCAGTGATTTTATCAATGCGCATATTCATGGATATGATACGGCAGATCAGGTGTTGACTGAATGTGCCGGAAGCCGTATCAAAGCCGGGGAAGTTGCCGATTTCACCTTTTTTTATCTTGGTCTGGTTGATGACACCGGTCATAAACACGGCTGGATGAGTAAAGAATATATTGAATCGGTAAAAGTCAGTCTTGACCGGGCGCAGAGACTTGCCGGACTTTTGCCGGAAAATGTGGATTTTATCCTGACTGCTGATCACGGCGGGCATGAACGTTCACACGGGACAGATGCCGCTGAAGATATGAACGTACCGCTTTTTCTGCGCGGGGAAAATATTGTTCCGGGAGCAATGAAGCAAAGCTGCTGTATCATCGATATAGCCCCGACGGTCGTCGCCAGGATGGATTTGCCTGCCGATACGGATTGGGAAGGTAAAGTAGTATTTGATTAACGCTTAACCTAAAACTGCGATACCGGGATAATGGCGGTACTTTTCTTCGGAATCCATTCCGCAACCGATAAGATAGCGGTCATCCATGAAAAATCCTGCCCAATCCGCATGTGCGACACCATCCGGACGGTCAAGTTTCTTTTCAACAAGTACTGCTGTTTTTACACTTGACGCACCCATTTCCATGAGAGTTTTCTGAACAGCTTTGAGGGTTCTTCCTGTATCAAGAACTTCATCTACTATAAGGATATTACGTCCTTTGGGGTCGAGTTTCAATGCGGAACGCAACTGTACAACTCCGGTACTGACATCGTGTTTATAGCTCCCGGCTGCAATGGAATCAATATAAAAATCTTCCAGTTTTATTGATTCTGCCAATTTTGCCCCGAAAAACAGACCGCCATTCATGACTACGATCATCGTTAACGGCGTTGATCCGCAACACCGGGTGATTTCGGCACCAAGCTCATGGATTCTTTCATTCACCTCATCGGGGGATTTGATGATTTCAATATGTTCCATTTTTTTATCCTGCAAATTTATAATTTATATTGAAGTCATAAACACAAATATTCAGCATTGAACAAAAGTGAAAGCAGATAATAATTTTATTTATCATAAAACCAATCAGCTTTCGGGAAATAATATATCACGGCAAAAGAAAAATTCAAGGCGGCAATGCCGCCGTTTAAGCGAAGCGCAATTAAAAAACTACACCATCCTTTGCGGAAAAGTAAATTAGCAAAAATTAAAGTTTCATGCTTCGGGGGAATGCCTCAAGGCGTAGTAAGCCCCACATTTTGTCAATATACGCCAATGTATAAAAACTTTCATAGTAGTGAAAGTAAAATGCTCCTTTATCCGTCAGCTCCAATACGCCATTTTTTTCAATAATCATGCCGGTAAGCCGGGCAATTGTCAACTCTGCACCAAATGCTTTTTTCAACGGAACTCCAAAGAATTTTTCAAAATCAGCAATTACAACTTTCGTCGTGTACGCCCGCCAGAAAAGCCAATAAATCATCCGTTGCCGTACGGAAAAATCACAATGTAATGCCGTCGGTAACAAGCCATGATCAATTCTTTTGCAGTATTCTTCGACGGAGAAAGTATTGATCCTGAATTGATCTTTAAGCAGTGAGGTCGCAGAACAGCCGAATCCGATAAAATTATCCCGGGTCATGGATGAATATTTATGTGTCCTGCTTTTGGCAAATGTCCAAATCGAATCCCGGTGACAGCCAATAGAACGGAAATATTCTGTGATTTCGTTCAAAAGATGCCTTTTCTCATTTTTTCTCATCTCCTTTAACGGTGTCGAAGTAAAAGAAAAGTCAATAAATGGATAAATGGCTGTATGATTTGCACCACAGTCAAATGCCCTTTGGATGTCGAGTTTCAAGTCTGTTGCCTTTTGCCCCGGTAACGCAAAAATAAAATCCATTGATATGGTTTCAAATTCAGTTGACGACAAAACTTTTTTCATTTCCTGAATATCAATGACTGATCGACCTAATAAATCCTGGAAACGTTTCTGAAAAGATTGTATGCCGATACTGATGCGGGTAACTCCGGCAGCTTTTAACTTTTGCAACGTGTCCGTATTGACATCCTGCGGATGAAGCTCGACACCGATGCCTTCCGTGATCCGGTAATATTTCTGCAAATGCGTGATGATCTCACCGAGCCTGTCTGCCGCCAGTGCCGGAGAGCCTCCGCCAAAATAAAGTGATGATACCTCTTTAGGAATGCTTATTTCTGCTGAAACAAGAGCGATTTCGGTTTTCAATGCATCAATATAACGGTTGTATAAATCAGAATCATAAACAACTTTGCAGTATGGACAAAAGTTGCAAAGTGTACGGCAAAATGGGATATGAACATATAATCCGGGTTTCTCCACGGCAGCAAGATCAAGTTTTCTGTTCCCGTCAGCCGGAGTAAAGGTAAACGGCTTGAATGAACGGGTAAGGTACATTCTGGTTGCAGTAGTGATCATGCTCATCAGATGTACCTCAAATATGTTTTGAGCATATCGAACATGATCCGGAGATTTCCCCGGAAAAGCAAGGTATATTCTGCCACAAAGAAATAGCCGCATTGCTCACACAATCCCGGGATCTCAATGCATCTGCCGCATGTGCTGATCTTGCCGTTTTCAATAACAACGCACTGATGACACGGTGTGGGGAAAGAATTATTGACAAGATAAGGCAATGCGCTTTTCAGATTGAAGATCGGAGAGCCTTTCTCAATCGCATCTCTGATCACAGATGCGCACTGTTGTTTTTCATCCAAAGAGAGCATCAAGTCCGCAGTATCCGGATATGGCGTATGAAAATTGAAAGAAACTGACCGGATATTGCGCTCGGTTTCAGCTGTTTTTATGACATCCTGAACGGTTGATACGTTCAATTTGTTGATTGCCATATATAAAACAATATTATCAGAAGCGGCACTTCTGATGTTTTTCATAATCGTGTCATAGGTTTCGCCTCTGATCAGATTATGTCTTTCCCGATCGCCATCAAGAGAGAGCAGAATAAGATCGGCTTCCGGCAGATCAAGAGTAAAGGTTCCGTTGGTTACCACATTGACGATGAGAAAACCCATTTGCTTTGCTTCGATGACCAGGTCGCGCACAGATTTTTCGCCATCCCGCCACAGAAAAGTTTCTCCTCCGCAAAAGAAAAGGATGCGGCAGCCCATACTGTAAAGGGTCTGCATTTCATTGCGGATTTGAGAATAAGGATGTATGACAGCTGTAATGTTATTGACAGAGCAATGCTTACACTTCAAGTTGCATTTATCTGTAAGGATCACTGTCCCGAGGATCGGTTTTTTCTGCCGGAATAAAATCGTTTTTATTCCAAAAGCTGCAAAATATGTAAATGCAGAAAGTTTCATATTTCAATACCGTTATAAATTAATCACTCACCGGTAATATACCATCTCCCGCAGGTGTTTACAACTGCGGATTGCGGGTTTTTTTCGTTTTTTAGGGGCGTGTCGCGGCAGTTACGGCAAGGTTCGGGTAAATGGCAAAAAGCAGCGGAAAAGCCCTTGTGAAGCGGTTTTGTGAAAAAAACTTCACAGAATTTTTGGCGAGAGTTGAAAAAATGGTCAGCGTTTTTTTCTCTGCCCCCATTACCTCGATAAGAATTGATGATTTTTGAGGGTAAAATGTCGGTAAAAATCCCAATAGACCATTGGGGGAAGCAAGCATATCGCCATAAATATTTGATATATAAATCCATTCTTGCAGCGGCTCTTGTTTGTCACTGAACCTGTGCCGAACAATTTCCATCTGCAATCTTTGAATTTCTATTTACTTTAACGCAACCCGCCATTCTGAAACGCTTTTTGAGGCTGAAACTTCAGAATTTTGCTGTGAAATGAAATTCTGAAAATCGCTTCACTTTGGTTCAGAAAACTTCAGATTGCCTTTGATAAATTTTCACCTCGATCAATGTTTATTTTTTACCTTTTCACGGGCTTTCTGGAAAAGTGTATATAACGGCGGGATAAATGCCACACCGAGAATGGTTGCGGCTAACATCCCCCAGAACGTCGTTGTTCCTATAACGCGGCGGCTTTCCGCTCCCGCTCCGGAGGCAAACAGCAACGGCAGAACACCGAAAATAAAACTCCACGCCGTCATCAGCACCGCACGGTAACGGTAATTTGCTCCGTTAAGGGCAGCTCTGACCACGGACTTGCCGGCTGCACGCTCCTGCATTGAAAATTCCACCATCAGAATCGTACTCTTGGCACACAAGCCGATAAGCATAATCAAACCAAGCTGGGCATAAATATCCAGCAGCATATCCGTCATCCACAATGCTGCAACTCCACCCAGCATAGCGAATGTGACTGAAAGAATGACCGGCAGCGGTACTGTCCAGGACTCATATTGCGCAACCAGAAAGAGATAACCGAAAATGACTGCCAATGTCATCAGAATAAGAATCCGGCCGTCATTATTTTTTTCCTGGTAACTCATATCAGTCCAACCAACTGTATAATGATTGGGGAAATCCTTTTTAACCATTGCTTCAATTTTATCCATAATCTCTGCTGACGAAGCTCCGGGGACAGGAATTACCGTTATTGCCGCAGACATATTCTGGTCAAAACGTTCGATTTTACGGGCTCCAAGCATAATTTTGGGGGTAGTAAAAGCAGATAAAGGAACCATATCTCCGTTGTTATTCTGCACCATTGTTTCCTCCAAAGCACTTAAAGTGGAACGCTCATCGCCATCCAACTGAATTTTCACCTTGAAAGAATAGCCTTTTATATTGAAGTCATTGACATACAAACTGGCAAAACTGCTCTGCATAAAAGTCATAATGCGATCAGTCGGAATTCCGAGAGCTTCAGCCTTTTCACGGTCGATGTCCAGAAACACCTGCGGCGTGCGGGCGTTGAATCCACTGAACGCAAAAGCAACCTCCGGCATCATCTGCTTATTATTGAGCATTCCCAGGAGTTTGCCCATTTGCTGTTCAAATTCCTGCGGAGTTTCTCCCCCTGCAGTACGGAATGCAAAAGTTACACCGCCGGTAACCCCCAATCCCATAATTGCCGGAGGCTGAAAAGCACGGACTTCTCCCTGGGGAATAGTTGATCCCATTTCCATGATCTTGCCGCGGATGGCAGAAATGGATAAATCCGGCGTGGTGCGTTTACTCCAGTCATCCAGCGTAACAATGGCAAAGCCGAGGTTCTCACTTGCTCCGGACATAATGGAAAAACCGGATACGGCAATTACTTCTCTTACACCTTTGATTTTCTGAACTTTTTCACTGAATTCCAGCATTGCATTGTTTGTACGCGGCAATGCTGCTCCGGGAGGAAGTTCAACTTCACACATCAACACCCCTTTATCTTCGTCAGGCAAAAATCCGCCGTTGAGGTTTTGAGAAATAAAACAGGTTGCAATCAAAGCTCCCAGCATAAGAACTGCTGCCAGCAGAAGACGGCGCAGCATTATCCGGCTGAAACACAGAAATCCATTTTTTGTCGCGTTCAGAGATGTATCAAACCAGCGGAACAAAATGAATTTTTTCTTCTTCATCTGATCTGCCGGACGCAGGATCAACGCACACAGAGCCGGACTCAAGGTCAATGCGTTAAAAGCAGAAATACACAATGCAATACACATCGTTACTGCAAACTGCATATAGATCGTGCCGACAATACCGCCATAGAAGGCAATCGGCGCATAGATTGCCGCCGATACGAGTGTTGCGGCAATCACCGGGCCGG
>SUWK01000020.1 GCA_015061525.1 Lentisphaerota bacterium
GACTGCTTTAGCAGTAGCCAGTGAGCTTAATGCGAATGAAAATTCCATTCGGAGCCCGGATCGGGCTGCCAGTAAAAATGCCTTCTAGGCACAGTGCATACCACCAGCTCAGCTGGTGGTTTTGATTCGATCCTCGGAACTGATTCTGAGATCGCCGACAAATACTACACCCATGTAGGAGATTTCGCCCAAAGACAGGCAGTTGAAGCCATTTCTGGAGAAAGTAAAAGAGATTGTTTAAAAAATCGAGTTCAGCAAGTTCTTGCATTGCTTGCTTCAAAACCGACTCCGACCCAAGAGGTTCTTGAACAAGTGAAAAATATATTAATAAATGGTGGCAATAATGGACTATGATTTCAATACTGATCTTGACTATACTGGTTATGAAAAAATACTTTGCGAGCGTCTTGCCCCAAATTTATTGTTGGCGCAAAAATTTTTTGATATATACCGGAATTTGGATCTGCCAAATAAAAAAGATATTTTTGACATTATTATTTTGAAGGGTATCTTGCTTCGCGCTCCATTTGCATTGGATGTAGAAAAATTAAAATCTGTAATAGAAACATTGGATACTCTCAAAGCATCCGGACAATTAGAACAGGTGATGAGTGTCGTCAGTTTCTTTGTCGAACAACAGAAAAATCTTTACACAGCAAGAGAAGAGCAAAAGTGTAAAATTCAAACACAGAACGCGACGAAAGCAAGACAAGATGATTCAATAGAGCGTTGCTTGGTAATCGAAGAGTTTTTGCAGCAAGTTGAATTGCTTCGCCATCCTCAACAAGAACCGCCTGAAGAACAACCGAAGAGAAATGCGGCATACTCAGAAAAAACAGCTGTACGAACTGTTTTCAGACAAAACGAAGGTGATATCGTTGAAAAATTAAAAACATGCGGCATTGAAAAAGAGTTTGAAAAAGAGTTTGGCAACTGCTTCAGATTTTATACAGATTTTTTTATAAAGCATACGGGAAAAACTTGCAGTGGTTATATCAAGGAAAAACGCTCTCCGCGTAGTGATGAATCCAAAAAACGTTCCAGAAATTCTGCTATAAACACATGGAAAAAGCGGCATAAAAATTAATAGAAAAAGTTATAATGCAAAACCACAAGGCGTTACCTTGTGGTTTTTTTGTGTCAAAATTCTAAAGCTCATAGTTAAAGCATGACGTTCGTCAAAGTTTATAACATGCTGATTGTTGTCATGTTACAACTTGCACAATACTTGTTTGCGGAGTATTTTATACAACGAAAAAAGGAGAGGCATTAATGAACCATTCGGAAAAAACTTTGCGACCGCAGACGGCACAACTGGTGTGCCGCCTGCTGGCTCCGTTGCTTGATTCCGGGTTGGTCACTGCTGATGAATTTTCAATTATAAAGCGTAACCTCGATGCTCTGGCGAAAACTGGTGAACTGGCTCCAGCAGTTCCACATAAACTGATCACACCGCAGGAAACAGCTGAAATGCTTGGCGTGAGTTACAGCCAGTTTCGTCAGTTAGAAAAAGACGGCGTTTTTGAAAGGTATTTCAAACGTCGTACAATTGGAGGTAAAACCGTCCGGTACTATCTGCCGGACATAGTTAAATATATGGCACAAGCAGAAGCTGAGGCCGAATAAACGAAAGGAGGCGTTATGCCGAAAAAAGAAGAAACTTTGAAAGACCAGCTGATGAAGTGTGAAAAAATCATCAGCGAAGCGCAGGCGGGAGCAGCCAATGCAAAAAGAGCATTGTACAAAATCCTGCAGGAAGAATTGTGGAAGGCAGAATTTGCTACCGAAGCCCAATACCTTAAAGCACGCGGGTACACGAGAGGTACAATCAGCCACATACGCAGTTTTGTGGAGTTGGTGGATGAGCTGAACATTCCGGAAGATCTCTGCCCCAGTGAATTTGCGGTACGACCATTGGCGAAGAAGGCATTCGCCGAAGACCGGGCGGAGATTTACGGTACGGCATGTGAGTTTGCAAAAAAACGCTCGGAGGGAGCGACCACAATTCCCACGTTGCCCGATATAAAAAAGGCGATCAAGGAATACTGCGACAATCAATCACAGGAGATCATACTCCGGGCGATCGATGTCAAAGTTCCGGCTGATACCGATTTTATTGCGGGGATTATCGGAGATCCTGCTATCGCTGAAAAAATAAAATCCTCCCAGCAGTTGTTAGCCGTGCTGAAGGATTTTTTCAGAAAAAAAGCGGCTCCGGCAAATGTTCGGGAAGCAACTGAAAATTTTTTGAGCACGCTTCGCTCCAGAGAAAATCAGGAATTGGATAAATTTTTTCAAAAGAAATCAAATCATGAAGATGGAGATACTGATAATGAAGAGTGAGATGACATTGGAACAGTCCGGCAGCAATTGCCGGACTGTTCCCGACCTTATGACACCGGAAAAATGCCGGGCGACTGACAAACTGTGTTCCTTACTGATTCATCCAGGCGACTATTCTGCCCCTGCGATTGAAACCCGACGCCGGATTCATATCCTCGTAAAAAATCTCATACTCGATCCCGCCGGCAAAGAAATGGATTTCAGTGCGGAGACGCTGGCAAGATTGACCGCATGGTTTGATGCAATGCCTAAAAGTCTTGGATATTTATACTTGCCGACACTTGAGCGTGAAGCCCAAATATTGATTCCGAAGCCGATACGTTACCCGCTGGATAAAACAGAATTCCTTAACAGTGTCGTGAACTTTCACCTTAACGCGCAATATTTGAATTGTCCACAATTGATTATCGGCTTGTACATTATGCTGTTTTTTTCGCTCCAGAATTTTCAAATGCTGGAGTATGGATGGGGAGAATTCGTTGACAGAATAACCAAGCCGCTTGGGCTTGGATATGGAGGCGGCTATGGTTCGGGATTTAGAATTTGAGCGGGACATTATGTATGCGTCCAAATGTGAATTATTTCTCAATAACGCCGACATCAAAACTTTGCAAAAAGCATTGCCGGTAGTAAATGGTGAAAATAATTCTATGATTCTCAATGGGAAAATTGAAATAGAAAGGGATAGACCGGCTCGTCCGAATTTGCTTCCGATGTATGGTTTCGTTAATCAGATTCAGGGTTCTCAACCTCGGATAAAATATTGCATAGATACAGATTTTGGACGTTGTACAGAGGTATTGCTCCCGTATGCCTGCAAGTTTCCTATGCTGAATGTTGTCGGCGACAACCTTCAAGATGTGCCGGATCAAGCGCTTCGTTTTGCCAGACAGATCGGTCCTGCTCTCGGAATATCTGACCAGTGGGATGACCGATTGATGAAGAATGCCGGAGCATGGCAGGAGGCAAAAATAGAATATGCCCAATACGAAGTGGCTTTTATGTCAAAACAGGGTAGCGTTTTCTCTATCATGGATAATGCCGGGCATATTCGAAATTTGATAATTAAAATTGATGTGAATATTCTCTCTTACATATTACTCCCGTTAACCTTTGCACAGCATCCGAACTTTCCTCAGCCGATGGTTTGTCATCATGCATTCTCCCCAGACTGGTGGTTGTTTAACACAATTGGATTGAAATATAATCCCCATGCAGAGGTGATTATCTGCAATTGCTGGGAAATATGCGAGAAGTCATCGTGGAATGAAAAAAATGTTATCCTCGGCTACTTTTGGGGCGAAGGGATGATTCCGCATTTGCATTTGGAATGCCTTGTCGGACGGAAAGTGAGTTTGTTGCTAATTGAGTCGAACAATGACAAAATAACCCGGCAGAATCTATTGGAGGCTCTATTGTTGCAATCCCGGCTGAAATCAATGGATATAAATGCCGATATTTTACTGGCGAAAGAGAGGATGTTTTACAACGAGACACAAGAGTTCCTGCAAAGTGCGAAATCTATAACAACGGATGCTTTGGTAAATATGGCGAAAAGTTTCGGAATAGATATACCCGAAAACTTATCTCCGAATCGTTTCGGCAGACTGCAGCAGACATCCTGCCGGACATTGATCGGGGATTTTGCTGAATCCGGAACTCTTACCGCTGTAACTATTCATCATGGCGTTGATATTAATCTTGTCACAACAGCTATCCTCTACGGGATTTTACAAAATGAAAATATTTTTCCGGATCATTGGTTATGCAAATATCAGATAATCCCCGAATGCTTTATCATCAGCAGTACCGTGAATAAGCATCAACGGCTGTTGAAGCAATTAACTCCAGAGTCGACTTTTACATTTCATGGGCTTGATAATCTTAAAAAAGATGGTGCGGTAAAGTGTTTGAACGGGATCTGTCATGAAAACAAATCCGATATTTTCATTTTTTCCGGTCGAGAGATCATCAAAGAATATCAGGCAGAATTACAGCAGGCGTGTGATTGGGCAGTGAAAAAAGAAAAAGCGATGGTTGTTGTTACGTCTCACGATAGTTCCGTTTCTGAAAATTTCATCGCAGATCACGCAGGGCGGGATATTCATGTTTGGAGCAGTGGAAAAAATCAATCCGAATACATAATAGAAGATCGTCCGTTACTCGGCGGCAAACCTTCATTTTTCAAAATTGAATACAAAGGAAATGCTTGGACAACAGCCGCCGCTTCAGATGATGAGATCAGAAATATAGACGGACGTAATTTCAGTATGAAAAATACTTCAGAAAATTCCGGAGAAAAAGCAATCAATAATTATCGGAGATATTAATAATGACAGACTTTCAAGATATGGATTTCGGAACACCTTTTGTGGGTACAGGTGGTGCAATAAGGGTCAATCAGCGAAGCATTGCTAATGAATTCAGTAAAACGGCCCAATACCGCTACATCCGGTTTAACAAGCAGTTTGAAATTTACGACTGTAATACAGGAACATGGTCGGTTATTTCAGCAGATGAGATAAAAAATATGATTTTTACTTTTGCGTTATCTCTGCGCGATGAGTTGGATATAGATGATGTTTGTGTCGCTTTGACCGACAATGTTCTAAGTGCTATTGCCAGGCAGCTGCAGTGCATTGTCGGAGTAGATCAGTTTCAAGTTCCGAAACAAAGATGTATTCATTTGAAAAACGCCATGTTGGTTTTTGATGATAGCACCGGCGATTTTACTGAAACTGCATTCGCTCCTGAATACAACAGCCGTTACCGGCTTGAGTTAAAGTATAATCCTCAAGCAACATGCGACCGGTTTATCAATGAATTGATTTTACCAATGTTGCAGGACAAAATGGCGATTGAAATAATTCAGCTCTATTTCGGGCAATGCCTATTGCGGGAGAATATCAGCCAGACATTTATGATTCTTTCCGGTCCGGCATCTGTCGGAAAAAGTGTTTTAGTCAATATCATTGAAAAAATACTTGGAGAAGAAAATGTCGATGAACTGCATCCGGATCGTCTGAATAATCCCTTTGAAATGGTTGCGTACAGCGGAAAAAGTTTATTGACGGCAAAGGACGTTGAAAACGATGTTCTTTCAGCTAACAAAATAAACGCAATCAAGAAAATGACCGGCAATGACTTGTTGAGCTGTGAACAGAAACACAGCAACTTCAGAATCCAAGCTCGCGGATGTTTTAATATTATTATTACCGGCAACGGTGATTTGACATTGAATTACGGCAGTTCCAGAGATGCTTTTAAAAGGCGTATGCTCTGGATTGATTGTGTGGTTCCGGAAAACTTCCGAAGAATCAATAACTTTGATGATGTGTTGATGTCAGAGGAAGGGGAAGGTATTCTGGCTTGGGCAATAGAAGGAGCCAAAAAACTTTTGGCAAATGGCGGCAAAATAATCAAATCGAAGGAACAAAATGATGCCATTGAATATCTCTTGGATGAGTCAAATCCGATTGACAGTTTTGTAAAGCAGTGCGTTTCAGTGGAAACAGATTATTCTGTAACTTCAGCTCAAATTGTAGAAATGTTTTATAAATTTGCCAATTTCTGTCATTGGAATAATGATACCTTATTGAGAATGACACAGCGGCAAATTGAACAAAAATTCCATCAGGCAATATTACGTTGGAGACCGGAAATAAGACCTTCGACCAATATTAGACAACCTGAAACCGGCAAATTATGTCGCGGATATCTGCACTGTCGAATTACTTTACCTTAGCCGAAAAAGTTGAAAACTTCCGTATATCCGTATTTTTTATGCCCAAATGACCACACCGTATTACCACCGCAGTAATACGGTGTGGCAACTTCAATAAATTAAGCGTAAACAACTCTCTTTATACCTACCACTTGACAATGCCTGTATCATGTATTGGCTTGTTTGGAAACAAATTCCACGATCTTTCTCATACCGCAATTGGCAGTCAATGCCGCATTGATCCTTTCCAGACATTCATTCCCCGGAGTGATCATCAGAATATCACCGGAGACAGACAGCTTTTCGGCATCGGAAGCATCAAGCACGAAGCGACTGTCGATCAGCGTTGCAGTCTGGAAACAAATCCTGCTCGGGAACAGTTTTTTTATGACACCGGAAACAACTTTGACATTGGCATTTTCAGTGGCGAGTATCAAATGGATTCCCACATCACTCCCTTTTCGAGCAAGCCGGATAAAGTTATCATCCATTTGGCAAAATAACTTCAAATCGGCAAAATCCTCAATGATAAGTACGATTCGGGGCATTTTTTCGCGAGCAGATACCAAAGCATTGTACCCGGTCAGATCATCCACGCCAGCGGCGGCAATGATCCGGCGGCGGATTTTGATTTCATGGAGCAGCTCTTCAAAAGTTTCATCTGCCTCACCCGCTCGGCGGATCTTACAAATTAATCAATCCACATTAGACTTACCCTTTGCCGGTATCGTTCCGGCAGAGGGTATCTGTTTCCTTTGATACAAAAAATAAATAACCTCCGGATTTATACAGCATGAAAAATTCTCTGTATACCTCTGGCATTTGTTCCGAAAGTTTATTTTCTGTTTGTATCAATGTGCTGTAAAAAACAAAATTTTATGTTTGTCTTCTCTCCCGGATGGAGATCCGACAACGCCGAACTCTTTCATAATTTCCGATAACTCGACGGCACGGTCGTAACTGATATTCAGTAGCAGCTGCAGATGGCTGGGGCTGGTTTTGCGTTCAAGGATGATCACTTCCAATGCCCGGAGCATGATGTCATCATCTTCCGGAAGCATATCTTCCAGAACCATATATTCATGAACCAATAAGGCAATTGAGGTATACTTTTCCGGGGAAATAATTTCATCCAAATCATCATCTGTTTCCTCCTCTGCATTTTTCGGATTCGCAGGTATGGCATTCATTGAATCGCGGCGAAGTGTAAAATTTATGATCCTGCGAACATCCTCTATTTGGGCAAAAGTTCCATGTACACGTTCAATTCCCATACAAGAATCGGTCACCGTCAACATATCACCATTGTCGCACAGATTTTCTGCTCCAAACGCATCAAGTACCACATGACTGTCAAACATAGAAGTCGTCTTGAAGCAAAGGCGGGTCGGAAAAAGATTTTTGATGACTCCGGAAATAACATTGATTCCAGTGTGCATGGTGGCTAAAATCAGATAAATTCCGACATTACTTCCCCGTTGAGCAATTTTAGCAATGAGTCTGATTGCCTCTTTCTCTGACATCAGTTTCCCTGCATTGTCAATAATTATTACGCAGCGCGGCATCGGATGATCCTGAAAAAAGTTGTTATATTCAGTCAAATCAGCCAATCCGGCATCGGTAATTTTTTCGTAGCGCTGATCAATGATGTCAACCAAATCCGAGAGTTCTTTCATCATTCGCTCCCGATGAAAATGAAACATCTGCATGGATGGCCAGGGGAATACTTTCCGGCAGATGCTTGCTCTGTGCTGCAAAGTGTATATTTTCAGCGTCAGTTCATTCGGGGAAAACTTGTGAAGCAGACTGATTACAATAGAGTTGAGAAGAGCATTCTTACCGCAGTCTGCCGTTCCGACAATGAGCAGATGATGAATTTGCCCGAGGTCATAGATAACCGGTTTGCCGAAAGTATTTTTTCCGATGGCAAGCGGAATTTTGGCATTGGTATTTTTCCATTCTTCGCTTTCCAGAATCTGACGGATTTTCACCGGCTGAAAAGAACTGGTCGGTACTTCTATAATAACATGGTCATCAGCCGAGAGCAATATCCGGACATTGCGGGAGTTCAAAGCAAGACAAATATCTTTTCGGAGCCTGGGAAAAGTATCAACATTTCCTTCCGGAGCAAGAGCAATTTTATAGTTGGTGAAATCGGAATTGGATATGCAGTCAACGATTTTGCCGGGGATGGAAAATTTTTGCATGAGTTTATTGATTCTCTGCTTGCAGGCATCGATGATTTCCGGGGATTCTCCGGCCAATCCGGTTGTTTTCGGAAGCAGATCCAGAGGAAATTTGCCAACTGAATCATGGGATTCAAATCCCGGAGCGAAAATCTTGGCAAGGTCGCTTTCTTTCAGAATACCTTTTTTGTAGAGCAGTTCAGTCAGAGCGATGATGTTTTGAGCATTTTGAGTTTCGGTTTCGGAGCAGTGGTTGTGATCAGACATAGTTTTTCCTTTCGTTGTAATTGAGGGGTAATAATCGGTAATATATATCCCGCCATCGGACATTTTGTGTCCGACAGCAGAAAAATTCAGAAAATTTTACAAGTCGCAATGTTTTTCCAGAAGCTGCGTGGAAATATCGCAGATCCGGCGGCGCAGAGATACCGGAGAAATGATTGTGGCATGGGGACAAAAGTGCATCACCCATGGGATAAGTTGGGATTGCTGAATGCGTTTGATACGGATTTCGCCGTTGTTATCGGATTTTACAGTAAGTTTCTGTTGGTGGTGCAGCGGATAGCGGCGGGCATAGCGGGTGAGGGTTTTATCACAGAGAATAACCACGTCATCCACAGTGTCGCTGCACAATTGATTTTGAAATTCCGGCAAAGCGGTATTACCACCCGGAAAACTCCATGAAAGATCGGTCAGAAAATAACCGTTGCGGGATGGATCGAATTCAATAGGGGCGTTGAAATCATTTTTCAACGTCTGGATGTCCCGGTAGATGGTTTTGGGAGTACAGGCGACATTGAGATTTTCCTCAATATCCAGTTTCCGCATCTGGCGGGCGAATGAAGAACAATTAGGATACCGGTCACTCTTGAGCTGATCGGCAAGACGGATGAGACGAAGCAATTGTTTTTTTGCAATGGGCATTAATACCTCCTTTTTTGTTTTTAGCATCCGGCAATAGCAAGCACGATAAGGATGAGTATCAAACACCCGCATCCTGCGTTATCGCCATCGTGATGATAAACGTGAATTGCCATAAGTTACCTCCTTTGTGTTTATGAAATATTGTACTCCAGTTTGTTATTTTTGTTTGCAGAAAATACCGGTACCACCGCATTTGCGGCAAGTTTTGCCGGTTGGCTGATAGATCCCGGTTCCATCACAGCGGAAGCATTTTCCGGTATATTCGCTGGAATATGTATTGAAAATCAATCCGCGTTTCCCATTGCGTTCACCGACTTCACAACCATTGTCATCGTAATGAGTGGTTTGGTCGTGGTTGTCAAAGAAGCCTTGGTTGTGAGTATACTCTTTGATCGTGCCGGTTTTGTAATTATGAACGATGGTTTTCGGGTTGCCCCAAAAGTCGGTGGTCCGTTTTACCGAGGTGCCGGTTCCGAACAAACAGTTGAAAAAGTCTTCGATAAATCCAGTTTCGCGTCTCCCCATGATTTGCTCCTTTCGTTGTTTTGTTGCTTTCAAGGTTTTGCACTCTTCTATTAAGCAATCCCTGTGCCAAATCGTGTCAAACGGGTGTGTTTTTGGCGTCATACCGCTGAGAAATCTTTCCATCACGCAAGCAAACCTGTTTGTTATCAACGAGATAAAATTCTTTAATTTTTTTACAGCACGCATATTATTTGCAGTTGACACAATCCCCAAGAGGTGATATCATTATTAATGATACTTGTTAAATATACATAAAGGTTATTGATAATATGAGCACAAGAGTTCTGTTTTCCTGGATCGGCTTTAGAGATTTGAATTTCATAGCCGACAAACTCAAGGACGAAAAATTTGCTGCAGCTCTAAAAAAAGCTAAAGATTCCAGACAAAAAGCCGGCAGCAATATCAGTGAAACTTCTAACTACAGTCCTGTTTACGAAATAATCAAAGATAAAATCCTCGGGGAGATCAAATCCGCGAAACCCCAAATCGATAAAGATCGCATGAATAGGTTGATTTTGTTTTGCGATCTGACCGATGACGTATTAATAGAAGGTGCAAAGAGTTATTTTGAAAATAATGTCAGTTTCAACGGCAAGCATCAGGATAAAAAACTTTTTCAGCGTGTTGAAATAATTAAAATTTCTCCGAGAAACACTCATGATTACGAAGCTGTATTGACGGCAGTTACAGAGCAATGGAATATTCAGGAAAGACCTCAAAACATAATCCCTTATTTTAATAACTGCTGTCCGGTAAAAATTTCCGGAGTTGGTTGAAAACCGGGATTTGTCAAAGTTTAACAAGAAAATCCTGAATGATGCATTAATATAGCATATCTTCTCAACATGTCAACTCCCGCCCTGATGTCGTTTAAAAAAGACCGATATTGCGGTCATTTCACAGTGTGGAAACAATTCCTGACCTTGCAGCGTGATGGAGGTTGTCAAAATCCGGAAAAGTTGTTCAAAAACATCTGTATTTCAGGTTTCATTATTTGCAAAAAATAATTATTGTGCTAAAGTATACCGGACGGAAAATTGAACAGGAAAACATTATGACGCACGTTGAAAATATTACCGGATTGTCAGAGGAAAAAAGAACGAGCTGCCGGCCGCTGCCGTTCTGGAGCTGGAACGATGAACTTGAACCGGAAGTTTTGCGTAAACAGGTATGCCGGATGCATTCTGCCGGTCTGGGCGGTTTTTTCATGCATGCTCGCGGAGGATTGAAAACTCCGTACCTTTCTCCCCGTTATCTGGAGTGTGTTTCCGCGGCATTGGATGAGGCATCGCGCTGCGGCATGTCCGGCTGGCTCTATGACGAAAACGGCTGGCCCAGCGGATTCGGTAACGGAGTCGTCAACGGTTTGGGGGAAAAATTCCAGCAGAAATCCCTCCATTGTGACAAAGTTGCCGGTGATGAGGCGGAGCCTGGGAAAACCATCGCCTGGTATTCTTCAGAAGGTATTTTCCTCGGACGGGAAAAACCGGAAAAACCTGCGGATGAGCTGATTCGCTGCTATTACACGGTAAATTCCTGTTATGTAGATAATCTTGACCGGGAAGTGACAGCAGAATTCATCCGCTGCACTCACGAATATTATCTCAAAAATCTCCCCCCGGAATTACTGCCGTATCTCAAGGGGATCTTCACTGATGAGCCGCAGCTTCCCCGGGAAGGATTCCCCTGGTCGGCAGTATTGGAAAAAGAGTATTTTGACCGTTATCACCGGGAACTGCTGCCGGATTTGCCGGGATTGTTTATGACTCTGCCGGATAGCAGGGCGATCCGCGTCCGCTTCTGGAATATGATCACCGCTCTATTTTGTGAGAGTTATATCCGCCAGATATCCCGGTGGTGCCGTGAACACGGCTGGCTGCTGACCGGACACCATCTGGCAGAAGAGGAACCGCTTGATCAGATCCCTGCCAATGGTTCATTGATGGCACAATATTCCGGTTATGACATTCCCGGAACAGACCATCTCTGCCGGATAAAGCCCGATCCGGTAGTTATGATACAGTTGGTTTCAGCTGCGCTGCAAAGCGGCAAGAAACAGATCCTTACCGAAAGTTTCGGTCTGGCGGGGTGGAACCTGAACTTTCACGGAATGTACTGGCTTTATCATCAGCAGATGACCTGCGGAATAAATCTGCTGTGTCAGCATCTGTCCAGTTATTCACTCCGGGGACTGCGGAAACGGGATTATCCCGGATCGTATTTTATCCACCAGCCCTGGTGGGAAGATTACCGTGTGGTCAATGAACATTTCGCTTTTGCCGGAGCGATGCTGACTTACGGAAAAGCAGAAACCGATGTGGCGGTGATCCATCCGCTGTCAAGCGGCTGGTGCAGCTATACGGGGCAGGTTCGGAATTTTACTGCGGAGCACTGTAATCATGCTTTACGGGAATTAACAACAGTTCTGCAGCAGGATTTTCAAGAATTTCATTTTATCGATGAGGTGGTATTTGCGGAGTCCGGCAGAGCAGACGGTCAATATTTGAAAGTCGGACAATGTTCTTATTCCACGGTGATAATTCCGCCATTGAACAACCTTTCCGGCAAACTGGTAAACGCGCTGATGGAATTTGCCGCCGCCGGAGGCAAAATCCTGCGGCTGCACAGCCCATGGGAAGCTGAAGCATTGACCATTGACGGAATTCCTGCTGAAAAAGATGTGTGCCGCTTTTTTGCCGGTCTGCCATTGTTGGGATCCGCCGGAGAATTGATACCTGTCCTTGACCGGCTGTATCCGGCAAGGATCAGAGTCGCGGAAAATGGTTCTGCCAGCAGTGCTTTTACCGGCATCTGCCGCCGGCTCGATCCGGAGATATTGGGCAGAAGCGGTAAATTTTATCTGATCGCCAATGGAGATTACCGTCAGCAACACCGGGTCACAGTTTCGCTGCCGGCCTCCGGAGCCGGAGTGGAGATCATCTCCCCGGACGGTTGCAGATTTTCTCCGATATCTGAAGCGGTCAGGACAGATGATTTCTGGCAGATACCTTACACCTTTGCTGATGGCGAAGCAGTGATGTTCTTTGTTCCGGATGAAATACTTTCTGATGCGGAGAAGATCTCGGTTGCCGATCCGTTTGAACTGCCGGTAGTAAAACATTTATCCGGGAAATTCCGGCTTGCTGAAAAACGGGAAAATCTGTTGCTACTTGACCGCTGCCGATATCGGGTCGATGGCGGAGAATGGATAAATGCGGAAGTCAATGTCATACATTCCCGATTGTTGAAAGAAGGGCGGGAATGTCATTTGGAAATGGAATTTGATTTTAATGTTTCTCCGGATTTTGATCTCTCGCTACCCCTGTCGGTAATTGTTGAAACTCCGGAAAAATACACCTTTACGCTCAATGGGGAAGGCTTTGCCGCAGTCGATCAGGGAGAATTGTTTGATCAGGCGTTCCGCCGTATCCCGCTGTCCGGACAAATCCGGCATGGACTCAATACGCTCGCTTTAGCCATGGACTTTTTTGAAACACCTGAAACTTACGAAATTCTGAAACGAGCTGAACTTTTTGAAACAGAATACAACCGGCTGACCTTTGATTCGGAGATCGAAAATATTTTTATCTGCGGAGAATTCACCGTACAGCATTGCGGAGAAGTGGAAAAACTTGAGCGCAGCAGTCATTGGTATAAAGGAGAATTTTTCCTCGCTCCGCTGCCGGACTCCATGGAAATCGACGGTGAAAATATTACCGCGGACGGCTTTCCGTTTTTTGCCGGCAAAATCACATTGACTCAGGAGTTTGAATTGAGTGCCGGAGAGGTGGAAAAGATCCGCTTTTTACGTTTCGATCCGGCGGGAGCCAATTCTTTCCGGGTGCGGATCAATGATCAGGATGCCGGTTTCCTCTATGCCGGAAAATATGCGCTGCCGACCGGCGATCTGCTGAAACCGGGAAAAAACCTGCTGGCACTTGAATTGACCACTTCGCTGCGCAATATGCTTGGACCGCACCATCTCAAAGAGGGCGAATCTTACAAAGTCACCACTTTATCATTCAGTAAAGAAGCCAATGCCGTCGGCTGGAAAGGTCCGGAATTTGTGGAACATTACTGCATGATAGATGTCGGTTTGAGCGATCCGGAACTGGCATGAATTTTTATTTCGCTCATTTCCCGATAAGGGCAGATGATGCGGGGGACAAAAAACTTCTTTTCAAGAAAAGTGAGATTTTTTGCTCCCGTCTTATCCCGCCATAATTCGCAGAACGGCGGCGGATGGTCGCAATTATGTGCGATTACCTGTCCATATGATAAACAGCGCTGAAAATAAAAAATCTGCTGCCGGGTGACATTTCGGGCGTAGTCAGGCGGCAGAACGTTTCCAGCCTAAGTGGTAAAAATATCGGCTCTGACTCCCCAGGCATTGCGGTATTGTTCATAGAAAGTACCTTTGGCAACTTTTACCAGCAGAGAGTTGAATCCCTGTTTTACCGGGATCTTAAACCAGGAACCGATCGTGAATACAGCTTCCGAGCCCGGCGGCAATTCAAAACAGTATTTGCCATTTATCCAGCCCTGTGCCGCAGTATCTGCTCCGATGCAGAGAGTTGCTTCATCATCACTGTCCGACCAGAAACGCAAAAGGAGATAAGCCAGATGATCATCCAGTTTGCCGAAGTGGTGCAGCAAATCGTAATAACCGTCTTTTTCCGGAAAAATTTCGGTGAATTGCCGGCAAAGTTCCCGGGGATCTGTGGTTTCCGAAGCGAACGCCTGTCCGGCAAGCGGTAAATGCTCCCGGTATTCGAAAGCTTCACTGACCAGAGCCTGATAGATGAATAAAGGTTTGCGTTTTTCCGCATCCGGGAAAGCTGTTATCCGCAGTTTGGTCTCCCGGTAGGGGATCAGCGTCAGCTCCTTTGCGGTTCCCTGACGGGAACAATACAACGGCACTTGAGGTGTATAACGGTTCTGTTCAAGTGCATCAAATCCGGAAACTTCAGAAGCCATAACCTTTACGACCGGGTATTCTCCTGAAAAACACAATTTTGCACCTCCCGGCAGCGGAGAATAATTCCACTTGGAAACCGGACGGTATGAACGTGGCGAGAAACGGTTGTTCTCACTTCTCTCTTCCAAATACTCCACCGGCATGGAAAAGAGCAGTGCGCCGCTCTCAAACCATTTCCAGTGGCGATCTTTTTTTTCGGTCAGTTCCAATGGCAGGATCAGGGTGACTTCATCTCCGTCGGAAATTTCATCCACCCGGAAAAAGGTCCCGGCAACGGCTTTCTTACCGATCGCCTTTCCATTGAACAGCACTTCGGCATTTTTGCACCAGTGCGGGATACGCCACATAAAGGGAATATATCCTCCCTTTACGGAGAAACGGAAAGAGATTTTTTCCTCGTAAGGATAAGCGGTTTCTTCAGTCACCTCAAATTCAGCGGCATGGCAGCTGCCCTGCCAGCTGGCGGCACTGTAAAGAATCGCCGCCGGAGTGCCGTCTGTACCGTACATGAATTGCGACATAATGAAATTAGGCAAAACATGGTGGATATTTCCCGGACAGCACTGAGCACTGTGAGAAGGGCGGAATTCCATGACATCTTCGCCGCCGCGATAAAAAAATGAGTGGTTCGATTCCGGTGCAGCAATGACCTGATTAGGCGAAGAAATATACATCAAAGCTGTAAAGTCGTCGGTAACACAGCCGCCGAGAGCATTGAAAATGATCTTTTCGATCCGATCGGCATACTCAACTTTGCCGGTTGCCTGCAGAAAATAATTCAGTGCCCATGGGAAATCATTTATCAGACAGGTCTCGTATCCCTGCAAGGGATCTTTGCCGGAAAAAAATTCATTAGCACTCGGTAATCCGGTCAAAGTCTCATGCCGCTCCAGAACCGCTTGCAAGCCGGATTCTGCAATCTCCAGATAGGATTTTTTTCCGGTATACATATAAAGCATGACCGGCAGTTTTACTCCTTCACTGAAAGTGACACCGTGAAGGATATGCTTATCCATTGCCGCAAGTTTGTCCATGTAAAGTTCGCGCAATCCATCCGGATGGCTGCGGAAAAACTCATTGTGCCGCAAGTAAGCAGCTTCGGCTTTTTCCAGAAGCGAGTGATCCTGCGACCAGCGGTAAGCGGTCAAGAGTCCTTCCAGATTGTTGATGTGCCGGAACCCGGTGCCGATCTCATTGATATCCAACGCCTGATAGTGACGGATAAAAGCCTGTTTGACCATGGCATCGGCTTCAAATTCAGCATACGCCATCGCCGCCCGGAAAAAAACCGCCATCGGCCAATGGATGTCGCAATGGCAGTAATTTCCGAGTTTGCCGTCTTTGTCCGGATGATCGATCAGGAAACGGAGATTTTTGCGAAAAACTTCAATGCCGTCCGGTTCTCCGGTAAGAATCGCGGTTTTCAATACTCCATCCAGCAAATAAGCCGACTGTTCATAGGGCCACCAGGCATCTTGCGAAGGGGAAGGAGTTTCTTCATCATTGTGGATGATGGGAGCTGATCTGATCACGCCGACGCCGCCGTCCCACATCGGTGTGTCAAAGGGATAACCGGAGGCCGCAAAGTTGCCGGTCAAACCATTCAGTTGTTTTTTCAAAAATTCAGCATTGCTTCCCTGCGGCAAGATTTCCCCCGGTCTGGCCGGAACAAATTTCGCAAATGGAGGTTTACTGGACATTTTCCGGGAACTCCTGTCTGATGGCATCCAAATACGCATAACCGTTGCGGGTATCCGGCTCGATATAGCTGCCCTCGGTCCACTCGTTCCAGCTGTTTATGGAAATAAACGGATGTTTCGGATTCTGCTTTTCCAACCGGGATCTTATCATCTGCAAAGCTTTGGCAAACTCTGCAGGAGTATCTCCGACCACGACTGAAGCATAAGGATACGCACCGGTGCCGTCCCACGGCTGAACAGGCATGGTGCGCGGCGTGGTATCCCAGCCGACAGTGGCATTGGGAAAATACTCCAGCGGACAGTTTGCCATGGTTTTATCCCAGAAACTGAAATATGCGTCCCGCATTTCTGTATATGGATTCTGCGGAGCAGCACAGTAATAATGGTGCTTCCACACATAGCTTGCGACACTGTCAAATCCCAGGTCGACCGCCAGTTTTGCGGCATCCTGCGGAGTGTTTTCTCCCGGCAGGATCGGTTCCCCCCAGATGATGGCATTCAAATGCAGATCCGGGAAACCGGCATTTTTCACCTCGGTTCTGAACTCTGCCAAGGCCCGGCGGGTCTCATCGGCAGAACCGAAACTGGCAGCCAGAAGACTCAATTCATAAATGGAGAAATACGGAGCACCGTCGATCGTGTAATATTCCGGCTGGGAAAAGTAGCGCCGGATATGGATATCCACGATTTTTTCAAAGGTCGCCCGGGTCACTTTGCCCGGATAGAGCAGTTTGCGATTGGTCAGAGGAGCCGGATGGATATCATACCAGTCATGATTTGCCCACATATTGCAGAATTTGATCCGTGAACGGTTGGGCGCACCGAGGAAACCTTTTTCCAGAGCCTGTTCCAGAAACGGACCGTCATCATAATAATACCAGTCAAAAATAAAGACATTTACTCCGGCATCAGCGGCGGCATCGATTTTTTGAGCCATGACTGCCGGATCTTTTTCATCAGTCTCTCCCCACAACGGTACCCGGGGCTGAACATGTCCGGGGAAACGGGGTATCGCCTTGCGAACAGGTTCCCATTCGCTCCAGTTGCTGCCGTGGACGATTTTGTTGCGGCTGTCGCCGGTATGATAGTTGGGAAAATAATAACAACCGATGTCTATTTTCATGAGAGACTCCCCATTTTTTATTTGAATTTTGCACTGTTCCATATTATATTATAGCATAAATGCAAGACGGAAAGAATAGTAAATAGTCCAGAAAAAATATATTTTTGTCCAATGGATATGATCAACTGTTTTATTGACACCGGCAGTGAGATTTTAGCCGGCCGCAGTCAGCATCCGCAGGATTCACGCTGGCAGGGTTTTTCACACAACTGGAATTTTCTGCTCAGTGTCAAGGGTGAAGCACGTCTGCAATTCAGGGGGAACTATTGTGCCTTGCCGCGGCACTCTCTGATTCTTATTTCACCGGACGGCATCAGAAATTTCACTACGGAAGAAGAGTGGGATTCGTTATGGATCCACTTTGAACGCAATCTCTATTTCAATGATGTGATCGAATGGGAAGAGAAGATCCCGGGGGTCTGGGTACTGCCGTTGAAAAATGCGGATTTCCGGATAATGCACCATCTTTTTATTCAGATGGTTCAGATCGCCGCCCGCCGGGAACGTTTCTGGCGGCGGCTGATATACTGTCTCATCCAGGAGGCCGTCCTGCGGGGCAATATGATTTTCGGCAGAGCGGGGAGTTCTTTTGATACGGCACTGGCACATAAAATGCTTTCCAATCTGCAGGAAAATCTTTCCATGGATGAAATTGCGGAACGCTGCGGATTGTCACGGTCGGCATTTTTTGCAAAATTTACCAGTACATTTGATGTTTCTCCCCGGAAATACCGGGAAAATCATCTTATGATCACGATCCAGACCCTGCTGGAGACTACGGATATGAGTATCAATGACATCTGTCAGCATGTTCACATGTCCAATCCCTTTTATCTTTCGGCACGCTTCAAAGCATGTTTCGGCATCTCCCCCAGAGAATACCGGAAACGTTTTCGTGTGACCGTCACTTCAGGAGAGTGAATTGTCTTTTGCAGATTGGACAAAATCATATGTTTTTTGGATAAAAAACTATTCTAAACAGCTGTCTCCTGACGTATAATTAATAGTATGATATCAGAAAAGTGCATCGCAGAAAGGTTTATACTTCATGAAACATCCGGAAAAACGTCTTGCCAAGAAAATAGATATGCCGGGCCGCTGTCAGGAATTTACTGATATGGTCTATTCCGGTGTCAACAGCATGGGGATGTGGCCGTTGTGGGAAAAGATCCAGAAAAGTGAACACAAATTCCATCCCGGTGAGAATGAATTCAAACCATTCATCGGTGAAATGCATGGACACTGCTGCATGTCAGACGGTATGCGTTCATTGACTCCTGAATTGTACTTTTCCCGTCTCCAGAGTCTGCCCGGCTTGGACTTCGCCGCGTTGACCGACCACGATCACGGCGGTGTCGCAACAGCTGAATTGTGGGATGAGGGCAAATGGGACAGGATCCAGAAAGCGGTGCAGAAATATTACCAGCCCGGCAAATTTACCACCTTGTTAGCCTATGAGCGCGATTCCTATCCGTGGTATAACAACATGATCATCTATTACAGAAATGATCATGGCGAAATGATCCGCGGCATCCGGGACGGTGAAATCACCGCCGGTGAATTAAAAGCGGTCCTTGACCGGGAAGATCTGCTGGTCATTCCGCACGATACCCATTATCTCTCTTCCGGAGCGGATTTCTCCCGGATACCGCTGGAATTAATCACTCCCATGGTTGAGATCATTTCCGATGACAGCGGCTGCGCGGAATACTTCAATCATCCGCTCTTTTGTGATTCCTGCTGTGAGGGCGGCACCTGGCACGATGCTCTTAAACGCGGAGCAAAGATCGGGATCGTTGCCGGCAGTGATTCCCATGACGGCTCCGGCGGTGACCGCTTCAATGCCGACGGCAACCGGGTGGCTCTCACCGGTGTATGGGCAAAAGAAAACACCCGGGAAGCGATTTTTGAAGCCTTGAAAGCCCGCCGCACCTACGCTTTTACCGGCGGCAGGATGCAGCTGGATTTCCGCATCAACGGTCATTATATGGGCGAAGAGATCTCTCTGGCAAAAGATGAAGAGCGGGCGATCTACTATAAATTCACCTGTGACAGTGAGATCGAAAAACTTTTTGTGGTAAAAAATTGCCGGGATTGGGTCATATTGACCAAACCGGAACAACTTTTATTTGACTATCAACCGGAAAATCCGGTCGACTTCTACTACATTCGCGTGATTACCAAAGACGGCAGATGGTGTTGGAGTTCACCGATTTGGATCAGAAATAAATAATGTAAACTTAAAAAACGTACCTTAAATTATCAAACCAAAGGAGAAAAAAATGAAAAGATCTGCTGAAAATCGTTCCTCACGTATGAGA
Organism: Lentisphaerota bacterium; assembly: GCA_015061525.1. Taxonomy (GTDB): domain Bacteria; phylum Verrucomicrobiota; class Lentisphaeria; order Victivallales; family Victivallaceae; genus UBA1784. The sequence continues at coordinate 19,825 of SUWK01000020.1, forward strand.
ATGCCTCTCCGGAGATTCACTCTTATTGAATTGCTCGTAGTTATCGCCATCATCGCGATTCTGGCGGCGATCCTGCTGCCGGCACTCAATTCCGCCCGTGAGCGCGGCAGAAGTGCTACTTGTGTCAACAACAGCAAACAGATAGCGATGGCCTTGGCGATGTATCTGGGAACCAGTGATGACAACTTCCCCTTCGCTGATCCGACGCAATGGGGCAGTTATGCGGCTCCGACCACTAAGTGTACCGGCGTATACTGGAATGCATTGCTCTACCATGCCAATCTGCTGGATGTGGATAAAGACGGTACTCTGCTGCGCTGTCCGACCATGTTTGCCAAGTTCACCACCGGTTCTCCTGCCAACTATCAGGCGGGTTTCGGACATGACAACTTCTCATTCGGCAACAAACAGACCTACGCGATTTCCGGTGCGATCGGTGCGGACAAACGGGTGGTCAATAACGGTCACGATAAATACAACCGCCCGGCGAAATTGTCCGAGATATCCAGCGGCTCCACCACGGTGATGCTCTCTGAATTTGCTCTGGATACCGGAAGTGTGATAAAAGGTGAATGTTCTTTCATCTATGTCGGCGATCAGAATCCGGAAAACAGTTACTATTTCTTCACGAAAAAAACCTATACTCTGCATGGTTCAGGATTCAATGTCTCCTTTGTTGACGGCCATGTGGAAAACCGTGAGCCCGTAACTTTATGGGATACCAAATTTTTCAAATACCGGGATTGAATCCTGAAAAAATTTTCTGAATACTCTGAACATTCAATTTTCAAGCGAGGAGAATAAAATATGTACAATAAAAAAGCATTGCTGCTGAGCGCACTGTTGACCGCTTCCGCAGCGATGGCGGCAAATCCGGCATACTATATTTCATTTGATGAAGTCGTACAGGCGGATTTCGGCGGCACCGGGTCGGCGGCAGTCTCCACCGACGACGGCAGCAAGGAAGCTGTCGGAATGAAAGGCGTCCTCTCCAAAAGATCCGGCAAAGTCACCGCCGACAAACTGCTCGTGCCGGGTATCAAAGGCAATGCTTTTGCTTCCGGCAAAGATGGTTCCGGCAATATCCATACGCTCTTTTACAAACCGGTTCCCGCCATGCGGGGCAATGCCGGCACGATCAGTTTCTGGCTCAAACCGGAAAACTGGCTGGGCAACGATAAAAATCAACATGTATTCATAACCGCCGCCAATGGTCAGCAGCGGCTGCTGATCTACCGCATCCCCTACGAATCACGTCTGGCAGTCTTTCTGGGCAGTCTGGACAAACCCGGACAGGCTACGGTCATATTCACCCGGGTCCCCTCATGGAAACCCGGCGAGTGGCATCAGGTCACTGTTTCATGGAATGAAAAAATACTCCAGCTGCATCTCGACGGTGTCAGCAAAGCAGCGGCAGTATTGAAAACTCCCATCACCAAAGATTTCACCACGTTGGGCGTGGGCGAACATTTCGGCAATACCGATCCGGGCAAAACGCTGATCGATGAAGTACGGATTTTTGACAGCAAATTAAGTGCAAATGATCTGGAAAATGAATATAAACGTCTCTCTTCACGCCTCGAATCTGCAGCCGAACCGATCAAATTCTTCGTCGGCAAAAAGAAAGCGGTGGTCGACGGAAATATACATCCGGATGAATACACCTTTTCAACCGTAGGTGCCAGAGAATTGCGCACCCATACCCTCACTGCCGACCCCATTTGCTTCTTTATGAGCTATGACGATGAGAATCTCTATGTTGCATCGACAACTCCGGGCAAGGCTCTGGTTTCCAAAGCGCAGGGAGTGGACGGCAAAGTATGGCTGGATGATTCCATCGAGATCCTGCTCAATGACGATAAAGCCAAACCGATGATCTATCAGCTGATCTTCAATGCCAACGGTGCCGTCTACGACTGCAAAAACGAAAGTGAAAAATGGAATGCTTCCGGATACAAAAGCGTTTCACAGATCAAAAACAACGTCTGGTATTTTGAAGCATCCATCCCGTGGAAATCTCTTGGTTTAGAGACTGTCCCGGAGGGAAAAAACCTTTATATGAATCTCTGCCGCAACACTCAGGCTGCCAGGATCTCACTTGCCGGAGTCATGTCCCGCTACAGTGAACCGGAACACTTCATCCCGGTGACATTTTCTTCTGAAGCTCCGGAGTTTCATCTGACCTCGCTGGGCAAACCCGGAGACGGTAAGCTTGACTTGCGTTTTGAAGCTGTCGGCAATGGTTCTTTGAAAGTCCACGCCGAAGCCCCTGCTCCGCTCTATGCCTTTGATCGTGAAAGCACGGTGAAACTGACTCCATCCCGCCGGGTGAAAGGAGTTATCACCGGAGAGAGAATGCCGGAAAAACCGCTTCTGCATATTACCGCCCATCTCAACAATCAGATCATCTACCGCAACACTATTCCCTGCGGCACGGAACAGCCGGTGGTAAAAAGCCATCTGTTCACCGATATCGACAAAAAAGAACTGGTGCTGGTTTTCAAAAATCAACGTCTGGATGCGGGAAAATGTCAGGTCAATGTGATCTTTTTTGACCGCAAAAAAACCAAAAAAATCTACGAAAAGACCTTGAAAATCGATGACTCAATGCCGGTGACCAACACCCGGCTTTCCATCGCCCAGCTGCCTCCGGGAGAATACCATATCGAACAGCGGGTTCTTGATCCTGCGGGGAAATATCTCTTTACCGTGGAAGAAATATACATGATCCCGGAAAAAATGGGATCATGGGCGGGAACCAAAGTCGGTCTTTCCGATGAAATCCCCCCGCCGTGGACTCCGGTCAAAGATGATAAAGGTACTTTCACCTGCTGGGGAAGAAGTTATAAATTCGGCGGCAGCGGCCTGCTTTCATCGATCAAATCCCAGAATCTGGAACTTGTCAAAGCTCCGGTGACTTTGAAATTTGACGGCAAAGCGATGAGTTTTGATGTGGTCAAAACCGTTGCCAAACCGGATGCTGTAACCTACACTCTCCGCTCCGGAGACAAGACGGTGGAAGTGACCGCCGTTGCCGAATATGACGGTGTGATCTGGTTCACGGTCAAACTTCCTGCCGGAGCGAAAAAACCCTCCTCGTTGAGTCTGGAGATCCCTCTTGACCGTCGATATGTCGATGCTTTTGATGACAATAACAACTGCTTTGAAAAGATTTCACTGATCGGTAAAAAGGAGTTCAAACTGGAAATCGATCCGGTTGCCAATCCGTTTTTCTGGTGCGGCGGCAATCAGGTCGGCATCAGCGGCGGTACTCACACCCATCGCGGCCGTTATGTGAAAGACAAACGGCGCGCCATGAGCATCACCGGTAATAACGATGAAGTTCTGATTTCGGTCAAACTGGTCGATACCCCGATCAAAGATACCAAAGAGCGGGTGATCAGCTTCTATCTGCAGCCGACTCCGACCAAGCCGCTCAATCCCAAACCGTGGAACATCCGCGACCGTATCAATAATATGGTCGTTTTCAATGCTCCCCGCTACTTCAACACCACCCGTCCGGGACATCTGGATGATTTGAAAAAGTGGGATTATCACTATAAGATGATCATTAAACCCCACACCGCCAAAGACGTGACCTTCCAGTACTACTTCGCCCCCAAAGGTGCAGGTTCATACACTGCGGAATGGAACTACTTCGGCAATCTCTGGCACAATGACACGCCGAAACTCGGCAGCTACGCCGGAGCGACCAGTGATTTCAAAAAGAAACCCGACGGCTGGACATACGGCTGTCTCAACTGCCGCAACTATCTGGATTTCCAGCTGGATTCGGTTAAACATTATCTGGCCAACCCTTACTTTGATGTCCGTGATCTTTACTTTGATCTCTCCTGGCCCCGCAGCTGCGGCAACAAACTCCACGGCTGCGTCTGGGTTGATGAATTCGGTTACGAATACCACGATAACGACCTGTTGGCTCTGCGTGAATTTTACCGCAGAGTATGGCACATGGTGCGTCAGAAAAACCCGGATACCTTTATCATCGGGCACCTGATTTCCACCCGTACCCCCGCCGACAGTTACTTCGATGTGATCGCCGTGGGCGAGCTGTATCAATCCCGCATGCTTAAAGATGGCGGCATAAATTACTACGATGTCCTGGATCCGGAACTTATGCGCATTGCTTACGGAACCCGTATCAATGAAGCGACCGTGGCGATCATCGGGCAATTCGGCAGATCGATGCAGCTTTTCATGCCGGATAAGTGGCGTTCATTCTCCTTTAACGTACCGGAAGTAGACCATGCCGCCCGTCACTTCCTGACCTACGAACTGGTCTGCGGACTTTCGGCGTACTACTATTGCGGTGTCCGCCGCCCCGGCGAGATCTATGCCGCCTTTGACAGACTGGGCAAAGAACGCCCGGTATTCCATCCCTGGTGGGATAAAAATCCGGCAGTCAAAGCTGACAACAAAGCTCTGGCGGCACTTTACACCAATAAGGACAAAGCCCTCTGTGCCGTGCTTAATGATACCGATAAAACGGTCACGGTCACTTTGAATTTCCGTGCTGACATGAAACTTGCCGGATACCGTGCCGACGGTGTATTCACCCAAAAAGCTTATCTGCTTGACGGCAATCAGCTCAAGTTGACCCTCGCTCCGCGCGAAGGTGAACTCCTTTTCATGGAAAAAAACACCGGCAAAAGCACAATTCAGCAAAAAGCAGTAACTTCAACGGCAGTTCCGGATAAGAACGGCCCGGCGTATTATATCTCATTTGACCAAAACATACACGCTGATTTCGGCGGTGCAACCCCGGCAGCCAGCGGTATGAGAGGAGTGCTGAACAGCAGACCGGGAAAAACCGCTGCAGACAAACTGATCGTCCCGGGCATCAAAAGCAATGCTTTTACGGCAGGCAAAGATGCTTCTGGAAACATTAATACCGTTCTTTATTCCCCGATTCCCGCCGTTAGCGGCAAAGAATGTACCATCAGTTTCTGGCTCAAACCCATTAATTGGATGGGCAATGACAAAAATCAGCGGGTCTTTATTTCAGCCTCCGGCCCCGGATCCCAGCGGCTGCTGATCTATCGTATCCCCTACCAGTCGCGCATGACTGTCTATCTCGGACCGATCGATAATGCCAAAGCCGCTACAGTGATTTTCACCCCTGTCCCGTCGTGGAAGCCCGGTCAGTGGCAGCACGTTGCGGTTTCCTGGGATGAGAATAATGTACAGCTGCATCTCAATGGCAAACGCATGGCAGCATCGAAATTGAAAACGCCGCTTCCGGGCGACTTCTCCACCGTGGCAGTCGGGGAACACTTCGGGCCTACCGACCCGGGGCAAACGCTGATCGATGAAGTCAGAATATTCAACCGGAAACTTTCAGAGGGCGAATTGCTTCAGGAGTACAAACGGTCAGCTCCAGCTGCTGCTCTGCCGGAAAAGTGATCAAATCATCCGTACAATGCAAGCAAATGTCACGCAATTTTTCGCGTGACATTTGCTTATTGTGAGGGAACTTCCGCTTCATGGAAAAGTGGTAAACGGTTCACAAAGGCGGAGTATGAAATCATACCGGAGAAAAAACCAAAAAATCAATTCAACTGGAGTTGCTTATGTCATTCAATATTCTGGTCACGGACCGTGATGGAAAAATTCTGGAATGTTTTAACCGCAAAATATCTGCCGATATGCTCCGGCATTGCGGTGGTCAATTGACTGTTTCGGCACAAATTCCGGCGGTGGAAGTCACCGCGATCTGGCATGCCGCGCTTGCCACTCTGCCGGAAATGAAATTGCCGTGGAATATCGAATTTTCATCCGGAAGCAGTCACGGTATGCCGCTGCTGGTATTCATGGATCAGAATTCCTCTGCAAGTTATGCTGTCGGTTTGACAAATTGTATTGACGACTGCATGGTCTCCTGCAAAATGAATCAGGAACTTTGCTGCTTCGAGGTGAAGTTTGTTATCGCGGCAGTCGCCGGAAGTGAACCTTTTGAAATATTCGCCGACTGCTCCTCAAGGGAAATGACCGCAGTTCTGCAGGACTTCCGGCAACTTGTGATGACGGAGATCCCGGAATATCCCGCCGGTGCATGGGATGCCGTTTACTGTTCATGGTATGCCGTTCACACTGCCATTACCGGTAAATATCTCCGGAAAAATGCTGTCGAAGCACACCGACTGGGCTTCGGTACATTCATTGTCGATGACGGCTGGTGCTTTGATGAAAATAAACGGGTCACACCGCTTACCCTGCCTGACTGGTACCGGGATATCGGCGACTGGCAGCTGTCGGAGAGTAAACTGCCGGAAATGAAACAGATCATTGCCGAAGCTCAAACCCTGGGGATGAATTATATTTTCTGGGTGGCTCCGTTTTTTGCCGGGCGGCGCAGCAAATTGAATGAGTCTGTAAGCAAGTTCCTCACTGAACTGCACGAAGGACAACGGATCTATGATCCGGCGGATGAAACTGCGGCCGAGCAGACAATGGCAAACATCTGCCGGATATTTGAAGAGATGGATTTGGACGGTCTGAAAATAGATTTTGTCGACAGCGTGATGCCCGATGCCGCCAATCCCCATTGCCGGGTGGTGAAAGAGTATCTGGAAAAACTTATCGGACGGGTACGGAAACTTAAACCGTCGGCATTGATCGAATTCCGGCAGAATTATGCCACGCCGGTAAATGCTTCGCTTGCCACGGCTTTCCGTGCGGGAGATGTTCCTTTTGATTATATGCAGAATTTCAGCAGCTGCATTCAGCTGCGGCTGATCATGGGGGACCGGATCCCGGTACATGCGGATCCGGTATATTTTCACCCCGGAGAATCATCTGCGGCTGTCGGCCGGCACATGATCGCTTCATTGGCTGGTGTTCCGATGTTATCCATGGAATTGACCGGTATTTCTCCTGAACATAAAGCTGTAATAAAAAATTATCTGGATTTTTACAATGCTCATCGGGAAACGCTTAATTTCGGACACTGGTCGCTGAAACTGCATAATGGTTTTGCCGCAGCGGCAATATGCAGCGGTGCGGACGAATCAATCGTGATCCTGAGTGATAAATCAGCCTTGACAGAAGCTCTGACCGCGTGCCGCAAACATGTGACCGTATTGAATATGTGCGCCGGAAATCTCTCCGTCGATGGTGAAATTTTCGATGCAGCAGGCAATGTGTATTCGGGAAATGACGTACCATCCGGCGGCAGAGTGGAGTTGACGGCAGCATCCGAACAGTAAGTAAGAACCGCAGAAGAATCAAAGATCCTTTCATCGGATCTTCTGAATTATCAAACCGCAAAGGATAATCAAATGTATCACGGAAAATTTCGCCAGAGCCGTCCCGGCACCAATACGCCGGCCGGTTTTTTAAAAAAATGGCTTAATATTCAGAATAACGGTTTGTCGTCACATTATGCTGCCCAGGGATACCCTTACAACACCCCGATGTGGGATGGCGGGGTGGGAAAAATCATTCCGGCATCTATCGTTTACAATGATAAAACCGCAACATCCCCCGATCAGGATGCCTGGTGGCCATACGAACAGACCGCGTATCTGCTTGACGGACTCATCCGGCTCGGGATCATTGCCGGCGACAGGGAAAAGATTGAACTTTTCGAAAAAAATCTCCGTTTCGTAATCAATAATCCGGATCAGAATGGTCTGCTCGGTCACGCTTACGGGGTATCGGATTCCGAATGGCCGATGGCAGTATTTTTCAGGGCGGTCATGGCATATTGCGACTCAACTGATGACCGGGAGGCAAAAGCGGCTTTTATCCGTCACTATCAGAATCTGCCGCAGGAAAAACTTGCTCTCGGATTCCGCCATATCAATAATATTGAAGGTGTGTTGAAAGCTTATGAGTGGAGCGGCGACAAAGCTCTGCTTGACAAAGCAGTTGCCGCTTACCGTCAGCACGATGAATATTATTCACTGCATACCGAAGATGAGTTTGAATTGTACCGTTCAAAAATAACTTCCGGCAGAAACTATATTATTCACGGAGTATCTTTCAGTGAATCGATAAAACTGCCGGTACTGCTCTACCTTTATACCGGCGATGAATCTTTTCTTGCCGATGCGGAAAAAGGACTTGCCGAAGTATTGGAACGGCATGAACAGATCCCCGGTCTGCCGTCAAGTAATGAAGATTTTGCCGGCAGAGATCCCCTGCAGGGTTATGAAACTTGTGTGATCAGCGACTTTGCATGGAGTCTGGGATATTTTCTTATGGCAAGCGGTGACGGAAAATATGCCGACCGGATGGAAAAGATCTTTTTTAACGCTTTTCCCGGATCTTTGCTGAAAGATTTCTCTGCATTGCAGTATCTTTCTGCCCCCAATCAGGTAATTGCAGATTCAGCATCCAACAACTCATTTTTCTTCCGCGGCTGTGCGGCTCTGCGGCAATTCCGATCCAATCACAGTGCCCAATGCTGTGTTGGAAATGTCCACCGGGTCCTGCCCAACTATCTGCTGCGGATGTGGATGCTCAATGAAGATGATTCCCCTGCGGCGGTCCTTTACGGACCATCGGAATATACCGGAATTTTCCACGGCAGCAAATACACGATCCATGAGACCACGGAATATCCCTGCAAAGAAACGGTCGAGTTCCGTTTTTCACTGGAGCAGGATTTGGAGATGCCCTTTACCTTGCGCATCCCCGGATGGTGTAAGAATCCGTCGCTCGTTCTCAACGGTCAGATGCTGACCTTGCCGGAAATTAAAAAAGGCTTTGCCGCAATTTACCGCAAATGGCAGAATGGCGATACTCTTGAATTGACTCTGCCGATGATGCCGATCCAGAAATTTGACCGTTACTGGTCGTACTTTGAATACGGAGCATTGGTCTTTTCACTGCCGGTGACGTATCAGCTGACCAGAGAAGATCCTTCGGCGTTTGCACCCTGCGCGATAATTCCGCAAAGCTCATGGAATTACGCAGTCCCGGAGGGAACTCCTGCGGAGATCATCCATAATCCCGGAGGAGATCTGTTCAGCGATGTGCCGCCGCTGACCATGAAAATAAAAGGGGTGAAAATCAGCAATTTTGATGAATTGGAAAATGGCCGTTATACACCGGAAGTTCCACTTTTTCATCATGCTGTATCAACTGCAGAGGAGTTGGATCTGATCCCCTACGGCAATGCCCTGCTCCGAGTGACCGCTTTCCCGGATACCGTGGATCGCAGGAGCATCAACTGTTATCAAGTGTTAAGTTCCCCGGTGTATCCGTATGATTTTAACCAAGCGCTGGATGAGCAGATCTTTTTACCGGAACAGGTCGATCCGGAATCTCTTCTGGCATCATCCAAAATCATCGTGCCGGAAAGATCCGGCTACTGTGATCTGCTGAAATATTATCCGCAAGCAGAAAATTCTCTTGCTTATCTCTATTTCCGTTTTTATTCGGATTGCGAAAAAGAGGCGTTCTTTGCCTTGGGAGCCTCTTCCGGTGGAGAATTTTTCTTTGAAAATCAGAAGATCTGTGTTATCGAACCGGTTTTCGACGCGGAGTATATTGCTCCGGAAATCGTTCCGGTACGATTGAAAAAAGGTTACAACATTCTGACTGCCAAATGCGTTTTGGGACAGACTCCTCTGCAGTACCGCAGAGTATGGGGCGCAATGGCACAAGCATTTTGTCTGGACAAGTAACTGCCGGATCATCCGGAAAAAATTTTTCAGTGGAATAATGTCATGAAGTTGCAGTTCATCGGCACGGGGGCGGCAGATTTTGATTGGTCGCGCTACGGTGAAGCAGGAATACTCGGCAGCAGTGCTACTTTGATCGACGGGCATATTTTGATCGACTGCGGAGTGACGGCGGCGAAGGCTCTGGAACATTTTCAGATCGCCCGCCAACAGATCTCCGATGTGGTCATCACCCATAATCACATCGACCATTTTGACCTTGAAGTTCTGAAAAAAGTGTCCGCCGGCAGAAGAGTGCGGCTGTTTGCGTCAACGCAGATTTGTGAAAAAGCTGAAAATATCTGTGATGTATTTCCGGTTCATCACCGGGATAAATTCAGCATTGGCGATTACCGCTTTACCGCCTTGCCGGCGGATCATCCGGTCGACGATCCGGCAGAAGAAACGTTTCTTTATACGGTCTGCCATCAGGGAAAGAGTTTGCTTTATGCGCTGGATACCGCCAATATTACCGCTGCCGCTTTCTCTTTGCTCGGGGAATGTGTCTTTGACGGGATCGTGTGGGATGCGACCTGTGCCAATGATGCAAATTTGTGGATGGATTTTTACCATTCCAATCCGGCAGTATTCCGTAAGATACGCAAAGCTTTAACGGTGCTGGGAAAAATGAAAAGTTCCTGCAAGGTGATCTTTTCTCACCGGGCAAGGCAGTTCTGGCCCCATGATCCGGAAAAACTTCGTGCCATCGCTGAAACAGAAAATGCCGTCATCCCTGCCGATGGCGAGATCGTGGAGATCTGATCATTCAGGCTGTGACCGGAGAGATCTCCGGAGAACCATCGGCGGGGAGTATGAAACAAAGTGTGCCTGATCCATACAGCATCGCTTTTACATACAACTCCTTGCCGGTAAGGAGTATAACAAGCTCTTACCGCAAACGTTGTCCTGTTTCTGCTCAAGGAATGTGATGCAGCTGTCCGGCAGTGAAGATCATAAAACCGGCATATCCTTAATTCGCGAAGCGAGTGTTTCTCTTTCACCGTAAGCTGAAAAGCTTCACGCTGCACAGCGATGATCCACGCCGGACAACGCCCGGGACTTCACGGTGTTTACTCATCTTTTCATCGCTCCATCCAGTTCTGCCATCGTTTACAGCACGATGACGAATGGCCAGAATCATGCACGATCATCTGACTATGGACTGAGCAGAACTGAAAACTTCAAAAAAAGTTGGTTCCATTACTTGTATTTTAATAAATACAATGTATAGTAAATCAAAGTTACGAAATGGCGGTATTTCCTGATTCAGGCAACTGTTATCCGTATTCAAGCGGCAGCAGGAACAGGCGGATCGGAAATCATCGAATGTGGAGTCAATTATAAACAAGAGAATGAAAGTGAGCGTGAACATGTCTGAAAAATTGGCAATTGATGGCGGCGCAGCATTGAATACGGAATCTTTTCCGTTGTGGCCGGTGTATTCTGAAAAGACGTATCAGATGCTTTCAGAACCTTTGCGGACTGCGAAATTGAATTACTGGAGCGGTCCTTACGGTAAGAAGTTTGAGGCGGAACTTGCCGCATGGCATCAGGCCGAATATTGTGTAAGTACGGTCAATGAATACGGTGCCGTTCATCTGGCTTTGTCGGCATTGGGAGTTGTTCCCGGCGATGAAGTCATCTGTCCCTGCTATATTTATTTCCCGCCGGTTTTTGCGATTCTGCAGCTGGGTGCGCTGCCGGTATTTTCTGATGTTGACTACTCTCATACGCTGGATCCGAAGCGTATTGAGGAAAAGATCACCGAGCGTACGAGAGCGATCGTGGTTTCCCACATGTATGGTATCGTAACTGATATGGGACCGATCATGGAGATCGCTGAAAAACACGGATTGCGCGTTCTGGAAGATTGCACCGAATGTTTCGGCGGTGTTTACAACGGCAAAAAGACCGGTACGATCGCTGATGTCGGCTGTTACAACCTCTGCCATACCAAACATCTGACCACCGGCGGTGAAGGCGGAGCGATCATCACTAACGATAAAGAGATCTTTGAAACCTGTTTCTCTCTGCGCGACTTTGGTTTCGATACCAGCAACGGTCTGGATATGCTCAGCGAAGAACATCGCCGTTTGTATGTTCACAACCGCATCGGCTGCAACTACCGCATGACGGAGATCCAGTCCCTGATCGGCTCCTGCGAACTTGAACGTATGGATTCCTGGAATTTGCCGCTGCGCAGAAGAAACGGCGAATATTTGATCAATGCCCTGAAAGATCACCCGCTGGTCAAAGTTTGTCCGTTTGACAGCAAAGAACGTAAAAACTCCTTCTGGTGGGCGCCATTCGTCCTGGATGTTGACCAGCTGACCGTGTCGATCAAACAATTCATCGCGGCAATGGCCGCTGAAGGCGTACCTGTTTTCAGTGCCCTGTGGCCGGAATTGTATAAAGAAGATACTCTGCAGCAGAAAAATGGTGTCGGTCCGGATAACTATCCTTTCAATACTCCCGCCGCAAAAGCGATGGATTACAGCAAGGTCGACTGCCCGGTTGCCAAATGGCTGGCAGAAAGAACCATTTCGTTCTTTGCTCATCCGAATTATGAGATCTGTCACCTTGAAAAATATGTGGCTGCTTTCAACAAGGTCGCCAAAGCATATATGAAATAAGTTCCATCATTTACAGAAAGGTAGAAAAATGAATTTTACAGATGCCGAAAAAGCCCGTTTGAAAGTCAGTGCCCGCAAACACGTACTTGGTCACTGGATGGACAATGCCGATCTTGACAAAGGTGTAAAAATCTTTACCAAGGGCAAAGGATGCCGCATCACCGATATCGATGGCAACGAATTTATCGATACTTTTTCCAACCTGATCACCTGTGCAGTCGGTCACGGCCGCGAAGAGATCCGTCTGGCGATCGATGAACAGCTCCAGGATCTGGAATTTTTCCCGAACTACCACGACGGATTTTCCGCGCCGTTGGTCAGATTGGCGGAAAAACTTGCAGAAATCGCTCCCGGTGATCTGGAAGTAACCTTCTTCCTCAACAGCGGCAGTGAAGCTAATGAAACGGCCGTCAAAATGGCGCGTCAGTATTTCTGGCAGACCGGACAGAAAGGCCGCTATAAAGTCATTTCCCGCCGCGGCAGCTACCATGGCACCACGCTGGCAGCTACCAGCTGGACCGGTTTCTGCGCACTGCGTGAACCGGTTGAACCGTTGATGCCGGGCAGCATTTTCGCGCCCCAGGTCAAATGCAGCGAATGCGAAATGGGTCTGCGTCACCCTGAATGCCAATTGGCATGTCTGAAAGAATTGGAACGCATCGTCGTTTCCGAAGGTCCCGATACCGTCGCCGCGATTCTGATGGACCCGCTTCCGGGCAGCAACAGCGGTTATCCTGTTCCGCCGAAAGGCTATCTGCAGGGTGTCCGTGAACTTTGCGACAAATACGGTATTCTCCTGATTTTTGACGAAGTTCAGACCGGATTCGGTAAAACCGGTAAATGGTTTGCCTGCGAACACTTTGGCGTTACTCCCGACATTCTTGATGTCAGCAAGGCCATCACCAGCGGTTATGCGCCTCTGGGTGCCTGTATCACCACCCAGAAGATCGCATCTGCCTTCAGTGCCCCTGGCAAAGAATTCCGCAGCGGCAGTACCTTCGGCGGTCACGGCATCAGCTGCGCCGCGGCACTTGCCAACCTGGAGATCTTTGAACGCGAACATCTGGTGGAACGCGCCGCAGAACTGGATAAAAAAATCCGCGCCAGACTTACTGAACTTTATGAATTTGATGTCGTCGGCGATATTCAGGGCATGGGAACTCTCTGGGCGATCGAGCTTATGGATGATCGTGAAAAACGCACCAAACTCAAAGAAGAATACGGCGTCTTTATCCGTGACTGGTGCTATGAGCACGGCATGATTCTGCGCAACAACGGCAATATGCTGGTGATCGCACCGCCGCTGGTCATTTCTGATGAAGAGCTGGATATGGTTTTGAACTATCTGCGTCAGGCTATCCAGGCTGCGATGAAGCATTTTAACCGCTGAAAAAAAATATGTATTTTTCAGTGAATAAATTTGCATAACAGTATAAATGCGTCCATATTATAATGCAGCAATTATAATATGGACGTTAATTTTGGAGTAAATAATGGCAGTTGCCCGACGAAAACAGCAGCAGTGGCTCAAAGCCTGTTTTTCAGCATGGAAACAAACCGATGTCGCCTATTCAAAACTTGCGCACAGCCGCAATCTTTCGCTGAATATGGTTTGGGCTTTTGAATGTCTATCGGAACATCCTGAAGGTGTGGAACCTGCGGTTCTGGCAGATGAAGCCAATTTATTGCGGCAAACGATGACGGTCGTACTCAATGATTTGGAAGATCAGGGGTTGGTTACCCGGAAATTTCATCCGACGGATCGCCGTAAAAAGATCATTTTGCTTACTGAAGCCGGACTGCAGGTATGTTCTGAAATACTCAATACGATCGCCCGATGTGAATTGGAAGCCCTTTCTGAATTAAGTGAAGAGGATCAGCATTTACTATTCAAATTGACCACCCGTTTCTGTCAGGGATTGGTCAGTAAACTTTCTTTGTCAGCCAATGATGATAATAAGTAAGGTTCTGTAGCTATTTGTTTCTTGAAGCTATCACAGGTCGGCTCAAACAGTATAGTTTGTACTGCGATAATCTAACAAATACGTTAATAATATCAATTCAGCGGAACGGATGTTCGTTCCTATGTATATCAATGTAACAGAAATTTGATCATCTTCTCCTTGAAGTTACCATCTGTTAAATCGAACTGTCCAGTTCGTTCTCCTCGTTGCAGTCTGATATGATTTTCCTCTATTTCTTGCGGGTGAACGATATGAACAAACTCTAGTTTGGATTCGAATTGATCATTAAGCAAGTCTAGACCAAATGCTTTATAGTTTTCAGTCCCGGGAATGATGAAAAACGCCGGAATTTCTAAACAGACATCGTATCCGCTCGAATACAGATCTCCTATTACTATTTTGGCATACCTTAAATTATCTGTGATAGTTTTGTCCATCATATATTCCCATTTATCCTATAGTTAATAAGTTTCAACGCTTTTGAGAAGGATGTGTTAAATGTAGTCCCTTCTCTGATTGCTACTATATATTCCAGACCAGCAAAAATCAAATTGCTTTTCAAAAATTTTAACCTATATATCACTATAGTGGAATAAGTCCACGATCAATATATGCCTCGCTGGTTCTTCGGAATCGGCGGGGCTTTTTGTCTTTAAACTCTAAACTTAAAAGGAGGTTTTATGAGAGTTGAAAAGCGTGTTTTGAATGATGCCCTGCGGGTGCTGGGCAAGGTGGTGTGCCAGACTTCACCGGTGGAACTGTACCGGTCAGTACGGTTTGTCGGTGATGTCGATGGCGTTATGGCGATGGCGACTGATGGCGTGGAAACGGTTTCGATGGCGGTTGGTGTTTTCACAGAAACGGAGATCGACTTCTGTGTGCCGTTCAAGGAGCTGAAAGATCTGGTCAGAATCGGACGGAGTGAAACGATCGAACTCTCTGGAAAGTTCATTGAGTTTCCGGAATTGGAAGAACCGACAGCGGATGCGATTTCTGCGATACTCCCGGTGAACTTTGGAGAACTGCTGACACAGGCGGTTTCGGTTGTTGATCGCTCAAACTATCGACGGTTGCTGCAGGGGATCAATCTTTCCAATGCCGGAGTAACGGCTACGGATGGCAAGCAGTTGCTTCATCTTCCTTGCGTATTGTCGCTGACCAAAGATGTTACAATTCCGTTTCCATCTGCGTTGCTGGCAGCGAAGACTTCTGAAATGGGCGTGCTTCAAATCTGGGACACTTTCTTTCAGGTCGAGATCGGCAACTTTTGCTGGCACGGTAAACTGTTGGAGGGGCAGTACCCAAACTGGCGTGGTGTAATCCCATCACCTGAAAGTCACGATTACAGCATTACCCTGCACGACCCCGAAAAAGTGATCGCATGGGTGAAGATGATCCCCAGTCAGAAGACCACCAACGGAATCGAATTGAATGTGATGCCCGATGGTTCAGTTACGCTTGTTTCGTGTATTCAGCCGAATTTTGAGCTGAATACCCAAGCCACCGTTACCGGCGTACAGCCCAGAGCGGTTCTGACTCTTGACCGTGAAATCATTTTGCGGATGCTGTTGCAGGGGTACACTACCTTCAAGGCACATTCAGACGGTCTGGTTCCGGTCATTGCCAGTGGCGGTGCCGGTCAATATATCGTGTTGAGAAAAAGTCATAATTCGTTGACATTCACCGCAATACAAACACCATCCATTAAAACGGTTTTTAGCCTTGGTTGGTGGGGCATATTTCGTTATTTCGCAACCAGTGACAACTCCTTGCAACTACTCCTATGGGAGTATAAAAACAAATCTCCATCGAATTTTAAGTAAAAATGTTGCCAAGGCACTTGCATTTTTACAATCGGTTATTATATTATATGTATAATTACATAACCTAAGAAGGAGATTTGATATGGGGTTCACAAATCAGGAAAAACAGGAACGTTTTAGAAAAAAGGAATATCTCAAAAAAGTTGCCGATAAAATTTTTCGCGACTGGCAATTTTTAGGATGGAGAAATTCTCAAAAAGATTCTAAAGATGTAAAAATGGAATTGGAAAAAATCGCAAATCTGCCGTCTGGATGGAGTGATGCCGATTACGATCAGGCATTGAAAGCATTTCAGATCTTCAGTGATGAGCTTTATTCCGGGAATCCGCATTTATTGCAAAATGATATTTATGCCGGACGGAATAGCGTGTGTGATCCCATGACTTCACCGGATGGTGTCCGGTTGATCAGGGAACAAAAAAATGCTGTATGGCAAGCAAAAAAACTGGTTTCTCACATAAATTCTGCAATGGATTTGAGTGGCGGAGTCGCATCTGATAACGCTGCAGTTGTGATGGAATTAGCTCGAAACGCAGGTTTATCGTTGCTAAAAGAACGCATTGTTCCTAAATCCAAAGCCGCCGCAATTTGTTTATTGATGACCAATCCGCTGCAAAAAAAGCCGGAGTGGCTGCTTGATGAACTTGCTGCAATTCTGAAAGAACAACTCGGTGAAGATGGCATAAAGCATCTTTGGAAAAAATTGATATAATGTGAGGATTTTATGGTTGATATCAATGATTTTAATAAAGAGACTATATGTGAATTTAAAGGGGAAACCTACTCTGTCAGAGATAATGGAGCAGTAATGCGTCATCCGAAAAAATCAGTTAGAAAAACAGATAATATTTGGACTTTTGGCAAAGTATCTCAAGATAACGGTTATATGTTCATAGGAGCTGCCCGTATTCATCAAATTGTTGCGACAGCTTTCTATGGTCCCCGAGATACAAAAATTTATGTTGTTGACCATATCGACACCAACCGGCAAAACAATAGATTGGAAAACCTCAGATGGTTGACTCGCTTTGAAAATGTTATTCTTAACCCGATAACTTGCAAAAAAATAGAATCATTGACTGGTTACAAAATTGAAGAAGTGTTAGTAGATATTTCAATATTACATGAGCAAAAATTAGAACCGAGTCTTTCATGGATGAAAACAGTATCTCAAGAAGAAGCCATTCAAACATTACATACTTTGCAAAAATGGAGTAATTCTCCTGTTAACAAAAACACCGCAGGAAAGTGGCAAAAAGTTGATGATAAGTGGTATCGATCTACCAATCAAAAAAATGCTGTCATTGATGCCGATTGGAATTCAAAAGTTGAACTTTTAAAATGCCCGTTAAAGATTACAAATTCACCAATTGCAGCATATGCAGAAAATTTGAGTGTTGGAGAAAAATTCATTGTTTCCAATACAGTCTCAGGAATATGTGTTGACTTTGCTGTGCAAAAGAAAGACAATCGGGAATTATTGTTTATAAAATGTGACTATGGTTCTGGTATTCATCAAACAGTATTAGATATCATTGTTATTGAATTTATTAATAATTGTTATGTACATTGTTGGGATAAGTTTTATCCCTTTGTGAAGCGGCAGCCGGATGGAACATATACCTACCCATATCCTTGGGAATGCAGAGAAGATTGATCAACATACTATCCGTCATAAGTCTGTCGCAAAAAGTAAATCCCGGTGCAGTACCATTTTTGATACCGCACCGGGATTATTTTTTTATCTGTTACGCTATGCCGAGTAATTTGCGTTGCTCCTGCCAGTTATCGGGAAATCCGTACAAAACCTTTGTCAACGTCACGCTTTCGGGGGCTTTGCCGCTCATTACTGCCGTGACGATGTCGGGAGCAAGGTTGACCAGTCTTATACTGCACTCAACCGTTGCTTCGGCTTGGATGGTCACCATCCTGAACTTTGGAGGTAGAAATGAATTGTCCAAAATGTAATGAAAAAGCACGCATCTGTACGCAAACCCGTGGTGCGATTACGCTCCTCGGAGCCGGTGCGGGAGGTTATGTTGCCGCCACTGCCGGAGCTAAAACCGGTGCTGCAATTGGCTCGATTTTCTGTCCCGGCATTGGCACTGCTATCGGCGGTCTGCTTGGCATCCTTACCGGTGCCGCCGCCGGAGCTGTCGCCGGTAATACAGTCGGTAAACTCATAGATGAAAATGTCTTCCGTATTTGGCGTTGTGAAAACTGCGGCTATGAATGGAGGGCTGCGTAATGGATAGATGCCCAGATTGTAATTCAGGTGACATAATTCCGTGGGACGACGGTTATATCTGCCGTGATTGCGGATGTGAGTTCTGACCACAAACACAGAGAGAGTCTTGACCGGCTCTCTTTTTTTTGCGTCCATTGACAAATCACTAATGCAGTCATAATATGGATGGACTGAAAATCGTAAAACAGCCAATGCAGTCAATGAAAAATCGATTTTTTGTTTTGCAAAAAACTCAAGGTAAATGGTAATACCTTAAAATTCAACATCTAACAAAGAAAGATCATTTCCCATGAAAACCACAACAGAAGAAACATTCAACGGCTATCCAATTATGACAGATCAGCAAAGAGGATTAGCCTGTGATACCAAAATCCTTACAGAAATTGAAAGACAGTTCGATTACGCAGAAGAAAACAAGAGTAAGGTGTTCTTTATGAGATTAGATGTACGATTCCCGGAAGGATATACTCATGCAGATAATGGAGTCTTCAGAGAGTTCCAGTCCAAGTTTATGAAGAACCTTTCCAGACAGGGATTGAAGCCCCAGTATGTAGCAGTACGGAAACAATCCAGAGAGAAGCACCAGCACTACCACGTGGCACTGCTTCTTGACGGTCAGAAAACCCAGAGTATTCATAACCATATCCAGACGGCTGAGAGATTATGGGACAGTACCCTTGGCTTACCGGCAAGAGAGAACGGTTACGGACTGATAGACGACTGTACTACCAGCAGAACTGGAGATAAGCAGATCAACGGGGTTATGTTACGCCCCGATGATCCGGAAATCAAAAAGAAGAAAGATGACTGCTTCAGAAGAGCCAGTTACCTTGCCAAGACCAATACCAAAGGAAATGCTCCCAAAGGACAACGGGAGTTGTTTTCATCAAGAATACCGAAATCAAGCACTTGACATTGTGCGATTTTATGATAAATTATATATTGTAACAAGAGGTGAAGCAATGAATACAATAGACCACAGACAGCAAATGTTTTTGAAAACTCATCGGGTTTTTAACACGGATGAGTGGGAACGCTATTGTTCATTATCCGGACATCACAGCCGCAACCGTCTTGTTAAATTGACTAAAAGTAATAAGATACGCAAGATACGCAACAGTTTGTATTCAGTCGTTCCAGAAGGTATGGAACATTTTACTCCTCCTGCATTACTGACTGCTGCTAAACTTACTCCTGATGCAGTTTTGGG
>SUWK01000112.1 GCA_015061525.1 Lentisphaerota bacterium
CTCGTCCTCCGCTCATCCTCGCAACATTTGTTGCGTCGGCTTTGCTCGCATGGAAATGCTCGCAAAGTACATTCGCATGCGGACTGCGCGCTCGGCGGCAACCGCCTCGCACCCGAGCGTTGAACGTCCCACGGAGGGCATCAACCAATATCGGGAACAGAGCCTTTTTCTTATTCCACTTGAAGATCATCTTTTGCAAACAAATAACCGGCTCCTGATGTAATTCGCATCAGAAGCCGGTTTACGTGCAATAAAACCCGGTTCAATTCATCATGGAATCACCGAACGGGTTCATTTCCCATGAGGCCGGAGTATTCTGCGGAATCGGGCTTACCCCGCCACGCTCAATTTCAGTACATCCGGAAAACAGCAATAAAAATACCGCTGCCGTTATGACAGCGGTAATAAGTGCAGTTTTGCTCATTTGGAGCTTCCCAGCAAGGTTTCAAAGAGGCTGTAATGATCCATTTCCAGTGCCTGCAGCGCAACTGCACCGGCAACGGCAACCAGAGTCAGAACGATCATTATGGTGAAGAATTTTGAATTCAGCATATTACGATCCCCTTTTTACGGTTACTTTTTGAAAGTTACCATATCGCCAACCTGGATCATACCGGCTTTTGACGGCGGGATATCAGCCGTGGACTCTTTTCTGTCAACTTCGTTGAGTTTGACAGTGGCGATAAACTCACCATTGCGAACCACGTTGAAGCTCAAACCACTTTCCAGATCAGGATTGACCGGGATATTCTTGTTGCCGATCTTCTGGATGACCGTCGTTTCGGTACCGAAGTCGATGACGATGTAACCGTACTCTTTGGAAACTTTGATCACTTTACCGGTGACTACGGAACGCGCCTGAACTGAACCGCGTGCCCAGTTTCTGACCGCGATATCTCCACCGATCCGGTCAAGTTCCAACGTCTTGCGGTACTCTGCAATATCAGCTTTCTGCGCGGCGATAGTCGCTTCGTGTTTGCGGATAGTCTCTTTATTCTGACGGTCAACGTTACCGGCAACGACCAATCTTTTGCTCAAATCTGCGGCCTCTCTGACTTTGGCTGCACTTGCATCAACGACCTTTTGGCTTGCAGCCCGGTTGACCGCTTTGGTATAGTCATCGCGGAAGGCAACACCCAGCTTGCCGCCGATGGCGCTCAGGTTAGTGGCAAACACGTTACGGGCTGCACGCTGTTTTTCAATAGCGGCGCGAATCGGCGCAAGAGCTGTTTCGGGATTGAGCAACATTTTTGCCTTATCAAATTTTTCGCCGTTACTGCTGGCAATCGCCGCGATTCCATTAATGATATTTCCGCGGTTATTGATGACTTTTTCAACAGATTTGGTGACTGTTTCGCTGCGTGCACCATAGTTGACGGCAAAATCTTTACCTTCATCGCAATCAGCTCCGGCTCCGGAAAGTTTACCGATCTTGCCGAGTTCATTGGCGAGGTAATCTGCTTTTCTGGTAGTATCTTTCAAGGATGCACTGATTTTGTCGTTGCGCTCCTTCAGCATGTTGTAATCTTTTACTTTGCTGTTGTACTTGCGTTCCATATCTTCGAATTTGTCAGTCATAACCTTGAGGTCTTTGACAGTTTTATCGTATTTGGAGACAAAATCTTTGCTCAATTTGCTGTATTTGTCGATCTGTGCGGCAAAACTTTCAGGATCAACGTTGGTGAATTTCAGTTTTTCCACTGCCAGATCTTCATCGGCAACAACTTTGAGGCGTTTCGCATAGTTTTCAGTATCGCTTGCAATAACCTGAGTCATTTTGTCCCAACCGGCGATGGCATTTTCATACTGTTTGACAAAGTCACTGCTCTGTTTATTCAAATTTTTCAAAGTACCTTCAAAGGCCGCTTTTTCATAAGTTTTGTGTGAGAGAGCCGCCTCGGTAAGTTTGTTTCCCGCATTTTTGTCAAAACTCTGACGGTTGATGGTTTTGGCACTCGACTGGATCGCACTGCTCATCGCGCCCCAACCTTCGACGAATTGAACCCGTTTCTCATACAGGAAATATGAGAACACTGCACTCGCCGCTGCAAGCACAAAGATGATAACACAGGCGATAATGTTGAATACTTTCATTGTCGGCACACCCTTTATTTTTGATTATGATTAAAAAACTCTAATGTAACAATTAAAAATGCACTCTATAGAACTTAACACTTAAACGCCAGTTGTCAAATCAATAATGCGATTTTTTTTGAAAAAAATACGTTTTTTTTGCGTTTTTTCCATTTTCAGATCAAAAAACGTACTCCTTCAATCTTTGATAATATACTTGCCAAAGATCTTGCGCGTTCCAGAGAATCCACTTCGCAAGCCACGCGCAGTGCGGTATATCTGCCGCTTCCTGAACTCTCCCCGGCGGTGATTTCAAAGCCGGCTTTTTCCGTTTCGTTTACCGCTTCCACTGCTGCCCGGGTCTTTTCCAGCGTTTCTGCAACCGCGACCAGCCGGAATTCCCAACGGCAGGGGAACTGGAGTTCCTGTTTTTTATTACTGCTGCTCACTTCTCACTCTCCCAGTACGGTGAAATTTCCCGCAGTCTGGCGATGATCGGCGGAAGTTTCTCCACTACAAAATCCAGTTCTTCAGCGGTATTGCAGCGTGACAGGCTGAAACGGATCGTTCCGTGTGCCGCACTGTATGGCACCCCCATCGCCCGCAAAACGTGCGACGGTTCCAGACTGCCGGTGGTACACGCAGAACCGCTGCTGGCACAAATTCCGAATACATCCAGCAACATCAAAATACTTTCACCCTCAATGCATTCAAAACTTATGGAACTGGTTCCCGGTAAACGGTTTTCCAAATCCCCATTGATCCTGATCCGGGGGATCGCCGCTTTGACTTTTGCCTCAAAATCATCGCGCATCTTCTTCAGTGAACGGTACTCCTCATCCAGATTGGCAAGTGCGATCTCACACGCTTTGCCCAGACCGATGATCGAAGCCACATTTTCCGTACCACCGCGCCTTCCGCGTTCCTGATGACCGCCGCAGATCAGTGGCGTAAATGGTATTCCGCGCCGCACATACAATGCTCCGACTCCCTTTGGCGCGTGGAGCTTATGTCCGGAAATGGAAAGAAAATCAGCATTGACCTCATTCACATCGATCGGCACTTTGCCGGCAGCTTGAACGGCATCACTGTGAAAATATGCACCTTTGGCATGGGCGATTTTTGCGATCTTGGCCACTGGGAAGATGGTTCCGGTTTCATTATTGCCCCACATGGCGGAAACGACCGCTGTATCGTTATCAACAGCTTTTTCCAACGCTGCCATATCCAGTCTGCCGCAGCCGTCCACCCCGATCAGTTCCACCGTGTAACCTTTGCGTGCAAGTTCATCACAGTAGTGCAGCACCGCCGGATGTTCCACGGCTGTAGTGACGATTTTTTTACGTTCCGGCAGAGCATTCAACGCGGCATTGATCGCAGCATTGTCGCTTTCCGTGCCGCAACTGGTGAAAATGATTTCCGTGGCACAGTCATCTTTGTCCCGGTAAGATGCTCCCAGCAGAGCCGCCACCTGTTTCCGGGCGTTTTCCACGTCAGCAGCAACACTGCCGCCGAAACGGTGGATGCTGGACGGGTTGCCGTACTTCTCACAAAAATACGGCATCATCGCCTCCAGAACCTCCGGCACGACTGCCGTGGTGGCGTTATTATCCAGATAGATCAAGCGTTTATCCATGGGGTGAGAGCCTCGTTTCAAAGATTTTTCAAAGATGCATCGATGATCTCACCTGCAGCTTCCGGCGCGACAGTATCAATGCCCGGCTGAACTTCGTAACCGCCGCGGGCAAAACACTCCTGCATCGGTACATATCCGGATACCGACTGTGCCAGAGACGCGATAAACGTCTGTTTGAAAGGTGATTTTTCACGGATCGCACGGGCGATACCGTTGAATGGTTCACCGGGCAGTGATACGATCGCCATCGTCCTGCCGAATTCGATCGCGGTCAGACGGCAGTCGTGGGAGGGAACACTCTTGGCATGGCAATCCAGCGCACGCTGCGCAAAGTAACGCAGTGCCGCAGGAACCTTGTTCGCCAAGTCCTGACTTTCAAAGTCACCTTCTTTGGGAATGTCAGGAACAGTGTCCAGAATATTCTGCGCCTCGGCGACTTCTTCCGGAGTAAGTTTGCGGTGCGGAATGGTGACGCTGGAGTTTTTCACCACGATCTCGTCGTCTTCCAGTTTCTCAAGTTTATCCAGTGCGTTAAGTACGATCGCTGCATAACCGCGACCGACCCGGACAGCTTCATCATAGCTGGTCTGATTGATCTTCTGATGGAAGTCAAAGTGGTTGATGTCACCGGAAGCATCATCAATGACGATCACCGGCATACTTGCTTTGAGTGCGTGCTGAACCTCCTGCGCGAAGCGGCCGTACCAGTCGGCAGAAACCAGATTTCCGCCGATGGTGTCGCCGTGCTGGGCGATATTGCAGATCAGAGCGGCAGTTTTGCCGTTTTGAATGATACGGATGATGCCGATGGTTCGGTCAAAATCACTTTCCGGTTTGTCGATATCCGGATTGCCCCAGCCCGGATTGGTGACGATGATGCCGCTTTTCATCCAGTAGCGGCGCACAAAACCGTAGGGGTTGTTGTATACTGAACCGTATTCAATTTCGCCCGGCAGCAGATTCATCACCGCGCGTTCAATAGCGCGCATCGCACCATCCACGATCTGATTGAAAGCATACTCCGTCAATTCATTCTGTTCCCGGCGCAGTTCAGTACCGGTGTGTGTATGGTTGGCACAGATGATCAGATTGCTGTGGAACTCTTTGCCGTATTTGGCGACGATCTTCTCTTCCAGTGCTTCAAAAACCTGTTTCGCCACGGAGCAAAGATCAAAGACCACCAGACCGCAGCGGACTTTACCGTTGTCGATCATGACCACTTTGACCATGAGATCGTCATACATACCAACATTGGGACGGTCATTCATATAACCTGCCAGACCGACTCCGACCGGCGGAGTGATGATTTCCTGGGCGTAACCGATGTTCAACATAGTCTGTTTTCCTTTATATTTTGTTTGTTGTTTATTGTTGTTGTCCTGAATTTTGTAAAAAATCTAACCTGCGGTGGCAGCTTGCGGGTAATCTCGCGCCTTGCTCCTGCGCCGGAGCAGTCGAGTACATAGTACACTCCTGCACCGTACTCGTCGCAAAACACGACCTTCCTCCGCAATCCAT
>SUWK01000113.1 GCA_015061525.1 Lentisphaerota bacterium
CCTCCGCTCATCCTCGCAACATTTGTTGCGTCGGCTTTGCTCGCATGGAAATGCTCGCAAAGTACATTCGCATGCGGACTGCGCGCTCGGCGGCAACCGCCTCGCACCCGAGCGTTGAACATGCCACAGAGGGCATCAACCAATATCGGGAACAGAGCCAAACTTAAAATACCAGCTTCTCTCCCAGTGCCATCAACCGTGTCGGTGACAGTTTCGCCGTAAAAACCATCTCCTCTCCGGCCGCATTTGTTCCGGCGACTTTTCCACTTGCCACCGCATCCATGTAAAGATTGAAACACCTTCCATCGTACTCCGCCGTGTCGCCCGCCGCAAAAATATCCGGATCAGAACTGCGCATGCGGGCGTCAACTTTCACCCCTCTGGCGCAATCAATTCCGGCACTTTCAGCAAGTCTCAGATCCGGACGGCTTCCGGCAGCACAAATCACTATATCTGCAGAAAACTCCCTGCCGTCAGCAGTAATCACACTGTTTTCAGTGATTTCAACTGCCCGACAGTTGAAAATGATCTTGAGATTTTCGATCTTTGCCAATCTTCCGGCAAGTGCATCAGAGTCTCCATCAGTAAGTTTACCCGGAAAAAGCCGGGGCGACATCTCGAAAACGACCGTACTGATCTGCCTTGACAACAGACTGTCGGCGATCTCCAGCCCCAGCACTCCACCGCCGATGATCACCGCATTTCTGACCGTCCCGTCATTCAGTTTCGCATTGAGTTTTTCCATGTCGGCTGCGGAACGCAAAGTATACGCTCTATCCACCCCGATGATCGGCGGACGGATCGCCTCACTTCCGCAGGCAAGTATAAGTTTGTCGAAATCCACCGCCTCCCCGGAAGCCAGAATCAACTGTCTGCCGCGGATCGCCACCGCCGGAACTCCACCGTGAAAACCGATACGCTGCTCTTCAAAAAATGCTGCAGGTTTGATGAAAAACGTCTTCGCATCCACCGCTTTACCGGCACCGAGCAAACCGGAAAGTGCCGGACGGCGGTAGGGCAGCACCTTTTCGGCACTGTAAATGTCTATGACCGCTTCCGCTGAAACTTTTCTCGCGGCAACTGCACTTTCCAACGCAGCCGGACCACCTCCGGCAATTACTATTTTCATATCTCAAATCTCCAGTTTGCCCATCTCTTTCAAATAGTTCATCGCAGCGGCTATACCGGCGTAACTGCCGATCTCACGCTTGAGTCCGCTGCACACGATCCGGCACGCCTCTTTCGGCTCTTTCCAGCAGAATTTATCCAGATGTTTGAGTATCGGGTCGATATAGATATCACCGATCGCCCAGGCAAGCGTTCCCAGAACCAGTTTCTCCGGGTTGAAAGAGTTGATGAAAAGTCCGAATGCCTGGGCATTGCGCAAACTCATCTCCTCCCACAGCTCCGCAGCGTAAGCATCGCCTGCACGGTACGCCTCTTCCAAAAGGTGCATATCCAGTTTGCTCTTATTTCCGCCGCACAATTTATTCAACAGTGAATCCGGATGCTCCGCGATCTCTTCACGCATCCTCTGCGCCAGTGCCACTCCTCCGCAGTACGCTTCATAACATCCTTTCATACCGCAGGAACAATTTCTGCCGTCCAGCTGCAGACATATATGCCCCAACTCCCCGGCACTCAAGGCCCTGCCGCCGCGAACCAGATTGCCGGCCGCAATGATACCACCGCCGATACCGCTGCTCAAAGTCAGATAAATGAAATCTTTACACCCTTTTCCAGCTCCGAAAAACCACTCTGCCAACGCTCCGCAGTTGGCATCGTTTTCAAAGCATCCGGGAATACCGAGCTCTTTTTTGAGATACTCCAGGATCGGCACATTGCGCCAGAGAGGATTATTGGTCGGCTTGGTCATTATCCCGCGCGCAGCATCTGCCGGAAACGGTGCAGATATACCGAATGCGTCGATCTTGTCCATCGTCAATCCGGCTTCAGCAACCAGCCGTTTTGACTCCGCAACCATCCACGGCAGCACCTCTGCCGGATCAGTATTGCGGTTGTCGCGGCGGGAGGTGCCGAGCAGTTTGCCGTCACTGTCACCCAAACCTATACCCAGCTTGGTGCCGCCGATATCAAAACCCAAAAGAATCGCCATAGTAAATTTTCCTTAATTTTTTATCAAAAAATATAGTTTTCTCCTTGTAGAATATAATCCAAGTATTATATTTTATAAAGGGACGATTCAGATTTTTTTACATTTTTTTTTACAGGGAGGACACAATGACCGCATTTCTGACCGCTTCTGTCACCAATGCTCCGGGAGTTTACTACGCTTTTGAGAACAGTGATAATGTGGGTAAAGGTATCGTAATACTGCTTCTCATCGGCAGTATCATCACCTGGACGGTCATGCTTGACAAGTGGTGGTCCCTGCATCGCGCCAAAAGACTCTCGATCCGTTTCTGCTCTCTCTTTCAGGAATACGGCGAAACCAATATGCTCACCTCTGCCTTATTGCGCGAGGCGGAAAATAATTCCGGTCCGGTCGCTGCCATCTACTCCGCCGGAGTGGAAAAACTTCTTGATTTCTACGCCTCCAAAGGAACCAACTCAAGAGGAATACCGGTTCCATGCAAACTTTCCGAAGCCCAATACAACGCAGTGGAGGCTGTACTTGAAAGAGAAGTTTCCTCGCAGATCAAAGAACTTGAAACCCGTATCGGCTGGCTGGCTACACTGGTAAGTTTGAGCCCTTTCTGCGGACTTTTCGGTACGGTATGGGGTGTGATGATGGCATTCTGCGGTATCGCCGCCGCCGGAAAAAGCGACTTCACCGCCCTTGCTCCGGGTGTCGCCGGGGCTTTGCTGACCACCGTCGCCGGTCTGATCGTCGCCATTCCATCGCTGGTCGGCTACAATGCACTCACCAATATGATCCGGCAGCTGACGGTCACTATGGATAACTTTACCGAAGAATTCATGGTGTGCGTGAAACTTTCCCAGTTGAAATTCCACGAACACGATATTGATTGAATTTCCGGAGGATCTGCCCCATGCGCCGACGCAAACAACGCACCCCGATGGCAGCTATCGACGAAATCAACGTCACTCCGCTGCTCGACCTGACATTTCTGCTGCTGATCGCCTTTATGATCACCATGCCGCTGATGGAATACGGAACCAGCGTCAATCCGCCGGAAATGAATGGTGATGCCCTGCCGGAAGATAACTTCGTCACCGTGGAAGTGACTAAAGACAACACCTATGTCATTGACAAGGAGGTCGTTTCTTCTGAGGAACTTTCCAAACGTCTCCGGACTCTTGCCGATAAAACCCCGAAACCGTCCGTTCTGGTGCGCGGTGACGGTCAACAGACATACGAAGGAGTCCTCAACCTCCTTAAACTGGTGCGTAACAGCGGTTTCAAAGATGCCGTACTGGTTACGCAGGCGGAGGGTAATTGAGGATGTTCAGTAAACGTTTTATCCTTTTCGGTTCGATATTACTGGTGCATATCGCCGTGATTTTCGGTCCGGTTGGCTGTTACTGGCTGAAAAAGGATGAGGAGAAACTTAAAGAGATCGCCTTCAAAGTACAGCTTGGCGGTCTGGAGCCTTCCCATGCTCCGGAAGTCGGCCCCCCGGAACGGCTGCGCCCGTCCCCCAATCCGGAGCCGTCCAATCCCGCTCCACCGCCGCCTCCGGAAGAACCTGCTGAACCTGCTCCGGAACCGTCTCCACCGCCGGTGACTCCACCGCCGCCCAAGCCGGAACCACCAAAAACAGATCCGGCAGAGACGCAGAAAAAATTGCTCGCCGAAAAAAAACGGCTCGCAGAGCTGAAACGGATCAACGAGCTGAAACGGATCAACGAGTTGAAACGGATCAACGAGCTGAAACGGAAAGTTGCAGAGAAGAAGCGCAAAGAGGAAGCCGAAAAAAAACGGATCGCAGAACTGAAACGGATCAACGAGCTGAAACGGATCAACGAGTTGAAACGAAAAGCTGCAGAGAAGAAACGCAAAGAGGAAGCCGAGAGAAAACGCAAAGAAGCTGAACGCAACGCGGTTTACCGTGATCCGAATGCTGACAAGTTTAATCCGAACCGCAAGTATACCCCTCCGGGCGGAAAGAACTTCAACCGCAATGTTAAGATCGGCAACCGCGACGCCGGTCAGAAACGCGGCCCGGTGGATGGTAAAACCCCCGCCGGAGGAGCCACCAAAGCCGAGGAAGAACAGTGGCGCAGATTTTCAGAAGAGCTGCAGAATATTATCCGCGACAAATGGCACCGTCCGGCAGGGATCTGGATTTCTGAGGAAACTGCCGCTGTCATCGCCATCCGCGTGGATAAAACCGGCAGAGTCATCGGTAAAAAGATCGTGAAAGCCAGTTCGAATGCTGCGGTGAATAATTCAGCAAAAATGTTGTTGAACAATTTGAATAAGATCAATCAGCCGCCTGCCGGAGCCACCGACTGGCTGGAGATCAAGCTGATCGCCGAGGATTGACCTCCACCGGTAATACCCTGTCATTTTTGCGGGTGTTATGAGGCAGGGGAACAGAAAAAATTAAGCTCTGTTCCTGATATTGGTTGATGCCCTCCGTGGAACGTTCAACGCACGCACTGCGAGCACCGCGAGGGTGCGAGCGCGCAGTCCGCATGCGAATGAACTTTGCGAGCATTTACATGCGAGCAAAGCCGACGCAACAAAAGTTGCGAGGATGAGCGGAGGATGAGCAAAAGCCGGTTACGCCGTGGAAAGACCGCCCAGGCAAGCCGTAAGGCGCAGCCGTTTGACGACCGGCAAAGCCGGTCTGGCGGTCCGCTTTCTTTCACGAGAAAGAAAGCTCGGCAAAGAAAGCTAACTGTCGCGCACGCCTCGTTGGGCGTGCTTGATCGACGCTTTTGAGAAAAGCTTGGCAAAACCCAAGTGGAGTAACATCCGCTGGTTTTTTCTTTTTGATGCCCTCTGTGGCATGTTCAACACACGGGTGCGAGGCGGTTGCCGCCGAGCGCGCAGTCCGCATGCGAATGTACTTTGCGAGCATTTCCATGCGAGCAAAGCCGACGCAACAA
>SUWK01000114.1 GCA_015061525.1 Lentisphaerota bacterium
GTTGCGTCGGCTTTGCTCGCATGGAAATGCTCGCAAAGTACATTCGCATGCGGACTGCGCGCTCGGCGGCAACCGCCTCGCACCCGTGTGTTGAACATGCCACAGAGGGCATCAAAAAGAAAAACCCCGGGGGAAATTCTTCCACTGGGGTTTTGCCAAGCTTTTTTCAAAAGCGTCGATCAAGCACGCCCAACGAGGCGTGCGCGACGATCCGCTTTCTTTGCCAAGCTTTCTTTCTCGTGAAAGAAAGCGGAGAAAGCGGAGTTATTTGCGGCGGGCTTTGTAGGCTTCGATGGTTTGAGCCAAAGCTTCGGCAAAGGAGTGTCCGGGGACAAATCCGGTAGCTTTGAGTTTATCGACAGCCGCCATGGAGTGTTTGACGTCACCGGCACGCTCCGGAAGATGAACGATTTTTGATTTTGAACCGGTCAGACGGATGATCTCTGATGCAAGATCGTTGATGGTGATTCTGCCGCCGTAAGCGATGTTGTGAACACCGGTAAATTCATTCATTGCGAAAAAGGCATTTGCCGCCACCACGTCTTTGACAAACACGAAATCCCGGGTCTGTTCACCGTCGCCGAAGACGGTGATATCGGCGTTGTTCAATGCTTTTTCAATAAAGATCGGCACTGCGGCAGCGTAGGCACTGTTGGGATCCTGGCGGGGGCCGAAAACGTTGAAGTAACGCAGACAGGCAGTCTGCAAACGGCCTTCTTTGGTGAACATGCCGCAATAGTATTCGCCGTCGAGTTTAGTGATGGCATAGGGGCTCTTGGGTTCGGGGAACATGGTTTCAACTTTGGGAACCACCGGATTATCACCATAAATTGCTGCGGAGGTACTGAAGCAGAGTTTTTTCACACCGTTTTCAGCGGCAGATTCCAGAACATTGATCATGCCGGTATTGTTGATTTCGATACATTCGGTAATTTTGGTCATGGACTCCGGCACGCTGATCATCGCAGCCAGATGGAAAACATAATCCACATCTTTCATGGCTTTATCCACCGCAGCCCGGTCGCGGATATCTCCCTGAATAAACTCCACATCAAATCCGTCAAGATTGGCAAGGTAGCCGCTGCGGAGACTGTCAAGAACCCGCACGTCAGCTTTTCCCTGAAAATGTTCCACCAGATGGCTGCCGATAAATCCGGCTCCGCCGGTAACCAGAATACGCATGATTTTGCTCCTTTAATTTTAAAAATTTATTTGTCGATCTTATAATATAGCACAGCAAGTGCCACTTGCGATATGCACAAATAACGTAAAAGTATGGATTTTTTTATCTTTTTTACTCTTGACACAATGGCATGAAAGTGTTATATTATATGTATTGAAAAAATAAATTTGGTGAAACAGTATGAAAAAAGCGGTTCGTTTCCACATTTTACTGCTGGCAGCAGCAGTTCTCCTGTCCGTTGCGGGGTGTAATTCTCTGGGGCCGGACAATAACTACCGTATGCCGCGGGATTTTGTCCGTCACATGCAAAGTGAGGGCATAAAAGTTTCCGGCATCCGTCCGCTCGATCCCAAACCGCTTTCTGCCGGAGCCGCACTTGAAGCAAAGATCGGCAATTCCAATATCGGTATCTACAAATACGATATCACCAATAAAAACCAGCGTTCACGTCTGGAAAAAATCAGAAAGAGCAAACGGATATATTTCAATGGTATTCCGTATCCGATTTACGAGATCTCCGGTTCGTTTATCGTCGTCGGACTGGATAAAAACAAGGAAAAGCAGCGGATATTGCAAGCATTGAGAAGTTTCAAGTAATCTGTGGCAGATAAAACAAAAACTCCGGAACAAGGCCTCTGTATTGGTTCGGTCCTTGCCGGATTTTTTCATTCTCCGGAAAACTGTGAAAAAGTCTTTCCGAGAGTACAGCTTCATCGCCCGGATGATCCGCAGGCAGGTCAGAAAGAAAGGAAAAAAAGAAATGACGAAAAAGTATGTGTACACCTTTGGCGGCAATTGTACCGAAGGTGAGGGTTCGATGAAGAACCTCCTGGGCGGCAAGGGAGCCAACCTTGCAGAAATGGCAAATCTCGGACTGCCCGTCCCTCCCGGGTTCACCGTCACCACCGAGTGCTGTGTGGACTATTTCAAAAACGACAACAAACTCCCCGGCGGAGTTGAAGAGCAGGTCAAAAGTGCCCTTACCCACATCGAAAATGTGATGGGCATGAAGTTCGGTGATCCGGAAAATCCGCTGCTTGTCTCCTGCCGTTCCGGTGCCCGCAGCAGTATGCCGGGTATGATGGAAACCGTCCTCAACGTCGGTCTGTCCTCCAGCACCCTGCCCGGACTGATCGCAAAAACCGGCAATGAGCGTTTCGTTTACGATGCTTACCGCCGCCTCATCATGATGTACAGCGACGTGGTAATGGAAAAAGCTGAAGGCATTGAACCGGCAGAAGGCAAAGCCATCCGCCGTCAGCTTGATGCCATCATGGATGCCCATAAAAAGCAGTGCGGCTATCAGGATGATACTGAACTGACCGTGGATGATCTCAAATATCTCTGCGAAGTATTCAAAAAGCAGATCAAAACCACTCTCGGCACCGAGTTTCCCGATGATCCCATGGCACAGCTCTGGGGAGGTATCGGTGCGGTTCTGAAAAGCTGGAACGGCAAAAAAGCCGTTGCCTACCGCCGTATTGAGGGTATTCCGGATGACTGGGGTACTGCGGTCAACGTTCAGAGCATGGTTTTCGGCAACATGGGCGACACCAGTGCCACCGGCGTGGCATTCACCCGCGACCCGGCGACCGGTGACAACAAGTTCTACGGTGAGTGGCTCATCAACGCCCAGGGCGAAGACGTGGTTGCCGGTACCCGTACCCCAAATCCGCTCAACAAAGACACCTGCAATGAGCAGAACAAACATCTGAAATCCATGGAAGAGCTGTATCCGGCTCTTTACAAAGAGTTGTTCGCTATCCGCAACAAACTTGAAGCTCACTACCATGACATGCTGGATATTGAGTTCACCATTCAGGAAGGCAAACTTTTCATGCTCCAGTGCCGCGTCGGTAAACGTACGGGTACTGCGGCGGTCACGATGGCGATCGACATGCTCGATGAAAAACTCATTGATGAGAAAACCGCTGTCTGCCGGGTTTCCCCCAGCCAATTGGATGAGCTGCTCCACCCGATCCTGGACATCCATGAAGAGAAAGTCGCCCATGAACGCGGCGACATCATCGCCAAAGGTCTGCCCGCCGGCCCCGGCGGTGCAGTCGGAAAGATCGTTTTCTCCAGTGAAGAGGTGATCGAAGCTGCAGCCAAAGGTGAAAGCGTCATCCTTGTTCGTGAAGAGACCAACCCGGAAGATGTTGAAGGTATGCGCGGTGCGGTCGGTATTCTCACTGCCCGCGGCGGTATGACCAGTCACGCAGCTCTCGTCTGCCGCGGCTGGGGCAAATGCTGTATCGTGGGTGCCGGTTCCCTCATCATCGATGAGATCAACGGAACCCTCAAAGCTTCCGGCAAAACTTTCAAACGCGGAGATTTCCTCAGCTTGAACGGCAGCCGCGGCTACGTCTATCAGGGCGCGCTTGCCACGATGGATTCCAGTGAAAATAAAATGTTCCAGCGGTTCATGGCTCTGGCGGATAAATACCGCAAACTCGGTGTCCGAGCCAACGCCGACACCCCTGAAGATGCTAAAGTCGCCCGTTCATTCGGAGCTGAAGGTATCGGTCTTTTCCGTACGGAACACATGTTCTACGGCAAAAACAGTGAAAAACCGCTCTTCTATCTGCGCAAAATGATCCTCGCCAACAGTGCCGCCGAGCGCGAAGTGGCGATCACCGAGCTTTTCCCCTACATGAAAGCCAGTGTAAAAGATACTTTGCTTGCGATGGATGGTATGCCGGTCACGTTCCGTCTGCTCGACCCGCCGCTGCATGAGTTCGTTCCCAATGAAACGTCCAAGCGCAAAGAGTTGGCTTCAGCTCTGGGGATCGACCCCATGGAGATCGCCAAACGCGCCGAAGCTCTCCACGAAAGCAACCCGATGATGGGACACCGCGGTGTCCGTCTCGGCATCACCTATCCGGAAGTAGCCTGCGCCCAGATGCGCGCCATTCTGGAAGCGGCGGTAGAAGTTGGCAACTGCGTGCCGGAGATCATGATCCCGGTCACCTGCGATGTTTCAGAGCTGCGTTTCAAGAAAGCGATGCTGGAAGAGGTCGCCAATGATGTTGCCAAACGTTACGATCTGAAAAAAATCGATTACAAGATCGGTTCAATGATCGAGATCCCGCGTGCCGCGCTGCTGGCGGATCAGATGGCGGAAGTTGCAGAATTTTTCAGCTTCGGCACCAACGACCTCACCCAGATGACATTCGGTTTCAGCCGTGACGATATCGGCAGCTTCCTGCCGGATTATCTGCGCAAAAAGCTGCTGGATGCCGACCCGTTCCAGACTATTGACACCCGTGGTGTCGGCCGTCTGATCGAGTTTGCGGTTCAGGGCGGCAGAGCCACCCGTCCGGAACTGAAGATCGGGATCTGCGGTGAACAGGGCGGTGATCCGAAATCGGTCGCGTTCTGCCATGCCGTCGGTTTGAACTACGTTTCCTGCAGTCCGTTCCGCGTGCCGCTTGCCCGTCTTGCCGCCGCGCAGGCTGCCATCGAACAGGATAAGTAACAACTGTTCCAATCCGGTAAAATTACCAGGAGGGGTGCTGCAAAACTGCTGCAACACCCCTTTTTTTATAGCTCTGTTCCCTGTATATTATTTCCCGGTTATCAGACAGCAGCAGCTCCCTTTGGTGAGAATGGGTATTTTTAACTCGTCGGAACCAAAGGTGAAGAGCTGCTGCTTGACAGATGATCAAAGTTGT
>SUWK01000115.1 GCA_015061525.1 Lentisphaerota bacterium
TTTCTTACACACCGATGGAAATGTTGTAAAAGCCTTTGAGTCAACGAGTTTTACAAAATAATAACGAGGATGATTTTTTCAGGTAGATTAAAAGGGGGATAAAAAAAATGGCGGAGAGAGAGGGATTTGAACCCTCGGTGAGGTTGCCCCCACAGCGATTTTCGAGACCGCCGCCTTAGACCACTCAGCCATCTCTCCGGGATGTCTTATAATATAGCACCGGTTCAGCCTTTTGGCAAGCCCGGCTCATCCAAGATTTCAACAGTTTTTATTCAGACTGCTTCTTCAATCGCTGAACATCCTGATCTGCAAATTCAATAACCTGTTTGAATCTTTCCGCATTGGAACTGTCAGCTTCCGCCAGCGTCCGGTGCGCTTCGGCTACCGTTTCCGCCGTCGCAAGCATGTCAGCAGCTCCGGAAGCGACCAATACCTGCCCTCCCCCGGATGCTGTTCCTTTTTCCGAAACAAAATCAAACAGCTTGGCAACACCCAAATCCTGAAGCAGCTTAACCAACACTTCGCTTGCACCGAGAATTTTTACTTTCGTACCGGATTTACGCATCTTCAAAGCAAGCATGGTCAGCACTCCCATAAAAGTGCTGTCCATGGCTTCACAATTTTCCAAATCAATCTGCAGCCAGTTGTCCGCAACCAATTTCTGCGCCAACTCACGCAACGGAACCGCATAATCAAAGTTCGCCCGACCGGCAACACTTACCGAATACCCGCCATTCAACGCGGTGATCTGTAAATCTTCACTTCTCATAATGTGCCCCTCTCTTACAGCAGCTTTATCACTTGGCAGCTTCACCGATAACCGCTTTGATACGACGAACCCCACGGCTGGAACTTTCTTCTTTCAGAATCTTGAACGCCACCAAATCTCCGGTATTTTCCGCATGAGGACCTCCGCAAATCTCTTTGCTGACGTCACCCATAGTATAAACTTTAACAACGTCACCGTATTTATTTCCAAAAAGTCCCATTGCACCGGCTTCACGCGCGGCATCCACACTCATTTCCTCGCAGATGATCGGCAGCTTACGGGAAATCGCTTCATTGACCAGCGCAGCAACTTCCTGGATCTGCTCCGGAGTCATTTTGTCAGGATGGCAGAAGTCAAAACGCAAACGCTCAGCAGTAATATTGGAACCGCGCTGCTCCACATGGGTTCCCAGAACTTTCCGCAACGCTGCATGCAGCAAATGAGTGGCACTGTGCAGTTTGGCTGTTTCTTCAGAATGATCCGCAAGACCGCCTTTGAACTTCTGTTCCGCACCGGCTCTGGACATTTCCTGATGCTTGGCATACGCCGCTTGAAATCCGTCAACATCCACCTCAAATCCCTGCTCTTTTGCCATTTCCACGGTCAATTCCAGCGGGAATCCGTATGTTTCGTAAAGATTGAAGGCGTTTTTACCGCTGATCACCTTTTTGGCGATATGCGCAGGAACACGGTCTATCAATTTCTGGAACTCTTTGGTTCCATGCTCCAAAGCAGCAGCAAACTGCTTCTCTTCGCGCTCAAGTTCACTGGTGATCGTTTCGGCATTGGCAGTCAGTTCAGGATAAAATTCACCCCACTGCTCAATGACTTTTCCGGCGACTCTGGATGCAAATTCGGTCGTGATGCCGATTTTACGTCCTTCACGGATGGCACGGCGGATCAAACGGCGCAGCACATAAGGCTGATCGACACGCCCGGGAGTGATACCATCACCGATAATGAATGTCGCCGCCCGCAGATGGTCAACAATGATACGCTCACTGGCCGAACGCTCGTTGGCAGGAATCCCCGGCACTCCGCGGATAGCATCCAATTCCGCAAAGAGCGAAGCAAAAACCTCGGTCTCGTAACAACTGGGTTTGCCCTGAAGCACAGCGGTAATACGTTCCAACCCCATACCGGTATCTACATTGCGCTGGGCAAGCGGTTCAAACTTTCCTTCAGCATTTTTGTTATACTGCATGAAAACGTCGTTCCAGATCTCGACCCACAACTTGTTGGAAGGATCAAAAACTTCCGGAGCCGGAGCTTCACCGGTCCAGTAGAACATCTCAGTATCCGGTCCGCAGGGGCCGGTCGTACCGGCGGGCCCCCACCAGTTATCTTTTTTGCCAAGCTTGGCAATACGTTCGGCAGGAATACCCAGATTGTGCCAGATGTTCCACGCCTCTTCATCAAACGGGCAATCTTCGTCTCCGGCAAAAACCGTCACTGCCAACTGTGAAAGCGGAATTCCCAGCTCTTTGGTCAGAAAATTAAAACTGAAATTGATCGCCTCTTCTTTGAAATAATCGCCGAGCGACCAGTTGCCCAGCATTTCAAAGAAGGTCAAATGCACTGCGTCACCCACCTCGTCGATATCTCCGGTACGGATACACTTCTGGCAGTCGGTCAACCGGCGGCCGGCGGGATGTTTCGCACCCTGCAGATAAGGAACCAGCGGGTGCATTCCCGCTGTCGTGAACAAGCAAGTCGGATCGTTATCAGGGATCAATGACGCACTTTTGATCTCGGCGTGACCATTGGCTTTGAAAAATTCAATATATTTTCTTCTGAGTTCGTTCGCTGTCATAGCAATAAATTCTCCATTATTTATAATGCTTTTCAGTTCATCTTATAAAATAATACCGCATTGAACTTTTTTCAAGTTCTCCCAAGGTAAAGAGTCACTTATTTTCCCGGCGGTAAAGCCACGGTTCCTGCGGGGCATTGCTTTTCCACAATCCAAGCCGCCGTTTTCTGGCATCTTTTTCCGCCTCGTCCAACTCCCGCTCCGCTGCTGCATAATCCCGGTAATACCACGCATTGCCGCCGGCGACCATCTCCAAATTTATATATCTGCTGCCCAGCATAACTTTGCCGACACTGCGCCCGTAACGGTCAAGAGACATCACCGTAACGCGCACTTTTTCTCCGAGTATCTTACCGCGCAGAGCATCCCGCGCCTCAATACCGTATGCCTGAGCTGCTTCAGGAGCATCAATGCCGTAAAAACGAACCTTATACTTTTTTTCCACACCATTTTCTTCAGCAAGCAATGTCAATGTATCGCCGTCATAGATTTCAATTACCAAGCCTTCAATGATCTGTCCGGAATTGGCAGCACCGTTTTCCGCACTGCCGCCGGGGAGCATTTTCACCACGAATCCCGGCAGATACTCTTTGTATTTGAGCAGTTTCAAACCGGTATTACCCAAACGATCAAGATTAAACAGTACGCCGCCGAGGGCGATCAACAGAATCATCAGCAATGAACGCTTAAAAATTTTTCCGAAAGCCCATTTGGAAACTTTCTTCGCCGCACTTTTCGCTGCCGGTGCCGCTTTTCCAGCTTTCCCCATAAAAATATTCCTCCATATCAAATACCGGTATTTTCATAAAATATACCCCGTCAAACACAAAAAAACAAGTTTACTTTCATTTTGCCAGCTTGATTTTTTACTGCAGTGATTTATAATTGATTGACAGAGGAGATCCGCCGGATGGTCCGGTGGAAAAAAAGAGGAGAAAAAGTCATGAAAAAAAGTCTTCTGCTCTGGGGAGCGCTCGTGATCGTCGCGCTCTGTTTCGTCGGGTGCTGCTATTACAACACCACCAGCAACCATCACTGTGCAAAATGCTGCAAGCACACTCCGTGCTGTGCCCAATCCGGCAAAACATGCCCGGACAGCAAAAATGCAGCTGATACCGGCGATGACAGCGAAGTGGAAACCGTCACCGTGGAAGCTGTGGAACTGATCCCTGCCGGACAGCAGAATGCCCCGGCAACCACTCCGGCAACTGCTCCGCAAAAAACCAAGGCTCCGGCAGCTCCGGCACCGGCAAACAGCAAATAAGTTCAAATGAGGGATAATATGGAACTCTCTATCCGTAATACCCGTACCGAACAGAATCTGCTCAAGGCTTTCGCCGGAGAATCACAGGCGCGCAACCGTTACACCTACTTTGCTTCACAGGCGAAGAAAGAGAACTACATGCAGATCGCCGCGATCTTCAGCGAAACCGCAGACCAGGAAAAAGAACACGCCGAAAGATTTTTCAAATTTCTTGAAGGCGGTCTGGTCACCATCACCGCCGAATACCCTGCCGGTATGATTTGCGATACGGCGCACAATCTCGCCGCCGCCGCTGCCGGAGAGTACGACGAATGGCACGATCTTTATCCGGAGTTTGCCGCCATCGCCAGAGAGGAGGGGTTTGCCAAGATCGGAGCGGTTTTCGATTTTGTCTGCGTTGCGGAAAAGCAGCATGAAAAGCGTTACCGTGATCTTTTGTGGAATCTGGAAAACGATCTGGTCTTCAAACGCCCTGCCCCGGTCGTCTGGAGGTGCATGAACTGCGGCTACCTCCACACCGGAACCAAAGCCCCCGAACGCTGTCCGTCATGTGACCACATCCGGGGATACTTTGAAATTCTCGCAGAAAACTGGTAAGCACATCTTTTGTGCAAAGGGGCTGCTGCAAAACTTTTGCAGCAGCCCCATCTTCATTATTGCAGATTTACCCGGCAAGTTTGCCGGAGTTGAGCAGACGGCTTTCCTCTTTATCGGTGGTGAGGATATCGGCGGCACTGCGGGTGAGTGCGGCAGAGTTTTCCAGACTCCATTCATTGAGGTCAGCGTAGTTTCCTCCGCAGAGCGCATCCACACTGCCGGTTCCACAAACATCCCAGCTGTTGTTTTCTTTGGGAGCAGCAGCCAGAGAGCGAACCGGCTCTTTCACAAAGATGGTACGGTAGGAGTTGTTGTTGCTTTCGTTGGATTCAGCGATCAAGT
>SUWK01000021.1 GCA_015061525.1 Lentisphaerota bacterium
TTTGTTGCGTCGGCTTTGCTCGCATGGAAATGCTCGCAAAGTTCATTCGCATGCGGACTGCGCGCTCGGCGGCAACCGCCTCGCACCCGTGTGTTGAACATGCCACAGAGGGCATCAAAAAGAAAAACCACGCGGGTGTTACTCCACTGAGTTTTTTGCAAAGCTTTTTTCCAAAAAAGCGTCGATCAAGCCGCGACAACGGAGCGGCGCGACAGTTCGCTTTCTTTGCCGAGCTTTCTTTCTCGTGAAAGAAAGCGGAGTGGGGCGAGTGCCGTCGGCACTCTTTCCGGTCGCTCGCGGCTTATTGCTCGTCCTCCGCTCATCCTCGCGACATTTGTCGCATCGGCTTTGCTCGCATGGTTTTGCTCGCAAAGTACATTCGCATGCGGACTGCGCGCTCGGCGGCAACCGCCTCGCACCCGTGTGTTGAACATGCCACGGAGGGCATCAAAAAGAAAAAAACAGCGGGTGTTACTCCACAGGGGTTTTGCAAAGCTTTTTTCCAAAAAAGCGTCGATCAAGCCGCGACAGCGGAGCGGCGCGACAGTTCGCTTTCTTTGCCGAGCTTTCTTTCTCGTGAAAGAAAGCGGATATCGGGAACAGAGCTTTTTTTTACTCTATCGTGCAAACCGTACCGGTACGCCGCGACTCCTCTGCCGCAAATACCATCAGATGGCTTTCCAATGTTTCATCAATGCCGGTCAAAATCAGTGACGGGTCGTTATTCGCCACTGCCGACACGAAGTTTTCCATCAATCCCATATCACCGCCGCCGTGACCGGTCAATATGCCGCCGTCATTGGCAGTATTGCTGTCGATCACCCGCTCGCTGTCATCCAGGAAATGCCGCACCGTGATCATCTCGCTGTCGGTGATGATCTCACCGATGGAACCGAAAATGCGCGTAATGCGGCCGCTGTGGAAGTTGAAGCCGGTCATGGTCATCTGCGCCGTCGAACCGTCTTCAAAACTCATATTCACCACCTGATTATCCACCACATCGTTGTCACAGGCATAAACACATCTGCCGTAATCGCCGTTTTTCAGCGCATCAGCCAGCGTGTCGCCGGTAACTTCCGGAGTAAGCACATTGACCGGCCATCTGGAGTGCCCCTTGCAGAAACGGTCGCGGAAGTAGATCTTCAATGCAGAATACGGACACTTGCTCTCGATCTGCACCGGGCAATCCACGCAGCGGTCCGCCGCTCCGGCAGGTTTTTCCGATGCCCGGAAGTGCCGCAGTGAACCGAATGAGTGGATCGCCACACACTTTTTGCCCATGATCCCGCGCAGCCAGTCCACATCGTGACAGCTTTTAGCCAGCAGCATGAAACTGGACTGCGCCTCGTTGCGCCAGTTGCCGCGCACATAGGAGTGGGCATGGTGCCAGTAACCCAGCGGCTCAAGGTGCTGGATCGTCATTATCTCACCGATCTCCCCGGAGTCGATGATCTGCTTGATCAGCGCAGTGTAATTCGTATAGCGCAGCACATGGCAGACCGCCATCATCACCCCGGCCTCTTTCACTGCGGCAACGATATTGCGGCACGCTTCAGCAGTGGGAGCCATCGGTTTTTCCAACAGGATATGGTAACCGGCTTTCGCGCATGCCACGGCGGGAGCTTCATGGAGATTGTCCTGCGTACAGATCGCCACGGCATCACAATATTTCGGTGCTTTCACAAAATCCTCATAAGAAGCAAAACACCGCTCCTGCGGGATACCGTACATCTCCGCCATTTTGTTACGGCGGTATTCATCCGGATCGGCAACTGCCGCGATTTGAAGTTTTTCCGGAAACGCTTTGGCATAAGTGGCATAACCATTTCCTCTGGCTCCGGCTCCGATGACTGCAAGTTTTACAGGTTCACTCATTCTTTATCTCCTCAAAATATTGTTGATTTTATTTACTTTACACAAACGCCGAATGTCCTGCCGTCGGAGAAAAATACTGTCCGGGGATACTCTCCTGCCCGGTAAAACGGTATTTTCCGCTCCCGGATCATCCCCTCCACCCGGAAACTGCGGCTGTCTTTGCTCAACCACAGCGGCTTATCGGCCATTGCAGCTTTCGGAGATACGGCATCCAGAAACTCTTTGCTGGTATTATTTATTCCGGCATGGTGGGCGACCTTGAGCAGATCGCTTTTCAAATCAAATTTTCCGGCAAAAATGCGCGGCTCTTCCTGCAAAGAACAATCCCCGGTGAAAAGCACCGTAAAATCTTTGTAATGCATCTTGAAAACCAAACTGTGCGAGTTGAGGTTGTAATCCTTTGAACCGGCCTGCGCCGCACCGAAAACATCACCGTAAATGCCGCCGCCGAAGTCGATCCGGTCGCCGACTTCCAGTTTTCTCACCGGAATATTGCCCCGGTCGGCAAGCATCATGATGCGCCGGAACACCTTCCGCGTAAATTCCCCGGGAATATCCTTTTCCGGCATGCTGGAGTAGAGTATCCCGCCGATGGTGATCCCCGGATCGTTCAATACCGCATAAAGCCCCCCGACATGGTCGATGTGAAAGTGCGTCAGGATCACCGTGTCGATATGGGTGATCTTATGCTTGTTCAGTGCCGGTATCAGATGGCTCTCGGCGGTATTCGCTCTGCCGGCATCCAGCAGTATCACCCGGTTTTCCGGAGTACGGATGATATAAGAGTCACCGATCTCATCGGCAAAATCTATCTGCGCTATCTGCAGTGTTCCGGCGGGCACTTTATCATGCTCCCCGGTGAACTCCGCCGCAGCGAGGCACAACACTGTAAAAACAGCAAAAACACTCAACGATATTTTACGCATAATCACTTATCCTCCCAGATGATGAAACCGAAACGCTCCGGCTGGAAATTCGCACCGAAATTTATCGGACTCCAACTGGCAAATGTTCCTTTGACTCCGCGCATCGTACGGTAACGGTAAACATTGGCAAGGAACATCTTTTCCGGAACTCCGTTCTCCCAACCGAAATCGGCGAAAGGAACCGTCAGCACCGCCTCCCAGTGTTTGCCGGAGTGTTTCATTTCAAGCTGACCGCGGCTGTTCCACGATACATTGTGGTCATAGCCGACATCCTCCCGTTTGGAGTCCCAAAACACCCCGGCAGAGGTGATGATCAGCTGGATGCACTTTTGCGGTTTATCCGGATCCGGTACGATAAAGATCTCAAAGCGGTCATCTTTCCACGCATCCGGATAATCTCTCCCGGTTCCGGTGATGCGCCGTTTATCCATGTGCGGTTCTTCAGCAAAAAGTTTGATTATCAAAGACTTTTTATCCGGAGTAACGTCAAACTTCACCGTGGATTTCACCTGCACATCATCGCCCAGATAACCATTCATCACCGCCGGAACTCCGGCTGTTCCTGAAACATAAAAGCGCGGACGGCTGGCATCAAGCAGCTTTTCAATATTTGTCCGGCGCGCCTTGAAGTACGCATATTCGGCGTTGACCTTTGCCGCATATTTACTCTCTGCCGCCGCCCGGACTGCCGATTTGAGCAAACTTTCCAGCTTATCCAGCACTTTGGCATCATAAAAGTTGAATATCTGCGGTTTCAAAGGTCCATTGAATCCGGTCAGTGCAAAATTGGTATACACCATCCGTTCCATTATCCGCAAATATTCGTAAATATACCCTCCGGCTGCCGTACCGCAACGCTCATTAAGAAACTTTTTCCGATCGGCAACCGGATCGACCGTTTCGCCCTTTTCCAGTTTTTTCTGCACAAATGCGTTGTATTCACCTGCCAGTGAACCGTCATTGACCACTTTGACCGCGAAATGCTTTTTCTGCTCTTTTCCTTTGCCGGCAAGATAGATCATCGCCCGGTCAAGCGGTATGGACAACGTGCCGTCGAACCACGGTTTTGCCGTAAACTCCGTCGTTTCAGCCGGGATCTCCCCGCCGTTGGCAACTGTCAGCAAATGTGCCTCACCTGCCGCCAGCGGCAGAGTACACAACCCGGCTGCCAGCAGTATACTTGAAACTTTTCTGTTCATAAAAAATGAAACCCTTTTTTTCAGCTCAGTCCGCACATCGACGCAAACAGCGGACCGGTTATTTTCAGTTTCCTATTAATAGTTGTTGTCCTGAATTTTGTAAAAAATCTAACCTGCGGTGGCAGCTTGCGGGTAATCTCGCGCCTTGCTCCTGCGCCGGAGCAGTCGAGTACATAGTACACTCCTGCTCCGTACTCGTCGCAAAACACGACCTTCCTCCGCAATCCATCCACCGGTTGGATCAAACCCGTACCGGCTTGGTTGACAAATCACAACTTATGTGATATGTTTTATACACTGATAGAAATGTTTGTTTATAACCTCATGCTTCCGTTTCACAAAATTTGGGACATTACCTATTAATATACTGCCGGTAAAGTTTTTTTTCAACCTCAATTCAGTGAATAAGAACTTTTCCCCGCCGGACAGGCGATGTTGCTGCCGTTCAGGATCAGCGTGAAGGCTTTTTCCGCTTCGACATTCACGGTATTATTTTCCGGATCAGCGATCAATGAAACACCCGAACCGCCGATCTTCAAATTCTTTATACCGCTGCGTTTATCCGATGACGGCTCCCAGATGATCTTATTTTCCAGAGCATTGACCTCACGGATGCCCAGAATGTTTTCAATGAACATTGATATGGGACCAAGTGCCGACCAGCCGCAGAAATCCGGGCGGGCCAGACAGCCGACTTTATCTGTTGACGGCTTATCCTCGGTCGGGGAATAGCACTCCCAGATGGTGTGCGGTTCAAAATTTTTCCACGTGCGGTACTGCAGTGAGATCATCTTGCGCGCCACCTCATCGGCAAGCGTTTTATGACCGTTTTTCTCCAAACCTTTCACCGTCATGTAAACCTTGGGCATCCAGATGCCGCCTCTCCAATACTCACCGACCGGCGAGAAACGGCGGTCATCCCGGCTGATACTGGGAATGGGGCGTTCACCGCCGAGTTTTTCCGGATCGGCAACGACCTTTGCCAGA
The DNA here is from genome assembly GCA_015061525.1 of Lentisphaerota bacterium. GTDB lineage: Bacteria > Verrucomicrobiota > Lentisphaeria > Victivallales > Victivallaceae > UBA1784. Next base: position 4,988 of record SUWK01000021.1, read on the forward strand.
GCTTCGACCTGTTCACTTCCAGCAACTTCTGCCAGCAGCGGCCAGAGTATCGCCGGGGTGATGAGACTGCAAAATCCGCTCTCATCGACAAACCGGTCAAGATAAAGCTGATCTTTCTCTGACCAGAATCTTTCATTGATGAACTTTTTCTGCACTTCAAATTCAGCGTACCACTTTGACGCAAGCTCTTTTTCGCCGATCGCTTCAGCAAGACGGGCAATGTAGAGCGCACTCAACGCCTGCTGACTGGACAAGTCCACATAGTAGATCGACTCCGGATCATCATCACCGCGCGGCGTATTATCCATACCCGCTTTATCGCCGCCCCACTTGAAGCCTTTGCCGGGAACCCACTCCGCCACAGCCACGCTGGACGCGTAATCGTATACTACTTTTCCCTTGCGCTCATTGAGCCACTTGTAATGTTTCTGCAGATACTCTTTTTCCAACAGCACATGTTTCACGCGTTCCACGTCGCCGGTGTGTTTGAAATACTCATACTCCGTCCACGCAAACAAGGGCGGGTTATCCGGAATATGCACTTTCAATACCATATTTTCTCCGTCGTACATCACCCGGTAAAAGTTGTCCAGACTCTGGATGCCGGGGAAAACATCCGCCGCATACCGGCAGAACTGCACCATGAAACAAGTGTCCCAGATCCAGATCTTGTGACAGCGTATGCCCTCATTCATATACGGCGAAACCGGTGCGCCGCGCGTGGAAAAAATATGCGTCCACGCCGACTGCCATGCGGCATAGTAGAGCTCCACCCAGTCCGGATTTTCCTCATAAACTATCTCCGGCACCAGAGAACGGTCCATTTCAGAAGTGTTCCAGCTGAAAAGCGGGACACGCGGTTTTTTGTCCCAGCCGGGATTGCGGGTGGCGACCGAGTAGAATACCGGGTACTTGTCACCGCACTTTTCAAGACGGATCTTCACCGGCTCTGATGATTCAACCAGCGGCATGGTAAAACAGCCGTTTTCATCAAATCCGGCGGTGAACTTTCTGCCGTCGCAAGTCAACGTGAATTTATCAGTCACCTCCTGCGCTCCGCAGATGACCAGCTCTTTGCCCCGTTTCAGCTCCATTTCCATAAAGCCGTTGGGAAAGACCCGGTTGCCCGCCCAGCGCGAAGGTTTGCCGTTATGCAGCATACTGTGCGATGCGTGCATATAGCGGTAAATGCGCCAGTCATCGGTAATACCGCCGGTAACGATGGCATCAACACAACCGTAAAGTTTCTCCTTTGCCGCGAACTCCGCCGGGAACTCCTGCAAAAGCTCCTGACAGATCGCCGCCAGAGGTTCGATGACCAACTCTTCAATGGTGCGGTTCAACTCGCGTGTACGGTGTTCCAGACCGTTGATGACCTCGCGTTTGACCACTTCCACTTTGTGTCCGGCAAGGCGTTCAAACTCCCGCATGGAAGATGCCACCTGTGCCTTGAGATGCGGATGATCCGCCTTTTCCCACTCCATATCGTCAAAGTAGTAGATGAAACACAAAATCATCTCTCTGACCGCCCGGGTCACGATGGGGGCATTCTCCCAGAGCCGGTGACGGAAGTCATCGGGGGGCAAATTCAGACTTTTCAGCAAAGCCAGCCCCTTGTCCGCCAGTACGACGGCCTCTTTTTTCTCCTCAAAGATCGCCCCCCTGCCCGGACTTTTACGGTCGGTCAGTATCGACCAGATGCCTCTGCCGTTGACAAGAGTTCTGCGGCCCTCGGCGAAAAGTCCGAAAATGAACGCCGCTTTGATGTACTTCATGGAGTAGTTGCCGTGGAAAAGCACATGACCGTCGATATAGTAGGTCTTCTGAACCATTTCCCAGCCGAGCTTATCCAACTCGATAAGTGCCTCGCGCTTGTCTGCCGGATAGTGCTTATCGTACCACTCTTTTCTGATTTCATCAGCAGTGATCTTCTCATCTTCCAACGCTCTGGCATAGGCGTAATAGTTGATCTCATAGAGGTCAAAAATGCAGTTGCCCCGGCGATCGACCCGGATTACGAAACGGTCAACTCCGGCTTTCTGCCCTTCGCGGACGTAACGCACCAGATTGTGGACATGCTCAAAGGGCATATTCCCCTGCCCCATAAATTCACCGACCGCCTCGCACTCTGCAGAGAGCGTGAATCCGGAACTTTTCCGCAAAAACGGATTTTCCGGCAGAAACGGTACAAAATCATAAGGTGTGATCTTCGTTTCGATCTCGAATTTATGTCTGCCTTCCAGAGCTTCAGCTCCGGCGAGGATGCACTCGTAATCTTCGGCAATTGAACCGAATGAACGCATGATGAAACGTTTACCGCGCTTTTCAAGTTCGGAAGCAAAAATACCGATGATGAATTTCACCACCTCCACCGGCGGATACTTATCGGTATTGGAGTTGTGGATGGCAGAATAGTCCGCCTCGGTCAACGTCAGCACCAGACCGTCAAGAGCCGGAACTGCGGCAAAGGTCTTATCCAGTTTGTAACGGATAAGGTCGGCAAAAGCTTTGCCGGTAAGGTCAAATTCACCGTCGCCGTCCAAAAGTCCGGGCATATCTTCAAGCATCCCCGGCGGCAGCATCACCTCACGGTGCCAGAGATAGACTGCTTTTCCTGCCGCATGGGAAATATCCAGTATCTTATTGAGTTTGCGCTGATTGTCAGCTACGGCACTCTGATCCCAGCTGGCAAATGCCGCCGGAAACTCCCGGTAATCCACCAGACCGTCCAGTCCGCCGTAAGGAGAGTGGCACTGACCGCAGATCTCAAAACTGTCAACAGTATAATCCGCGTCTGCAGCTTTTTTTACCAGTTTTTTCACATAATCAGGATCAAGCGGCGTCGGATGCATCAAACTCCAGGTGATTTCAGGACGTTTCATAATAACCTCACTTGCCTCCATCCAGAGAAAGTTTCCATACCGGTCGTTTGCGGAATAATGTTTTGAATTTACGCTTCAACACGCCTTTTTCTTCCAGATGCACATAGCAGGCGGTGTCGCACATCCTGCCGCACATACTGGCAACAAAAGCGTGTTTGTTGGGCGGATAGAAGTTGATCTGGTCAATAATCTCTCTCGCATGTTCCGGAGTCAAATCCGCTTCACCGGCGATGATCGCCAATCTTTCCGGATCATCGGCAAACGCATCCGGCGGCATAAAGGGGTTGCGGGAACGGTTCGCACCTTTGTAATAGGCGGCACACTGCCAGCTGTCACGCTTGCCGTCTTCGCTCAATGCATGACCCGGACACGCTTTGATACACTCTTTGCAGTTGTCACAAAGGTGCGCAGTGACCGCTTCATCGGCAGGCAGTTCCGCATCGGTGATGATAAATCCCCACCGCTGATTGGGTCCGAAATCATCGGTCAGAATGGAACCGGATAAACCGATCTCACCCAGACCGCAATCGCGGGCGCAGCGTTCAAAATCCAGCGTCACTTCCGGTTTGACATTACGGAAAACCTCGTTATAGTCCGCTTCAAAGTTGGTACTGTCATCATTGGAAATAAGCAGCTGACGCTTCTGGGGCAGTGCCTCAAATCCGGCTTCTTCCAATACCGCACAACCACGGAGCAAAGCTCCCGGGATCATCACCTCTTCCAGAGTTTCCACGCTGGTTGAGTATTGATAGAATACTGTACCATCTTCAATACCCCGGCGGGTTCCGCGCAACTGACGGAACGCCACACAAATAACCGTTTTGGCTTCCGGGAAAAGTTTTTTTACTGCGGGATCTGTCATCCGTTCAATATTACCGCACGCCACCAGATCGGCGGCACTCTTCTTCAATGCGGCAATCAATTTATCTTTAAGCTCTTTCATCACAGCACCCCTTTCTCTTTCAAGTGACGGTAGCACGCCATATCACACGCCTTGCCGCAGATACACGGAATATAACCGGTAGGTTTGCTCGGCAGAAAGTTGATCTTTTTGTAAATCTCTCTTGCCTCTTCTTTGGTAAAATGTTTATTTCCGGAAATGATTTGCTCTTTTTCCGGGTCATCAGCAAGAAATTCTTCACTCATAAACGGATTGCTCTTGTGCGCGCCGCGATAATAGACCGCGCACTGCCAGGAGTCAGTACCCTTTTCGCTGACAGCATTGCCCGGACAGGCGGGAATGCATTTACCGCATTTGTCGCAGAGCGTTTCACCGAAAGGAGCATCCGTTTCCAGCGGCGCATCGGTGATGATAAATGCCATGCGGACAAAGGGACCCATCTTGGGAGCGATCAAATGTCCGGACAACCCCACATCGCCCAGACCGCAAACTTTAGCGGCAAAATTGTAGTCGATGATCACATCCGGAGCCGGTTTACCGGGAGCGACCGGTTCGGCGTGGATGAGTTCGTAGGTGTCGATCAACTCCGGGTTGGTGGTCTTATCGCCTTTGATGCGCAAGTTGGAAACATTGCGCTGCAGACAGGCATCGAAGCCCTCATTTTCGATCAAAGCACCCATTTTCAAGAGGAAAATTTCGCTCAAGTCTTCGTCGATGTATTTCACTCCGACTGAAGTGTACTGCATGAACTGGTTCCCCTGCTCCATCGTGCGGTACAACGCTCTGGGAACCCGGAAAAGGAATCCGATAATAGTTTTCGCATTGGGCAGGATGCTCTTCGGGTCGCGCTGCGGGTCGCAGCCGTCAAACAGTGCGATATCACCGATGCCGACAGCGGCGGCACCGTATTCGATGGCTTTTTCTTTGATAAGCTTTGCATTAAGCATGATTCACCTCAACGATCCATTTCCCACGGTTTATCGGTCCGCAGCGGTTCGTGGAAACGCCCCGCCATACAGCCGCCTTTTTTCTCCAACATGCTGACACAGGCGCGGATACAGCCGCCGCACTTTGCCATATTGTAGCCGACCCAGGTCGGAAAATATTTTTCCAGAGCAAGATAGACTTTTTTTACGGTTTTCTCATCGGCTTTGACATCAGCTTTTTCCAGAACGTCAAGGTCACCGTTTTCATTTTTATCCCAAACCTCTTTGGGAACAAAGGGGTTGAACTTTCTGCCGCCGTGGGTGTAGAAAGCGTAGCACTTCCATTCATCAAGTTTGCCCCATTCGCAGATTTTTCCGCCGACACTGACTTTGATGCTCTCGGTTTTGCTCAAGCATCCGCCGGGACACTCACGCACACACGCCATACAGCGGCGGCAGAGCGGTTCACCGTCATAAAGCGGATCGGGTTCAAGTTCAGCATCGGTAAAAATGAACGCCACGCGCTGAAGCGGACCGAAATCTTTGGTCAGAAACATCTTGCTCCAACCGATCTCACCAAGTCCGCAGGCGACTGCCGCCAGACGGAACTGAAACTGCAAGTCCGGAGCCTCCTGTCCCGGACGCGCCGGACGGGTGAACTGCACACTGCGGTGATGATTGGTCTTGCGTTTAGCCTGATTCATCGCTTCGATCTGTTCTTCCGGAGAAAGGGTGTTGCCGGGAGTGCCATCCATATCAGATACGCTCCCGCGCGCTCCGGTGTTGCGGTAGATGAAGGCCTCGTACCCCTCGTCTTCGATGAGCTGCCCGACCTGATACAGCACCGACGGAGCAAAAATTTCATTGATACCGCCGTATGCCATAGAGGGGTACTGGTAAAACTGCGTGCCTTCCTCGATACCCCGCTGTACTCCACGGGGGATTCTGAAGACCATGCCGATTACTGATTTGGCTTCAGGGAAAATGAACCGCGGGTCCATCTCCCGGGGTGCCCCTTCAAAGCGATCCATCGAACCGATACCGCACATATCGGCTCCGGCGGCGAGTGCCGCCTCTTTGATCATCTGACTTGTCAACATTTTTTGTTTCCTTTTATTGTTTACAGTATCACTGTTGCATTTTTCTGTATTTCTTTACAATATCCGCACTTTTCACAAATCTTATCACACTCGAAACGGTGCGTTATATAATCTGCCGGGATCATTTTATTGGCGATGATCTGCCCCGGAAAAAGCGCAGAGTGCGCCGGTTCCGTCAAGTCAAGCACATTACCGTGAAATCTCCCGTTGAAATAGGCAAAAGCCACTGCCATCGGGTTGAAGTTGGTACGGGTGGCAAGTTTCATACCGTCGCACAGCTCATCATAATGCGGCACATCCTCCGGACGGATGAAGTTGCTTTTGGCAAGGAGATTTTCCTTATTCGTTCCGGCAGAAAGAAATTTGGTGCATACTCCATGAAAAGTAACCGCATTATCCATCTGCGCGATTTCATGCTGATGCGCCACCAGATTGTCATGGAACGTCCGCGCCGAACAGAAGTTCAGACAGCCGCTGTTTGCCAGTATATAAAGTTTTTTACCGAGTTTGCGGCACACTTCGCGCATACGTACTATACGCGCTCGATCGTAATTGTATTCGCGTTTCAAATAAAAACTGTCGAACTCATCAGCAAGATACTCCACACCTTCCGGAGTGCCGATCTCCATATTTACTGAAGCACGGATGTGGAGGGCGGGAAAATTTTTCTTCAAAAATCCGGCAATGACCGGCGATGCCGTGGTAACTGAAGCCAATCCGAAACGCTCACGGATTTCCCCTGCAGCACTGCCCAGACGCTCAAAAAATGCTTTTGACAACGCCTCTTTACCGTAACAGTTGCCATTCAACAGCAGACAGAATTTGAACTTTTTTCCGGCAAAAAGCGCAAGGTCATCCTCAAGCTGCTGTTGTTCCGCATTCACTCCCCTGCCGGTGGTAAAAGCTCCCCACGGAAAATAAAGCTCCGAAACCATCTCCCCGTGTTCAAGCAGATAGTTCAGAAATTTACGGTTGTTCTGATAGCCGACTTGAAACTTCATTTCAACATCTTTCTTAATGAAATACCGGAAAATACAAGCATAACTGCCGCTAACTGTCGCCGTCATACAGTTACTTAATATACACCGTTTCCGGCATTTTTTCAAATCACGCAGGAAAAATCTCTGAAAAATTTGCATTTCCGGCAAAATGGTGTTATATTTTCCAAAATATATTTATGTTACTGATAAAGGGAAAACATGTCCGACGAAGAAACTGTAATGCCGCAAGTCACCTATGACGAGGGTGATATCAAGACCCTTACCGCACTGGAACACATCCGGAAGCGGCCGGGTATGTATATCGGCCGTCTGGGCAACGGCGCGCACCCGGATGACGGCATATACATATTGCTCAAAGAGATCATCGACAACTCCATAGATGAGTTCATCATGGGGTGCGGCAAACGCATTGAAGTGACTATGGATGTGGAATCCGGCAGAGCCACCGTCCGGGACTACGGGCGCGGGATTCCGCTGGAAAAACTCGTCGACTGCGTTTCCCTGATGAATACCGGCGGCAAATATGACAGCGATGCTTTCCAATACTCCATAGGTATGAACGGCGTGGGAACCAAAGCCGCCAACGCGCTTTCTGTCTGTTTCAAGGCGCGCAGTGTGCGGGACGGCAAATTCCGCGAAGCGGAGTTCTCACGCGGCAAACTCATTTCGGACAACTCCGGTGTTACTGAAGAGCGCAACGGTACTTTCATTGAATTCATCCCCGATCCGGAAATGTTTGAAAACTACAAGTTCAAAATGGACTATGTGGAAAAACGCATCTGGATGTACGCCTATTTGAACGTCGGACTTTTCCTTTACCTCAACGGCGAAAAATACTACTCCGCCAAAGGTTTGAGCGATCTGCTGGAAACCGAGACCGGCGATGAGCGGCTCTATGATATCATCTATTTCCGCAACAGACAACTGGAGTTCGCCCTCACCCACGGCGACAACTACGAAACCAACTACTCCTTTGTCAACGGTCAGTACACCAGTGACGGCGGGACCCATTTGTCCGCATTCAAAGAGGGTGTTCTCAAAGGCATCAACGAGTACTCCGGCAAAAGTTTCAAAGCCGACGCCATCCGCGACGGCATGATCGGTGCCATCGCCGTAAAGGTCAAAGAGCCGGTCTTTGAATCCCAGACCAAAAACAAACTCGGCAGCACCGACGTGCGCGGCCCGATAGTTTCAACAGTCAGTGCCGCCGTGGCGGACTATCTGCATAAACACAAAGAGATCGCCGAGATCGTTATCGACAAGATCACCCGCAACGAGCAGTTTCACAAACAGACCCAGGAGGCGAAGAAAAAGTTCCGTGAAACCGCCCAGAAGACCCGTTTGCGCATACCCAAACTCAAAGACTGCAAGTTCCATGTCGGCGATAAGTGGCCGCGCAAGGTCGAACCCAAAGAGACCATGATCTTTCTCACCGAGGGCGACTCCGCCGCCGGTTCTCTGGAAAAGAAACGCGACGTGGACAATCAGGCGATCTTCGCATTGCGCGGCAAACCGAAAAACGCTTTCGGTGAAACTTTTGAAATGATTTACAAAAATGAGGAACTCACCTTTCTCATGCAGGCTCTCGGCGTGGAAGACTCCACTGAAAATCTGCGCTATGACAAGATCATTCTCGCCACCGATGCCGACGTGGACGGGCTGCATATCCGCAATCTGCTGCTGACCTTCTTTCTCTCATTTTTCAGTGATCTGGTGCTTTCAGGTCACCTATACGTGCTGGAAACACCGCTTTTCCGGGTGAAAAAAGGCAGGGATATCTACTACTGTTACAACGAAGCCGAACGCGACAAGACCGCCGGTGAGCTGGGCAAATGCGAAATAACCCGCTTCAAAGGTCTCGGCGAAATATCTCCGGACGACTTCGGTGAATTCATCGGCGAAAACATGCGCCTTTCTCCGGTGACTCTGGATAATATGCACGGGGTCAACGACGTTTTGAAGTTCTACATGGGCGACAACACCCCGGAACGCAAAGAGTACATCATGAACAATCTGGAGGTCGTGGACTATGAGTGACGGAATTGACCCGCAAAACGATCTGCCGAATGAGCTGCAAAGTGATGTGTCAAGTGATGTGCAAAGTGATGTATCTGTCGAAGAGAACGACTCCGCCGTGCTTGCCAAACATAAACAGGGAACTAACGACTACTTCCGGAAAATGATCGACCGGAACTTTCTGGATTACGCCAGTTACGTCATCGGTTCCCGCGCCATTCCCGATGTGGATGACGGCTTGAAACCGGTTCAGCGGCGTATCCTCTGGGCTCTCTATCAGGTCTACGACGGACGCACGCAGAAAGTTGCCAACATCGTCGGCAACACCATGCACTATCACCCCCACGGTGATGCTTCCATCGGCGACGCGCTGGTGGTGCTTGCCAACAAGGGCGGCGTGATCGAAAACCGTTACCGCGACCGGAAAACCGGGCAGGAAAAAGTGGAGTTTCTCAATATCCCGTATTTCATTATGAAGCAGGGAAACTTCGGCAACATCCTCACCGGCAGTCCGGCGGCGGCCGGCAGGTACACCGAGTGCGGTTTGACCAAACTCGCTTACGAAACGATGTTCAACAACGACATCACCCCCTTTGTCCCCAACTACGACGGACGCAAAGAGGAACCGGTGGTTCTTCCTGCCAAGCTGCCAAGTCTGCTCATGCTCGGCAGCGACGGTATCGCTGTAGGTATGTCCACCTGCGTGCTGCCGCACAACTTCAATGAACTTATTGATGCCGAGATCGCCGTACTGCAGGGCAGAGCGTTCCAGCTTTATCCCGACTTTCAGCAGGGCGCGCTGATGGATGTGCGCGAATACGACGACGGCAACGGCAAAGTGATACTCCGAGCCAAAATCGACATCGACGGCAGGGATCTGATCATCCGCGAAATACCGGCTACCTGTACCTCTGAATCGCTGGTGGCAAGCATCGAACGCGCCGCAGAAAAAAATAAGATCCGCATATCCAGTGTGGATGATTTCACCACCGATCATGTGGAGATCCGGATCACCCCCACCCGCGGCTACACCCCGGAACAGACTCTGCAGGGGTTGTACATGTATACGGACTGTTCCATTTCGCTCTCATCGCGCATCGTGGTCATCTGCGACCGCAAACCGGTGCAAATGAGTGTCTCTGAGGTCTTGAAACGCAACGTGGAAAAGCTGGTCGGCTATATCAAACAGGAGTTGGAAATCGACCTTGACCGGCAGAATGAACTGCGCCATGCCAAGACGCTCGCCCAGCTCTTTTTTGAAAACCGCATCTACAAGAAGATCGAGGAGTGCCGGAGTCAGGAGGAGGAGTATGCCGAGGTCCATGCCGGACTCAAACCTTTCCGCCATCTGCTGCTGCGCGACGTGACCAATGAAGATATCGACAAACTTCTGGCTCTGCCGGTTCGCCGTATTGCCCGTTTTGATATTGAGAAAAACCAGCAGGAACTGCGTGAAATAGATGAGAAGATCAAAAAGATCCGGTACAAACTTTCCCACTTGATCAACTGCACCATCGAAGAACTGACCAAAATAAAAGAAAAGTACGGAGCAAACTTCCCGCGCCGTACTGAAATTGAAAACATTGAACAGATCGACCGTAAATCTGCCGCTTTGAACAACATCAAAGTCGGTTGGGACCGCCGCAACGGTTACGCCGGAACTGCGGTCAAAAGTGACGATGTCATCGTCTGCAATGAGTATGACCGCCTGGTGTGCATTGAAAAATCCGGCAAGTACAAGGTCATACCGATGGTTCCGGAAAAACTTTTCATCGGCAAACTGTACGACTTCCGCAAATACGATGCCGCAACGCAGTTCGGAGTGATCTACAAAGAGGTAAAAAGCGGAAAATACTACGGCAAACGTACCAGTATCGGCGGTTTTATTCTGGAAAAAGAGTACACTCTCTGCCCGCCGGGATGCAAACTGGAACTGCTCACCCCGCGCGCCGATGCCATCTATCTGTGGAGCGAAGAGGACGGCAGGGGAAAAGTAACCACCCGGGAAATAAATCTGATGGAGTTCCCCGTGCGTTCACCCAAAGCACGAGGTTTTCTCATCAGCAGTAAATCCATGACCAAAGTGGTACATAACCGCTATCTGACCGAAGAGGAGATCGCAGCTCTGGTCGTACCGGAAGATCCCGAAGAACCCGATGAAGAAACTCCGGATACTGAAGAAAACGCAGAAGAAGAAATCATCAGCGTTCAGGAGGAGAAAAAACTCCCGATACCAAAAGGTATTCTGGCGATCGCAGCTGCAGCTAAAGAATCCGCCAAACGCGCAATGATCGTCCCCGTTCAGGAACCCGAACCAACAGTTGAAACCGAAACGATAGAAACTGAGCCAGTCGAGGAACCGAAGCCGGTCGAGGAACCCGAGCCGGTCATTGAACCCGAGCCGGTCGAGGAACCCGAGCCGGTCGAGGAACCCGAGCCAGTCGTTGAAGTAGAGCCGGTCGAGGAAAAGTGGGAACTTTCCGGAGATCCCGACGATATGCCGCGCCGCCGCCGTCCCCGCGCCCCCATACCGCAGGTGACTGTGACCAAACCGGCCGTTCAAGACGATGACCTTGGAATAATCCAACCGGAATTCGGCTTCTGACTTACTTTTCTTTTTGCGAAAAAAGAAAAGTAAGCAAAAGAAAAACGCATTACCCTACTTTCTTTTTCGAAAAAAGAAAGTAGGCAAAGAAAAAAGTCAGACAAGTCGGACAAGTCAGACAAGTCAGACAAGTCGGACAAGATTGAAACAAAAAAACAGGTAAAAAAATGTCATTCAGCAAATCACAGCGCGCATGGCTGTTGTACGACCCTGCTCTGTCGGCTTATGCCATGATCGTGCGGACAGTTGCCGCACCATTGTTTCTGGCGTATCTTGCCGACGGAGTATTGAGTGAAGCCAAATGCACAGAATATTGGGGTTACACCTGCAGTATCGCCGGTTTGACAGCCGGAGCGCTTTCGGTCTTTTACGGTCCCGGAATCGACGCCGGACGCAAAAAGGTGCAGACGGTGGGTATTTTTACTGCGCTCGGTGTCATTTCAACATTGGCGTATATTTTTGTCCCGCACCTCGGAGTGCCGCAGTGGGCCCCTTTACTGGTGATGCTGATAAGTTTTACCGGCATGATCAGTTTCATGGGGGCGAACAGTTTTTACGATTCCCTGCTGATAAGTGTCGCCGGAAAAAGTGAGCGCGACAAAGTATCCAGCTGGGGGTTCGCACTGGGATACGCCGGAGCGTTGATCTCATTTCTCTCCTGTCTGCCGTTTATGCAGATCGCTGAAGGCAGATACTTTTTCCCGGCGGCATTCATCATCGCAGCTTTATGGTGGACTGCCGGTTCATTGCCTTTGTTCCGGCATGTCAGGGAAAGTGCCGCAGAGCAGCAAATTCCGGCGGTCAAACTTGCCGATACGCTGAAGTTCATATATTCGCAGAAAAACATCCTCATATTTCTGATTGCGTACTTCCTCTACATCGACGGCGTCGGCACCATTATGATGCAGGCGGCACTGATCGCCAAGTCGCTGGGGATATCCGGAAACAACATCATGCTGACCATCCTTGCCCTGCAGGTGATCGGTCTGCCGTTCACTCTGCTTTTCGGTTATCTGGCAAAACGTTTCAGTGCCAAAGTGATGGTGCTTGCGGCGATCGTGATCTACATACTTATTTCCGGCATTGTCACTGTGATGTCATTTATAAATTCAACTTCGCTGAAAATCGCGTTCTTTTACACGGCAGCCGCGCTGATCGGCACGGCTCAGGGCGGAATACAGTCGTTGAGCAGATCGCTTTTCAGCCGGATCATCCCGGCAGAACGTGCCGCCGAACTCTTTGCGGTTTACAATATTTTCGGGCGTTTCACCACTATCGTAGGTCCCCTGATGATGATACCGCTGGCAGTCCACCTGTGGGAAAAAGCTGAACTCGGAATTTCGCTGATGATCCTGCCATTCATCTGCGGAGCGATACTGCTTGCTAAAGTGAAAGTACCGGAAAATTGATCTTCTCATACATCTGCAAACGGCTGCTGCTGGCAATTTTCACCCTGCTGACGATCCTCTTTGTCAGTTACGCTCTGCTGCGTCTTGCTCCGGGGGATCCGACCCGCAGCGACATGCTTACCGGTGAAAGCGGCAGTATGGACAGCAAAAACAGTGCCCTGCGTCAGAATAACGCCCTGCGCGAAAAACTCGATCTGGATAAACCGATCGTCACCGGCTTTGCCATCTGGCTGAAAAAAGCGGTTCTGCACGGGGATTTCGGGGAGTCTGCCGCCGTTGAACCGGGCAGAAAAGTGACTGCTCTGATCGCACAAAGAATTCCTCTGACTGTAACATTGAATTGCTGGGCGATTGCCCTGACGTACTTCTTTGCCATAATCATCGGAGTAACTTCTGCGTCCAAAGCCGGTTCCGTCTATGACCGCACGATGGAAATACTCCTTTTCACGCTCTACTCTCTGCCGGTGATGTGGGTGGGACTGCTGCTGCAGGCTCTCTTCTGCGAAGGCGGCAAATATCCGTTCTTTCCCCTCAGCGGAACTCTGCCGGAAAATTCTCTGGAACTGACCATCTGGCAGTACACCTTTGAGCAGTTCCGCCATCTGCTGCTGCCGGTTCTCACGCTGACCTACGGCGGACTTGCCGGATTGTCGCGCTTTGCCCGCGGAAGTGTGCTGCAGAATATCCGTGCCGACTTCATCCGCACCGCCCGTGCCAAAGGTTTGTGCGGAACGGAAGTGCTGTGGAAACACGCTTTCGGCAATGCGTTGATAACCATGATAACGCTCTTCAGCGGATTGCTGCCCGCGCTGATTTCCGGCAGTGTATTGGTGGAGTACATATTCAATCTGCCGGGCATGGGGACACTCTCGCTGCAGTCGCTTTCCAGCCGCGATTATCCGTTGCAGATGGCTCTCTTCACCTTCGCCGGAGCATTGACTCTGACCGGAATATTCATCTGCGACCTATTATATATGGCTGCAGATCCGAGAATCAGGTTGACAAAATGAAAAAAGCGTGATAGATTATATCAGAAGCTGTACCGCTGTTACGATCAAGGAGAAAAATTTTTATGCGTTTGAAGTATATTTTGTCTGCTGTTATCACTTTGACTGCTGTTATCGTGTCCGCCGCTGACCCGATGGAGTCACTTGTCAGTCTGCGCAATGCCGTTATCAAAAACGATATCGATTCGGCAATGTCATTTCTTGAAAGAAAGTACACTTCAGAGATGATCAAAAGCAGCAGGATACCGAAACAACTGCGCGACATTCTGATCAATCTTACCGGAGCTTTTGAAGAGACTTCCGTCAGGATGAAAAACCCCGACCGTGCCGACATTTTCGCTTCTGTAAAAGGTGAGGACGGTAAAGATTACACCATCCGTATCGTAATGATGCGTCAGGACGCCAATTATCTTTTCAGCACTTTCAGCAAACAGCCGCTGCCGGGAGCAAAAATTTATCTGGATGAGTTCCTTAATGCTTTGAACCACGGTGATACAGATCTGGCGAAAAGTTACCTTGATGAAAAACTTGCCGGGGAGTTTGCCGACGGTATCCCTGCCGCACTGCGCCTGCAGGCGGTCAATAAAGTATCCGCACCGGAAAATTCCGGCAGCGATGTGGTTTTCCCCCTGGAACGCATGGGGGAAAAGGGCACTGTCACCATGACGGAGGATAAACTCATGTGGAAAATTTCCGGCATCAGCAAAAATCTGCTGACGGACAACGCCGCCATGACCATCATGCCCTTTACGGAAAACTGCCGGGTCTTCGCCGGACAATTCGAAAAACTCAAACAGGAGCTGATCAAAAACGGTCTGAATGACAAAAATGCCGGTAAAGATGTGGATGAGGTCAAAACTCTTGCCGAAGCATTTCTCAAGGCTTATGCCGCCTCCGATCAGGAAGAGATCAAAAAATACACTGCCGACACTTTCGCCAATCAGCTTATTGAAGATATCCAGCACAACCGGAGCAACGCCAAAGGAAGCACCTCTTCGATCGTAATGATCCTCTTTTCTTCAGACAGTGAAGCGGAAATTTGTGTACAGACAGTTTCCGCGCACTACACCGCACACAATATTTACAAAGCGAAAAAAGAAAATGAGCAGTGGAAAATCCACTCCGTCATCCAGACCCCGGACTTCAACAGCAAACGCAAAGCCCTGATCGACAATGCGGATTTTGCCGCGCGCAGTGAGGAACTGCTGCTGGCACTGCTTTTCAAAAGCCGCCACCTGATCCACCCGGAAAGTTTCACGCTGATCGCCGGAGGCATTGAAATGCTCAAGAACAGCGAAGTATTCCGTGACGACGACAACAGCAGAACCGCTCTCTTGAACAAACTCAAAGCGATGCTCTTTGAAGAACTGGCGATACACTTTTCCTCTTTCGCCGGATTCAAAAGAATCAATTTCTCCGTTGACAATTCCGACGGCAAACTGGTCAGATTCAGCACTGACCAAAACAGCGACGCCGGATTGCAGATGACCATGACCGGCAGCGAAGAAAACAATGACATCAAATGGCTCATCAGCGGCGATCCGCAACTGGCAAAACTGCTCCAGCAAATCATGCAGAAACTCCAGGCTGAACTGCAGAAAGAGCTGCAGCCCGTCGGCGATGTGGATGCAAATGAGCAGAATATCAAAGCGCGTGTAAACAAAGCTGACAGCGAGATCGACCCGGATCTGGAATAAGATACCGTCTCACTGCGCCTGACAGAGCAGAACTTTATTGCCTTCCGGATCACTGACCCGGAAGGCTTTTTTCCCACCGGTGCGGAACGCTTCATCCACCGGACAGCACTCGCGCTCAAGATGTTTGATCAATTCCGGCAGATCGTTGACCTCCAACATGAAACTGCACGCACTTGAAGAGTGTTCCAAGTAGGGCGAAGTACACTTTTCCAATACCAGAAATGTGTCTCTGTTCAACAGAAACTCCACTTGAAAGTTACTGTCAAACACCGGTTCACCAAGTTTCAATGTACTGCGGTAAAAATAACGGCAGATATCAAGATTTTCCACCAGTAAAACGATTTCACAACGCATAAATCAATTTCTCCTTTGCACACAATATACCCCGGAAAAGCACTTTTGTCAAGCCAGCTTTCTTTTGCAAAAAAGAAAGCTGGGCAAAGAAAATGAACTGTCGCGCCGCTCCGTTGTCGCGGCTTGATCGACGCTTTTGAAAAAAGCTTAGCAAAACCTCAGTGGTGGTTCGGCTCTGGCGGGCTATCGCCCATCCGTACCCATCCGTACCCATCCGTACCCATCCGTACCCATCCGTACCCATCCGTACCCATCCGTACCTCCACCCCCGCCCTCCCCCAAAAAAGCCCGCGCGGCATGTTTACAATAGAGCATATATATAGAGAGAGCAATTTTTTACCATTGGAGGGTACACACTATGAGCAAGAAAAAAGAGACCATTATCGTTCACGTCAACCAGCTGGATGCGCTGTTGGCATTGACTCCGGAAGATATGCAGACGATCGTATCGGCAATGCGGAAGTATGCTTTCGGGAATGAATCAGTTGACATTCCGGAACATCTGCAGTTCGGCTGGATATTTTTCAAACAGGCAATAGATTACGATTGCAAACGCTACGCAGCAGCCTGCAGTGCAAGGCAGGAAGCCGGCAGAAAGGGCGGAATAGCAAGTCAGGCAAAACAAGCAAATCAGGCAAAAGAAGCAAAACAAGCCAATAACAATAACAATAACAATAACAATAACAATAACAATAACAAACACAGTAACAATAACACTCCCTCTGATGAAACCCGGGAGGCGGTCATTGTTTTGGAGAAAGAGCAGTTTTACAGTGCCGTGGATGAGATAGTGAAAAGTTATCCGTCCTGCCGTCCGGCACAGAGAGATAAGACGATAAGTGCCGTTGCGGAAAAATTGGCAGAGGATCAGGATCGACCGGTACCGGAGATACTTGACGAAATAGTTGCAGGAGTTAAAGCCTACGCATCGGCAGTGGAAACGTGGGAAGAAAAACGCTTTGTCAGTGATCCGGTGAAGTTCATCCGGGAAGGGACGTACAAGTGTGATCCGGCAGTCTGGGTACGCAAACCGCCGCACTCACCGGCAAAAAACGGTTTTAATCCGATGGATCCGGCAACGTGGAACCGCCCGGAGTAAGGAGGAAAAGTTATGCAGTGGCAGGAGTTTTATTCAACGTGGCTCGCATTGATCGGCAGGATCGACCGGGAGGTGCTGGGTGTGTGGAACGAATATATTTCAGCGTGTGACCGTGATACAGCTCTGGAAGCGGTGAACAGCCTCGCGGAAAAGTACAATCCGGCAAAGGAGAAAGACAGCTTTGTTCTTATGCCCAATTTGTGGCAGTTCCGCAGGGAGTACGAAAATATCCGGGAGCGGAAACGTCAGCAGAAGAAGAGTTGTGTTTCCTGCGGATTTTGTGAAAATTCCGGAACCGTATACGTTCTGGATACCGGCAACTATCAGAGCGATGAGTTCCCGGTCGATCCCGGAGTTTACGACGGCAGGCGCTGCTTGTGTGTCGTGCCCTGTCCGCACTGCCGGAAAGACAACTACAGCGGTATGGCGGAACTTTCCGACAGGATCATCCGTTTCTGCCGTCCGTTTTCCCGGCGCGATGAACTGCTTATGCCGGGGTGAGCGACAGCCGGTGTACGGATGGGTACGGATGGGTACGGATGAGTACGGATGAGTACGGATGAGTACGGATGGGTACGGATGAGTACGGAGGGCGGCAGCCCGCAGAGCCGAACCACCCCACAAAAAAAGAAAAAACCAGCGGGTGTTACTCCACTGAGTTTTTTGCAAAGCTTTTTTTCAAAAAAGCGTCGATCAAGCCGCGACATCGGAGCGGCGCGACAGTTCATTTTCTTTGCCAAGCTTTCTTTTTTGCAAAAGAAAGCGGCAAAAGAAAAGTAAGGGCTTGCAAAAATTGCTTTAACAGTTTAAATTATATAAGATGAATTTTATGCATCACTTAAAGATAAAGAGGTTTTTTCATGATTAACGATCCTGCAAATTGCGTTTACCGCAATCCGCTCACCGACCGCTACGCGGGCAAAGAGATGAGTTTCATCTGGTCGCCCCAGCACAAACACGCTACCTGGCGCAAGCTCTGGCTGACCCTCGCCACCTGTGAAAAGGCTTTGGGCCTGCCGATCACCGATGAGCAGATCGCCGGTCTTGCCGCACATCAGGATGATATCGACTTCGACCGTGTTGCCGAGCTTGAAAAAGAGCTGCGTCACGACGTCATGAGCCATATCCGCGCCCTTTCCGAACTCTGTCCGGAATCCGCCCCCATCATCCACCTCGGTGCCACCAGCTGTTTTGTCACCGACAACACCGAGCTGCTCCAGACCAAAGAAGCATTTGCCGTCATCCGGGGAAAACTGCTCAAACTGATTGCCAACCTTGCGGACTTCTGCGAAGAAAACCGCGCTCTGCCCATGCTCGGATTCACCCATTTCCAGCCGGCACAGCTCACGACTCTGGGCAAACGTTTCGCCCTCTATCTGCAGGATTTCGTCCTCGACTTTGAACGTCTTGACCGCGAAATGAACGAACTGCCTTTCCGCAGTGTCAAAGGCACCACCGGTACCCAGGCAAGTTTCCTCGAACTTTTTGACGGCGACCATGACAAGTGCCGCCAACTGGAAAAAGACGTTGCTAAAGCGATGGGTTTTGACCGCGTGATCTCGCTTTCCGGTCAGACCTACACCAGAAAAGTCGACTACTTCGTATTGTCCACCCTCTCCGGCATTGCCCAGAGTGCGGCGAAAATGGCGACCGATATCCGGCTGCTGGCGAGCATGAAGGAAGTTGAAGAGCCTTTCGGCAAAAAACAGGTCGGTTCCAGTGCCATGGCTTACAAACGCAACCCCATGCGCAGCGAACGCGTCACCTCACTTGCCCGCTATGTCATGAATCTGCCCGGCAACGCCGCCATGACCCACGCGACCCAGTGGTTTGAACGCACCCTTGACGACTCCGCCAACCGCCGCGTCGTCCTGCCCGAAGCGTTCCTTGCCACCGATGTCATCCTCTCCATTCTCATCAACGTCACCGACGGTCTGCAGGTCTGGAAAAAAGTCATCGCCAAGCACATCAATGCCGAACTGCCCTTCATGGCTACCGAAAACCTCCTCATGGAGGCGGTCAAACACGGCGGTGACCGTCAGGAACTGCACGAAGTCATCCGCGAACACTCCATGGCAGCCAGCCGCCGCGTCAAGGAAGAGGGTCTGGACAACGACCTCATCGACCGTCTGCGCAATGATCCGGCTTTTGCCGCCATCAAAGATGACTTTGACACCATCATCAATCCCTCGGCATTCATCGGGCGCGCTCCGCAACAGGTCGAAGCGTTCCTCGCCGAAGTTGTCCGTCCGCTGCTTGAAGCAAACAAAGATGCCATCAAAAGCGGCGACAGCGTGAATGTCTGAGCAACCGAACCGGATAAAGCAACATCAAGCAAAATATAAGGAGTTAAACAAAAATGGCTTTTATGGATAAAAATTACCTGATCGGCAATGCTGCCGGTCTGCAGATCTTTGACACCGTTAAATCCCTGCCGGTCGTCGACCCCCACAACCACGCCAACGTCAAAGAGATCGCCGACAACAACTGTTACAGCGATGCCTGGCAGCTCTTCGCCGCCACCGACCACTACGTCTGGGAGATGATGCGCAAACGCGGCGTGCCGGAAACTCTCATCACCGGCAAAACCGCCTCCAATGAGGAAAAATTCCTCGCACTTGCCAAAATTTTCCCCGAAGTCGCCGGAAACCCGGTCTACGAATGGATCCACCTTGACCTCAAACGCTACTTCGGCATTGAAGAACTCCTCTCTGAAAAGACCGGCAAAAAGATCTTTGACACCGTCAATGCCAAACTTGCCACCGATGCCTACCGTCCGCAGGCCCTGCTCACCGGTCCGCTGAATGTGGAAGTGATGAGTTCAACCGACGATCTGATCGACACGCTGGAAGATCACGCCAGAGCCAACGCCGCTTTCGGCAGAGTCCTCATCCGTCCGACGTGGCGGCCCGACAAAGCCATGAAGATCTTCGCCCCGGCGTGGCGGCCGTATATGAATCAGGTCGCTGCCCGTTTCAATATCACCCTCAACAGCGTGCGCGATCTGGTCGATGCTTTCAAAATGAGCCACGACTACTTTGCCGAACGCAACTGCCGCGCCAGTGACCACGGTCTTGAATATCCGGTTTTCGCGGATATTGATGAAAAAACCGCCGATCGCGTATTCCGCAAAGCGATGGCAGAGGAAAGCCTTACGCTGGAAGAGGTCAACGCCTTCATGGGCTACATCCTCGCTGAAGCCGCTGAATTGAACAGTCAGACCGACTGGGTCACCCAGCTGCACCTCGGAGCCGTGCGCGACGTGCGCGCCACGCTCTTTGACGCTCTGGGTCCGGATGTCGGCGGCGATATCAGCAGTCACTATCTGGATTATGCTCCGGCACTCTGCAGCTTCCTCAACCGCTTTGATGACCGCTTGAAGGTGGTTCTCTACTGTCTGGAAGCCTCCCACCAGGGAACACTGGCCACCATCAGCCGTGCTTTCGGAGCCAAAGTCGCTCTCGGTTCGGCATGGTGGCTGCTCGACACCCCAATCGGCATGCACCGTCAGCTGGAATACATCGGTTCCACGGATACGTTGAGCAACTTTGCCGGTATGGTTTCCGACTCCCGCAAACTTTTGAGCTACGGTTCGCGTTTTGAGATGTTCCGCCGGGTGATGTCCGACGTGCTTGGCAATCTGGTCGAACGCGGTCAGATGCCCGCTGAGATCGCCTTTGACCTTGCCGAACGCATGGCGTACAGCGGCACCAAGAAATTCTGGAATCTGTGATAATTTTACATAAGGATTGGAAAACAAATGGCTAAAAGTGAACTCTACAAAGCAGCTGGTGTTGATATCGACCTGGCAACCACCCTCCTTGACCGGGTCAAAGCTGATCTGGGCAGCACCCGCCGTCCGGAAATGCTCACCCCCATCGGCGGATTCGGCGGACTTTTCCAGATCGACCTTGCCAAATACAAGGAACCCGTGATGGTCGCCAGTATCGACGGCGTGGGTACCAAACTCATGGTCGCTGCGATGATGGAAAAATACGACACCGTCGGTATGGATATCGTCAACCACTGTATCAACGATATTTCCGTGCAGGGTGCCGAACCGGTCTACTTCCTCGACTACATCGGCATCGGCAAACTGCGTTCCCCGCTCTATGAAGAAGTCCTCGGCGGTATCGCCAAAGCCTGCAAAGCCGCCGGATGCGCCGTTCTCGGCGGTGAAACTGCCGAAATGCCCGGTATGTACGGCAACGACTTTGACCTGGTCGGTGTCATCACCGGTATCGTGGAAAAGAGCAAAATCATCACCGGTGAAAAGATCCGCCCCGGACACGTCGCCATCGGTATCGCCTCCAACGGCCCGCATACCAACGGTTTCAGTCTTGCCCGCAAGATCCTCTTTGACAGCGGCAAATACACTGCCAAAACCTACGTGGACAGCCTCGGTGAAACCGTCGGCGAAGCTCTGCTGCACCCGCATATCTGTTACTATCCCGCCATCCGGCAGGCGATGAATGAGGGTCTGGCTCTGGATGGTATCGCCCACATCACCGGCGGCGGACTTTACGACAATGTTCCGCGTATCCTGCCGTCGGATGTTTCCGTGAAATTCGATCCTTCCGCGCTGCCGGTGCCCCCGATCTTCAAACTCATGGTTGAAGAGGGCAACGTCAGTCACACTGAAGCGTACCGCGTTTTCAACATGGGTGTCGGTATGGTCTGGTTCGTTCCCGCCGATGCCGAAGCCCGTGCGCTGGAGATCATCCGTGCCAACGGCTACACTGCCGAACACATCGGCGAAGTCGTTGCCGGAAACAAGAGCGTGGAAGTCGCTGAATAATCATGACAACACTGGAACGTTTGAAACAATTCTGGGGATTCCGGCACAATATCAATATCAGCCGGAATCTCCGGGAAAAATTTCTGACAGTTACCGAAATGGTTTTCGGCGGTCAGCACGATGGAAATGCCGGACAATACCGTCTGGCATTCCAGTCGCTCGTACGCCCGTTCATGATCAAAGACGGCCGGATCGACGAAACCGCCAAAGGCGTTTACCGCAAACTGCTGGCGGAGTATTTCGATCATCAGACCGCCGGTTCCCACGCCGCCGAGATCATGGATATCGAACCGATGGCACTGAGTGATGCCTGCACGGTTCTGCGTACCGCCGCCGGAAGCAAAGCAGTCCGCATTGCGGAATTCATCATCACTCTGGCGGTGACGCTCAATACCGCCGGCCGTTCCCCTGAACTTTTGAAAGAAACCTCTCTTACTCTGGGTATGAAAGAGGAGGAGTTTGAAAATTTTCTGCGCGATACCGGAGACTCCGAAAAGCGCAAACAGCACCTGCGCAACTCCAGCTGCAGTATTCTCGCCACTTTGGTGATACTGCTGATATTCGTTCTGACAGCGAAGTATCTGCAGTCAGTGATCTTCGGCATTCTTCTGGCATGTATTCTGATGCCGCTGGAAAAATTCTTTGAAAAATGTCTGCGTCACAAACTCAATCCCGTCTACGGGGCAACGAAATTCATCTCACTGCTCATTCTGCCGCTGAAAAAACTTTCCGGTCTGCTCACCCGGCAGGGCGATCCCCAGACTCCGGCTCCGGCTCCGGCGGAAGTATCCGGTCAGGTTGACAGCAGGATCATCCGTCAGGCGGTCGCATTGACCGTTTTAAGTGCGTTTCTGATCTTCACCGCTGCATGTACCGGATTGGTCAAACTGACCGGTCACTATATGCACGATCTGCAGCAGTCGGTAAAAAAGTGGGAACAGGAACGGCTGATGAGCAACAACGGCGGCGGGGTGTCGCGTTCGGATTATGTATTGGAAAAACTGCGGCAAAGTTTTGAAGGTATCCCGCTGGCACAAACCGGTTTGAACTATCTGGAACAGATGCTCAAAGATCCGGCGTTCCGGGAAAAGATCACCGCCGGAATAATCAACAGCCGCGGCGATATCGGTGAAACCGTCACCCGGATATTCTCCACCGCAGCGGCAGTTGTCTGCGATATTCTGCTGACCATCTTTTTCGCGCTGTTATTCCTGCTGAAATTTGCGGAGTTCCACGCGAAAAACAAAGAGAAAAAATCCGGCAGTGAATATGTGGTGCGGAATATTTTCAACGGAGTCTGGCTGCCGGATGCCGGGGAAAAAGTCGTTGAGGACACCTGCCGGATCATCAACGGTATACTCTTCCGTCTGCGCCGCTGGCTCAAAGGCTACATCACGCTGATCCTGGTGGATTCCACGGTCTACACGATCTGTTTCTTCTTCCTCGGCGTACCGTTTTTCCTGCCGCTGGGCATGATCGCCGGATGCGGAATCGCCCTGCCCTATCTGGGGCCGGTGATCTCCTGCGTGCTGACATTGACCGTTTCCATCGCCGCCGGAGGAGCGACTGTGGAGATGATCGCGGCGATCGTGATATGCTATTTGATCTACAACGGTATCATTGAGCAATTCATCCTCTATCCCGCTGTCATCGGCGACTCGCTGGGATTGAATACGCTGGAAACCATCATCGTCGTTCTGCTCGGCGCACTTTTCGCCGGTATTCCCGGCATGATCTTCTCTCTGCCGACCGCATCAGTTGCCAAGTACATCATCCCGATGATCTATCACGGGTTCACCGCCGGACAATCCACCGAAGAACGCGGGATATCATGAAAAATATATCATTTTTTCCCATATCCATCCTCCTGATTGCCGCGACACTGTTTTGCGGCTGCAGCAGTGATGTCAGCATCAGGGAAGTCGGAGCATCCGGCAGGGCAGGATATGAGGATTCCTTTGTTTTTCACGGTGATTTAAGTGCCAATACGACCAACTTTCTGAGTAATCATCTGCTCAATTCCGTAATGCTCTCTGATCCGGAACAATTCATCTATGAACTGGAAAAACTCTGCAGCGAAGATCCTTCACCGAAAGTACTCATCACCATTGCGGAAACCTCGCAGCTTTTGGCGGCACACTATCGCGACACCCCGGAAACAGCCGTCCGTTATGACCTGACCACGCTGCTCTACGTCCAGAAATACCTTGAAGAACTGCTCAAGAACCGTTCCTCCAAACTCTTTGACCCTGAAGCGATCGTGGCGGTAAAGTGCTACAACCTGGCATTGACAAATTTGTTTTCGTTTCTGCAGCAGCGGTCACTGCATACGCACGGAACCTTTGAATTGACCGCTTCCGGCGGACAGGTCATCCATTTTGCCAAACCGGCATACTCTCTGCCGGTCAAAGAGAAACATATCCTCAAATTTCTGCTCTGTTCCGACTACCGTCCGGTCAATCTCACCCACAACAGCCGTCGTTTCGGCATCGGCGTGCCGCTGGTTTGCGAACTGGAAAAAGATGCCATTCCCGAAACCACCTTTGCTGAAGGTCAGGTCATCCCGGCGACACTGGCATTCAAAATCGAAAGCAGTTCCGCAGCTCAGCGTTACCGGGCACGGCTGCACTACATCGACTCGCGTTCGGTGGATGAGGTGCAGATAAATAATGTTCAGATCCCATTTGCGCAGGATTTTTCCACTCCGCTGGCATATATGGTCAAAGAACCGCCGGTATTCGGCTTCCTCGAAAGAACGTTCCAGATCGATCTGACCGGCAAAGCCGATGGATTGTATCACCTTGAACCGCACCATGACAACCGGATCCCGGTGGTACTGGTTCACGGACTGCTGTCGGATGTACGCACCTGGCTGCAGATGATCAACACGCTCCAGAGCGATCCGGAACTGCGCAAACATTACCGTTTCATGGGATTTTCCTATTCCAGCGGCAATCCGATCTTCGTTTCCGCCAGACAGCTGCGTCAATCACTGCTCAAAGAACGCGAGCGGCTCCGGCGCGACGGCCATGATCTGACGAGATTTGACCGGATGATACTTATCGGTCACAGCATGGGCGGTCTGATCTCCCGGCTGCAGATAGCGGAATCAAATGATGAAATATTGGAAAAATTCATCGGCACCAAAGCCTACCGGGAAAACTTTGACACCACCCATCCGGTCTTCCGTGAAACATTGATATTCTCCCCGGTACCATCGGTCAAAAGGGTGATTTTCATCGCCGTGCCGCACCGGGGTTCCGATCTGGCAGTCAGTTGGTACGGCAAACTTGCCTCATCGCTGATAAAATTACCGTCATATTTGATAGACAACAACTTGCAAATAATTCTATCACACAAATCCGGAGTTCCGCACATCCGCAGAAACTACAACGGCATCGACAATCTTTCGCCCAGCGGTCCGGCATTGAAACTGCTCAACGCCCTGCCGATGGCTCCGGATATCCCCTGCCATTCGGTCATCGGCAACAACAAAAAACGCGGAGTTCCCGGCGGTACTGACGGCGTGGTTTCCTACAACAGCAGCCATTTGGATTGTGCAGACAGTGAGATCGTGGTCAAATCCGGTCACAGTGTTCAGCAGAATCCGTTGGCGATACAGGAGATAAAACGTATTTTGAAGATCCATCTCGAATCGGAGAAAAAATGAAGAGTATTCCGGAAAAGGTTTTAACAATTTTATCATTTATTCTGACGCTGGCAGTACTGACAGCCGGGATATGGATGTTCGCCGCACTTCCGGTGGTGCTGAATAAGGTGCCGCGTGTACTGACGGGGACAGTGCAGTGTCTGGCGGTGGTACTTTTCATCATGGGTTTCCGGGCGAAAAGTTTCCATATCATGCTGCTGATACTGGAAGTGACATTTGCCATGTATTTTGCCATGCTCACTCCGGCAGAGCAATTCAAAGATGTGAAGTTTCAGCGGGTATTTGCAGTAAAACCGCAGATAAAGTACCTTGATGATGACACGTTTGAGGTGATCGACCTGCGGAAAAACCGTTATCAGGACGATTACGATGAACGCGATGAGAGCTATGATGACCGTTTCGTCAATGAAACATTTTCATTCTCAAAAGCACACTCGATGCAGCTGGCGATGGTCTACTGGAACAATATGGATCTGGCGGCGCATACGATGCTCAATTTCATCTTTTCCGACGGCAGGGAACTGACAGTTTCCGTTGAACCGCGCACACCGGCAGGAGTTGACCGGGAACCATTCACATGTTTGTGCAAACAGCAGGAGCTGCTCTTTATATTGAGCGATACCGGGGATCTTTTCGATCTGCGCAGCCGTATACGCGGCGAAGATCTTTACGTTTATGACACCACATTTTCCGCAGCTGAAGTGCAGCAGATCCTGCGCGGAATAATCGGTAAAACCCATGATATTTACCATGCGCCGGAGTTTTACGATCTGCTGAAAGCCAACTGCATCACCGCGCTGCTGCCGCATATGAAAGCGGCGAAAAAAGAGCTGAAATGGGACATCCGGTGCATATTGAACGGCAGATTCGACCGGCTGTGTTATGAGCAGGGAGTTTTGAAATGCCGGGAAAATGAGAGCTTTGAATCGCTGAAATCCCGCAGTTTCATCAAAGGAAAATCGCAGGGCAAGTTGTAAAATCCATTGAGAGGGATTATATTAAGCAGTGTAACGTTTGCTGTCTTCTGCAAAAAAAAGCACATGCCGGACAAAGCTGATGCGCCTGTGCCGGCGGTTTGATTTAAAAAAACAGATTTAACATGAAGAAAGAATAATGAAAAAGAAATCACAGATTCTGGTGGAAAAGGCAAAGTTCCTGAAACATATTCCGAATTTTCTGACGATATGCAACTCACTGTGCGGATTTGCCGCGATTTTGCTGCTGCTGCCGATAAGTCAGGCGACCCCGGTGGAACAGGCGATAAAATTGTTTGTGATCTGTTCCATAATGATTTTTTCGGCAATGATTTTTGACGTTTTTGACGGTTTTGCCGCGCGATTGCTCAATGCGGTAAGTCTGCACGGCATCCAGATGGATTCGCTTTCCGACATGGTGACATTCGGGGTGACACCGGCGGTGATGGTGGCAACAGCGTCAAGATGTTTTTTCAACTGGGATATGAGCTTCTGGCAGCATGCGTATGTCTATTTGCTCTGCTCGGTATACATCGGCGGAGCGGCACTGCGGCTGGCAACATACAATGTCAATGCGACACTCAAAACCAAAAGTTCGGAAAACTTTTCCGGCCTTCCCTCCCCCGGAGCTGCGGCAGCGGTCTGTGTGGCGGTGTTTTTTCTTTACGCCAACGGAGGTCTTTCGGCGGAAAAACTGCGCATTGCCGCATGGGTACTTCCGGCGTATTCCGCTATTCTGGGTATATTGATGAACAGTTCAGTACCGTATATCCACGCGGGCAAATGGCTGATGTCCATCCGCCGCAACCGTAAAAAACTGCCGCTGGTGGTCTTTATGGCGGCGGTGATCGCAGTATTCCGGGTCAACGGTCTGACATTTCTCACGATCGCGTACATCTTTTCCGGCCCGATCATGCTGATCTTTGAGAAGCTCTACCGCAAAAAACAATCCCCGGAGGCAAAATGAAGATCCTTATCACCGGCGGAGCCGGTTTCATCGGCGGTCATTTGACCGAAGCTCTGCTCAAACGCGGCGATCAGGTTGTGGTGGCGGATAATTTCTCCACCGGATCACGCAGCAATCTGCGCAGTGTTGACGGTAAAAGTGCCGAAGTCGTGGAAATGGATATTTCCCGTGAACCGGAAAAGCTCCGGGAACTGGTAAAAGCTGCCGATGCCGTCTTTCACCTCGCCGCTGCGGTGGGCGTGGAACTGGTGGTCAATGATCCGGTGCATACCATCCAGACCAATATTGACGGTTCGGCACATGTGGTCAAGGCCGCTGCAGAGTTTGACAAACGGCTCTTCATCGCCTCGACCAGCGAGGTTTACGGCAAATCGGAAAATGACAAATTCTGTGAAAGCGATGATCTGCTCATCGGTTCGCCGTACCACTCGCGCTGGAGTTACGCCTGCAGTAAACTGCTGGATGAATTTTATCTGATGGCGTACCATCAGGCGATGGGTCTGCGCGGTACAGTGGTGCGTTTTTTCAACACCGTCGGCCCCCGTCAGACCGGCAAATACGGCATGGTCGTGCCGCGGTTCGTTGCCAATGCGCTTGCCGGAACTCCGCTGAAAGTTTACGGTGACGGCGGGCAGTCGCGTTGTTTCTGTCACGTTGCCGACGTGGTGCGCGCGCTGCTGCTGCTGCTGGATGACGACCGCAGTATCGGCAATATCTACAACATCGGCAGCGACCGGCTCATCACCATAAAAGAGCTTGCAGAACTGGTCATCAGAGAATTGAAGAGCAGCTCGGAAATTGAGTATATACCTTACGAAAAGGCGTACTCCAAAGGTTTTGAAGATATGCGGCGGCGCAAACCGTCAACCGGCAAACTGTATGAGCTGGTCAACTGGAAGCCGGAACATACTCTGGAAGAGATCATTCACGACGTTGCGCGGGAAATGCAGAAGTAACGGTTCCGGGAGTGTTCGGAAAAACCGCAAAATATTGCAAAAAAGCGGCACAGAAAACTTGAAAAAGTAAAAAGTTGGTGTATATTCTTACTTTGACATGTTTATTGACAAATTATCAACATAAAGAGAGATTGAACAATGAAAAAAGAGATCCATCCCGAATACGGTGATGCCGTCGTGACCTGCGCCTGCGGTGCGACCTGGAACATCAAATCCACCCGCAAAGAGTACAAAGTCGGTATCTGCGCCAAATGTCACCCGTTCTTCACCGGTAAGCAGAAATTTGTTGATACCGCCGGTCGTATCGACAAATTCAACCGCCGTTACAAAAAAGCGTAATTCACCTTTGCACCCATTGGCTTGCCTGAACCGGCAAGCCTTTTTTTGGTATTGAACTCTATGACTCCGGCAGACATATCAGACTATGTAGACAAGCTCCGTTCCTCTGCGAAGGAACTGGAAAGCACCCTCTCTTCGCCGGAAATTTTCAACGACATGTCCCGTTTCCGGCAGTTGAGTCAGCAGTTGAGCAAACTTACTGCTCTTTTTGCTGATTTTGACCGTTGGCAAAACGCACTGCAGAGCATCAGCTCCGACCGCGAACTGCTCGCGGTGGAAAGCGACAGTGAAATGCGTGCGCTGCTGGAAGAAGAGATCACCGCCCTTACCGGAGAAACTGAACTTCTGGAAAAGAAGATCCAGCTCTCTCTGCTGCCGCCGGATCCCAACGATGCAAAAAACATCATCGTCGGCATCAAACCTGCCGCCGGGGGAGATGAAGCGGCACTTTTCGCCGGAGAACTCTTCCGCGCCTACACGCATTTTGCCGAATCGCAGCAGTGGAAAATCGAGATCCTCGATCAGACAGATACCGATCTCGGCGGAGTGAAAGATGTTTCATTTTCGCTTTCCGGGTGCGATGTTTACAGCAAAATGAAATTTGAAAGCGGCGTCCACCGCGTTCAGCGTGTCCCCGCCACAGAAGCAGGGGGCAGGATCCATACCTCCACGGTCACAGTCGCGGTCATGCCGGAAGCTGAAGCTGTGGAGTTGAATATCAAGCCGGAAGAGCTGCGTTTCGATGTGTTCCGTTCCAGCGGCCCGGGCGGTCAGTGCGTCAACACCACCGATTCTGCGGTTCGGGTCACCCATATACCCAGCGGATTATCTGTCGCCAGCCAGCAGGAAAAATCCCAGCACCGCAATAAAGAGATCGCCCTGCGGATCCTTTACGCCCGGCTTCTTGAACACAAACAGCAGCAGGAGCAGGAAAAACTTGCCGCTGACAAACGTTCACAGGTCGGCACCGGTGATCGCAGTGAACGTATCCGCACCTACAATTTTCCCCAGAACCGTGTCACTGACCACCGGTTCAATATCTCATCTTTTGATCTGCCCAAGATCATGGAGGGCGATTTCGGGCTGATCCTTGACCAAATACTGCAGATCACCTGCGAACAGCGACTGGCATTTCTGTTTGGCTCTGTTCCCGATATTGGTTGATGCCCTCAGTGGCATGTTCAACGCTCGGGTGCGAGGCGGTTGCCGCCGAGCGCGCAGTCCGCATGCGAATGTACTTTGCGAGCATTTCCATGCGAGCAAAGCCGCTTTCTTTCGCGAGAAAGAAAGCTTGGCAAAGAAAGCGGATTGTCGCGCCGCTCCGCTGTCGCGGCTTGATCGACGCTTTTTTGAAAAAAAGCTTTGCAAAAAACTCAGTGGAAGAACGCCCGCTGGATTTTTCTTTCGCAAGAAAGAAAGCTTGGCAAAGAAAGCGGATTGTCGTGCCGCTCCGCTGTCGCGGCTTGATCGTTTTATTTTTGGCACAGCAGTATGCGGCAATGCCGGGTTTTGCAAGGAGCAAGCAAAGGAGCATACTATGTATGTGACTGCGCGAGCGACGTCCGCAAGGCGCGGCATTGACCATAATGCAAAGCCAAAAAACGCTTTTGAGAAAAGCTTGGCAAAACCCAAGTGGAGTAACATCCGCAGGGTTTTTCTTTTTGATGCCCTCTGTGGCATGTTCAACGCACGGGTGCGAGGCGGTTGCCGCCGAGCGCGCAGTCCGCATGCGAATGTACTTTGCGAGCATTTCCATGCGAGCAAAGCCGACGCAACAAATGTTGCGAGGATGAGCGGAGGACGAGCAATAAGCCGCGAGCGACCGGAAAGAGTGCCAAAGGCACTCGCCCCACTCCGCTTTCTTTCGCAAGAAAGAAAGCTTGGCAAAGAAAGTGAACTGTCGCGCCGCTCCGCTGTCGCGGCTTGATCGTTTTATTTTTGGCACAGCAGTATGCGGCAATGCCGGGTTTTGCAAGGAGCAAGCAAAGGAGCATACTATGTATGTGACTGCGCGAGCGACGCCCGCAAGGCGCGGCATTGACCATAATGCAAAGCCAAAAAACGCTTTTGAGAAAAGCTTGGCAAAACCCAAGTGGAGTAACATCCGCAGGGTTTTTCTTTTTGATGCCCTCAGTGGCATGTTCAACGCTCGGGTGCGAGGCGGTTGCCGCCGAGCGCGCAGTCCGCATGCGAATGTACTTTGCGAGCATTTCCATGCGAGCAAAGCCGACGCAACAAATGTTGCGAGGATGAGCGGAGGACGAGCAATAAGCCGCGAGCGACCGGAAAGAGTGCCAAAGGCACTCGCCCCACTCCGCTTTCTTTCGCGAGAAAGAAAGCTTGGCAAAGAAAGCGGATTGTCGCGCCGCTCCGCTGTCGCGGCTTGATCGACGCTTTTGAGAAAAGCTTGGCAAAACCCAAGTGGAGTAACATCCGCAGGGTTTTTCTTTTTGATGCCCTCAGTGGCATGTTCAACGCTCGGGTGCGAGGCGGTTGCCGCCGAGCGCGCAGTCCGCATGCGAATGTACTTTGCGAGCATTTCCATGCGAGCAAAGCCGACGCAACAAATGTTGCGAGGATGAGCGGAGG
>SUWK01000116.1 GCA_015061525.1 Lentisphaerota bacterium
ATTTGTTGCGTCGGCTTTGCTCGCATGGAAATGCTCGCAAAGTACATTCGCATGCGGACTGCGCGCTCGGCGGCAACCGCCTCGCACCCGTGTGTTGAACATGCCACGGAGGGCATCAACCAATATCGGGAACAGAGCTAAATATAAAAAATGGCGCCCGCTGCGCGATTCGAACGCGCGACCTGCTCCTTAGGAGGGAGCCGCTCTATCCAACTGAGCTAAGCGGGCGCAATTTGTTTTTTTTAATTATATGCCGGATAAGCCGCCGGTGGTATCGGGGCATCCGGATCGGTTTTCCGTTTCGGGAGTGCCGGTACGTGTTTGAGCTGAAATGTTTTTTCTGCCCGGTAGTCCGTCACGGAAATGGCGTTCCCATCCCGGCGGATGCCGTAATAGAAATTCCAGTTCCGTGCAGTTTCCCGATCCATTTTCAAAACCAGTGAATTATCATCTTCGATTTCATACTTGCCGCCCCAGTCCCAGTAACCGTTTTCAGTACCGGTCTCATCATGGGGGTTGCGCAGCCGGATGATGATCATATCTCCGTAAACAGCGGCAAAATCTCCGCGCCCGGACATGCCGGTCTCATATTTGCCGTTTGCCAGATGTACCACCTCGCAACCGGTAAAAAGTACCACTGCTGTTATTGCGCAGATAAACGCGGAAATTTTCATATGCACTCCTCTTATCAAATGACGATGTTGACCAGACGGCCCTGAACGAAGATAACTTTTTTGGGTTCTTTTCCGTTCATTGCAGTTTTTACCGCATCATCGGCAAGTGCGATCGCTTTGGCAGTGTCGGCATCGCAATCCACCGGCATCATCAGACGTGCTTTGGGTCTGCCGAGTACCTGCACGAGGATCTCAACTTCACTGACCGCCAGAACTTTTTCATCAAATTCGGGGAACTTCTCGTAAGCCAGAGTTTCAGAGTGACCGAGATTTTCCCAAAGTTCTTCGGCAAGGTGCGGCGCAAACGGAGCCAGCAGCAGCACGAATTTTTCCGCAGCTTCCCGGGGCAGGGTATCCAGCTTGGCAAGTTCGTTCAGACAGACCATCATGGCACTGATGGCGGTGTTGAAGCCGAATGTTTCAAGGTCGGCACCGACTTTTTTGATCGCGGCATGAACTGTGCGCTCGATCTCTTTGCTCATGGGGACATCGGCGACCGGAGTAAGTCCGATCACGCGGTAAGCCTTTTTAAGGAAGCGGTGAACGCCCTCAACACCGGCAGTGTTCCAAGGTTTGACTGCTTCCAGCGGTCCCATGAACATCTCATAGAGACGCATACTGTCTGCACCGTATTTGGCTATGACATCGTCGGGGTTGACCACGTTGCGCAGACTTTTGGACATCTTGGCGGGAAATTCCACCAGAGCCTCTCCATCGCTTTTGCGTACCGGGCCTGCGGCAGTGAACTCCACCTGATCGGTCGGAACCAGTGCGCCGCGGGAGTCTTTGTAGGAAGTACCCAAGATCATACCCTGATTGACCAGTTTGGTAAAGGGTTCTTTGCAGTGGACATAGCCCAGATCGTAGAGGACTTTGTGCCAGAAACGGGCGTAGAGCAAATGGAGAACAGCGTGTTCCGCACCGCCGACATACAAATCGACGGGGAGCCAGTATTTTTCCAGTTTCTTATCCCATGCCGCTTCAGTATTTTTCGGGTCGATGTAACGCAGATAGTACCAGCATGAACCTGCCCACTGGGGCATGGTATTGGTTTCGCGGCGGCCCTTGCGTCCGGTTTTGGGGTCAACATAGTTGAGCCACTGTCCGGCTTTGGCAAGCGGGGGTTCGCCGGTACCGCTGGGTTTGAAATCCGGCATTTCCGGCAGAGCCACGGGAAGATCTTTTTCATCGACCAGTTCCACAGATCCGTCTTCATAATGGACGATGGGGAACGGTTCGCCCCAGTAACGCTGACGGCTGAAGAGCCAGTCGCGCAGTTTGTATTTTACCGCCTCTTTGCCCATGTTGCGTTCCGCGAGCCATTTGGTGGCGGCGGGTTTGGATTCTTTGACGGAAAGTCCGTTTACATCCAGACCGTCATCATTGGCGGAGTTGATGAGTTTGCCCTCGCCGGTCCAGCAGGCTTTGCCCGCGAGGACGGCATCAATATCCACACCCTCGGCTTTGGCAGCTTCAGCATCCGGGGAAATGATACACTTGATCGGCAGTCCGAAAACTTGTGCGAACTCAAAGTCGCGGGTATCGTGAGCGGGAACTGCCATGATCGCGCCGGTTCCGTAAGAGATCAACACATAGTCGGAGATCCAGATCGGGATCTGTACGCCGTTGACCGGATTGGTGGCATAAGCACCGGTAAATGCACCGGTCTTTTCGGTTGATTCAGTACGGGCGAGGTCGCTTTTCATAGCGGCGGCTTCGCGGTAGGCATTGACAGCGGCGCGGCACTCATCGGTGGTAAGTTTATCCACCAGCGGGTGTTCCGGAGCCAACACCATGTAGGTCGCACCGAAAAGGGTGTCCGGACGGGTGGTGTAGACGGTAACATTTTCGCCGCAGGTAGTTTTGAAAATGACCTCGGCACCGGTGGATTTACCGATCCAGTTGCGCTGCATTTCTTTGATACCCTCGGGCCAGTCCAGATCATCGAGGTCGTTGAGCAGTCTTTCGGCATACTCGGTGATTTTGAGCATCCACTGTTTCATCGGACGGCGTTCAACCGGGTGGTCGCCGCGTTCACTTCTGCCGTTGATGACCTCTTCATTGGCAAGCACGGTTCCGAGAGCCGGGCACCAGTTGACGGCGACTTCATCCAGATAGGCAAGACCTTTTTTGTGGAGCTGCATAAAGATCCACTGTGTCCACTTGTAGTAATCGACATCGGTGGTATTGATTTCGCGTTCCCAGTCATAGCTGAAGCCGAGGGATTTGATCTGTTCGCGGAAGTGGTTGATATTTTTTTCGGTGGTGACCGCCGGATGGGTTCCGGTATCCACTGCGTACTGTTCAGCGGGCAGACCGAACGCATCCCAACCCATCGGGTGCAGGACGTTGAAGCCTTTCATGCGTTTGTAGCGGCAGATGATATCGGTGGCGGTGTAGCCCTCGGGATGACCGACGTGGAGTCCGGCACCGGAGGGGTAGGGGAACATATCCAGACAGTAATATTTGGGTTTGTCAGCCAGATCGACCGCACGGAAAGTGTGATTGTCTTCCCAGAAACGCTGCCACTTTTTCTCAATGGCGGAAAAATCGTATTCAGAATTCATAATAAGGGTCAAACTCCTTTGTTCAAATAATAAAATTATGTATTATGCAGGTAATATAACACCGTTCTGCTGATTTTTCAAACGCTTGCAAATAATAATGTTCACTGTCGCCGGATTTTTGAAAAAATAATCGGTGTACCATTGACAATCCGGATTTTGTGTGCTATTTTATTAAAAAAGATATTATACACCCTGTACACCTCTGAAATTAAGGATGAAAGATGAAGAGCCGCAGCAAATACCGTGTCATTGCAGATAATCTGCGTGACCGGATAATCTGCGGCGAGTTGTCAACTGGGGAGAAGTTCTACACCCGTAAGCAGTTGTGTGCGATGTTCAACATCAGTTTGATGACTGCTTTTAATGTGCAGAAAATTTTACAGGATGATGGTCTGATTATTTGTGAACCTGGGGTGGGGTTCTTTGTAAACCGCCCTGAAATGTACCGTCTGTCGCACCCGAATGCGCCGGTGCGCAAGATACGGATGATCGGTTCTCCGCAAGCTATCGGAGAAAAGGCGGTATTCGGTTCGGAACTGGTTGCCGGTGTCAGGGAAAAGTGTGAAGAGTACGGCTTGGAGCTGACTGTTGAGTTTGTTCAGGTGCTGGATAATCCGGCACATGTCATCAATACTTCGCGGTGTCTGGCGGAAGATGAGGCACTGGTGGTTTTCATGCACGATGAGTTGCTGCCGGAGGTGGTGAATCTGCTATTGTCGCCGGATGTGCGGGCGGTGACGGTGAGCCGGACATTTCCGGATAAACCGGCGGTACTGCATGATATCCGTCATGCGGTAAAGACGATTCTGGATTTCTGCCGTAAGCTGAAAGCTGCAAAGGTTCTTTATGCCGGGCAGTGCAGCCATTGGAAAATATTGCGGCACGAGTCGGAGTTTTTCGCTGCGTTCAAAGAGCTGGCGGAAAATTATGATTTTGAATATGAAACGGATTTTTCCGGCAAGTTCCCGGTGATCGTGGAACATATAAAGACAAGTCAGCCGGATGTGGTGGTCTTTTCGCAGGATGAACCGGCGGTCCGGTTGCTCTCGCATTTTTACAGTAATGGAGAAAAGCGTCCTCCATTTGTTGGTTTTGGTGATTTCCATTCCGTCGAAGGAGAGGCAAAACTGCGTTATACGTACCGTTCCGATGCCCGTGAAATGGGGAGAATGGCAGTGGAAACGGTATTGAAACTGGATGATGGTTTCCATCCGCCGCTCGATGTGAGAGTGCCGGGTATATTTATTGAAAGAAATTGATCTGCAACGTTAAAACAAGGAGAAAAACAATGAAAAAGTTTGTACCCCAACATGTTGGGGTAAAGCACTCATGCTTTACCCCAACATGTTGGGGTAAAGCACTCATGCTTTACCCTTATAGAGCTGCTCGTAAGCACTGTTATCTCATCATGGCATTTTTTTGCACAAAAAAGTGCGGTTGCAACTCAACAAAGAATTCCGCTTTTCTTGAAAAAGGGAGTGGGGTTTGGGGAGAGGGGAAAAACCTCTTTTC